>DATLWV010000218.1:0-17675 GCA_035576145.1 Terriglobia bacterium
GGTTCGACAGGGTCACCGGCGGAACGGCAGTCCGTATGAAGATCATGGCAGCCGGCACCTTGTAAACCGTTGTCGGGAGATAGAACTCAGGGTGGGGCGCTTTCTCGGGTCCACCCCAGTCATCTTTTATGTCCGCGACTACTCCCACGACTTCGAACAATGGTGTGTCAGGTCCCTTCAGCCAGGAGGGTACTTCACTCAGTTTGATTTGCTTTCCCAGGGGATCCTCGCCCGCAAAATATCGGGCGGCGAACGTCCGGTTGACGATAGCTACTTGCCGGCGCTGGGCGACGTCTGCTTCTGAAATACGCCGCCCCTGCAACAACTGAATACCCATGGTCTTGAAATAGGCGTCGCCGACAAGATAAAAGCGTGCTGCCCGGCCGGCTGCTCTGTTCTTGCCTTTGGTCTCGACATCCACTTGGAATGGAAAAGGAGGCGGGGGAAAACCCAGCGCAGCCGAGACTACGCCGGGAAGGCCTCGCACCCGGCGCAGGAATTCCAGGTCGAACTGAATCTTTTGATCTGCCGTCTTGTACTGGTCTTCCGGCAGGGGGACAGTGGCAAACAGCACATTGTCGGGATTGTAGCCAAGACTGGTGCGCCGGGAAACATAGAAGCTGTGGATGAGCAGGCCGGCCCCCGTCAGTAACAACAGCGAAAGCGTTACTTCACCGACCACCAGCACACTGCGCAGCCGTTGATGGCCACGGTCAACCCCCGTCCTGGTGCCGCTGGTCCTGAGCGGTTCCTGAATATTTCTTCGCGTCGCGAGAAGTGCCGGCGCCAGTCCGAAGAGCAGCGTGGATAGAATTGCTGTGCCCAGAGTGAACAACAGCACCGGGCCGTTGATGCGGATCACCGTTTCCGGCCGGATGTAATATCCAAAAGCCGAATGGAGGATAGGCCAGATGCCAGCAAGCAGGCCTGCGGCGAGCAGGCAGCCGAGCCCAGCTCCGCTCAAGGCCAGCAGCAGGCTCTCAACGACAAACTGGCGCACCAACCGGCCACGGGTTGCTCCCAGGGCTGCCCGGACAGCCGTTTCCCTCTTGCGGGCCGTTGCCCGGGCAAGAAGCAGGTTGGCCATGTTAACGCAGGCAATCAACAGGAGCAGCCCCACGGCTCCCAGAAGAACCAGCCAAGGCGTTTCATACTGCCGGACGTCCCGATCAAGGCGCCGGATGGCAAAAGCCATATCCGGGGGGTGATCCTTTGGGTAGGCAGATGCAAAGCGACTGGAAAGAGTATCCACCTGTGCCTGCGCCTGTTCCAGAGACTCCCCGGGTTTCAGCCGGGCATACATTTCGAAGGCAGTTTCCCCATCGCCAGAGGGGCTGGCTGAAAGCCCCGTCGACATCCAAACCTTGACTCCCCAACAGCCGAAGCGGAGAGGCATTACCCCAATGATGGTTGCAGGCTGATGGTTCAAAACGATGGTTCGCCCCACAGCTTTCGGGTCGCCACCGAACTTACTTTTCCAAACCTGGTAATTCAGTACTGCGACGGCTGGAGCTCCAGCCTTGTCGTCCTGCGATGTGATAACCCGGCCAAGAAGCGGCGGGACGCCCAAAAGTCTGAAGAAGGTCCCGGTGACGCGAGACCCAATCCAACTCTCTGGCAGATCGATGCCGGTCGCCAGAACACGCTCATACGTCGCTCCCGCTACATCATCAAAAACGTGGCTTTGCTTTCGGCAGTCCTCGAGTTCAGCGGCGGAAAGTTGCGCCGCGCCGAATTGCCCTGCTACCTTCCTATTCCAGGAATTCAGCCCCACCAAGCTATGGCTGTGCACATAGGGAAATGGAACAACGAAGACACAATAAACCACGCTAAAGATCGCCGTCGTAGCCCCGATGCCGAGGGCCAGGGTGAGGACGGCGACGGCAGTGAAACCCGGATTGCGACGAAGCTGCCGCAGGCCGTAACGGACGTCCTGGACGAGTTCCTCAATGATGCGGATGCTCCGGCGCTCACGGCATTCTTCTTTCATGCTGCTGACGTTCCCGAACTGCCGCAGCGCCGCGAAGCGGGCTTCTTCAGGCTCCATCCCTCTGCGCAGGTTTTCTTCGGTGAGCATTTCGAGGTGCGCGTGTACATCTTCGTCGAGTTGCTGTTCAAGCCGCGCTTTGCGAAATAGCCCGGTGAACTTTGAAAACAGCATTTTTAGAGGGACCACTTATGCTCCTTCCATGCGCGTCAGCCGTCGGATAAACGAAATTATGAATTCTGAATTATGAATTATGGGTTCTAGGTTCTGAGTGGAGTAAGCTGACACCATGATTCATTGCCACCCACTTGAGCACGGAATCGTATCTATAATTCAGCATTCATAATTCATAATTCCATTCACTCAATCACCAATCGCTCAATCGCCCGATGGCTACTGTTCAGCCCCCGCCAGCAGGCGCGCAATGACGGCGGTCATCCGTTCCCAATTCTCAGCTTCCTTCTTCAGCTGGCGGCGGCCGGCGGCAGTCAGGGAATAGAACCGGGCGCGCCGGTTGTTTTCTGAAACGCCTTCCTTTGACGTAATCCAACCCTTTTGCTGCAGCCGCAGGAGCGCCGGGTAGAGCGTGCCCTGGTTCAGTTGCAGCAGATTTTCAGACACCTGCTCAATGCGGCGCGCGATGCCAAACCCGTGCATCGGCCCCATCGTGTCCAGCGTTTTCAGGACCATCAGGTCCAGTGTTCCCTGTAGGACCTCAGCTTTTTCCGTGCCCATTGGATGTTCTCCTCTTGACAGTCAACAGGGAGGAGCATACCGCGTTCTATGTAGACTGTCAACAGGAGAATGCACCCATTTGCGATTGTCGATTGGTGATTTGTGATTGAGAGATTGCGCCCCTGCATTCCCTTATCCGGTCCCGCCGGGCGGGACCACCTTCTCCCGGAGGGCGAGGGCTGGGAATCCTTGGAGAAGGCCGTCTCCGGCAGGGATAAACAGGCTGCGGAAGAACGGGCTTTACGCCCGTCACTCTGAGCGTAGCGAAGAATCTCGGCATGTTTTCTCGCAAATACGGGGATGCGTCGCTTCGCTCAGCATGACAGCTTAGCCTTTTTCAGCAGCCTGTAATGCGGCGCCCTTTCGCATTCAATCGCACTCGTACTGGGAATCGAGAGAAGTTGGCGTAGAATAGCCGGATGATGAAATGGCTTGTGATTGGAGTTGGAGACATCACCACCAAGCGAGTGCTTCCGGCGATTGAGGAAGAAGAGCAAAGCAAGCTGGTTGGAATCGTCACCCGCGACCCGGCGAAAGCCGAGCCTTACGGCGTGCCGGGGTTCACCGACTTGAGGGAAGCGCTAGCCAAGGCCAGGCCCGACGCCGTCTATGTGGCCTCGCCGGTTTTCATGCATGCGCCGCAGACGATGGTGTCACTTCGTGAAGGCTGCCACGTGCTGTGCGAAAAGCCCATGGCCATGAACTATGCCGAGGCTGAAATGATGGTGGAGACGGCCGAGGCAACGGGCCGCGCGCTGGGCATTGCCTACTACCGGCGGACTTATCCCAAGGTGCATCGCGCCATGGCGCTGATGCGCGAAGGCGTGATCGGGCAGCCCGTGCTGGCCTATGCTTCCAGCCACTCGTGGTTCAAAGCGGAGGACGAATTCCGCTCCTGGCTGCTTGATCCCGACAAGGCGGGCGGCGGACCGCTCTATGACGTCGCCTCGCACAGGATCGATCTGTTCAACTACATCTTTGGTGAGCCGGCGCGGGTGCGGGCGCAACTGTCAAACGTGGTGAACAAAACTCCGGTGGAAGACTGCGCCACCGTGCTGATTGAATACCTGAACAACGTCCGCGCCATCGTCGACGTACGCTGGCACTCCCACGTGGAGCGCGACGAGTTCCGAATCATCGGCACCAGCGGCGAACTGGAATTGAGCCCGCTGAATGGCCCCACACTGGTTACGCCCCAGGGCCGTGAAGAGGTTCCCACCCATAAAAACATCCACTCCCCCTGCGTGGAAAATTTTGTGGAGGCGGTGCTGGACGGCAAGCCGCTGCTTTCAAGTGGCCGGACAGCCTTGTGGACGGACTGGGTGACGGAACGGGCCGCGAAAGACAATCTGCGGGCATAAAAGAACAGGTTGCGTCAGGCCGGCAGGTTCCCTGTCCGGCCGTCGGGGCCATTGAATAGAACGGGCTCGTTGCGCCAGCCTCCGCCGGCTAAGATGCCGGCGCCATCATCACTGCGTCACCGGTATAAGGTTCATTGCACAGGAGGGCCCTCATGGTTTTCCCCGTCCCGCGCGAAGTAACAGAGCAAAGCGGACGCCTGAAAGTGGATGCGCGCGTCGATATCCTAGTACCGGAACTCGCCTCGAGCTCCGACCTGTTTCTTGCGTCGTTTCTCTCGGGTGAACTGGCCAATCAGTATGGGATACCTCTACGCGTGCGCCGCACTGCCACAATCCCGAAGGACCAGAGATTCATTCTGATGGGCGACCAGTCGAATCCGCTGGTGCGGCAATATCAAGAAGCCCGCAACATCCGTGCCGCAGGCGGCGCTCAACAATCTGAAGGCTTCGTGCTGGACGCAACTGAGCGCGGCGTTGTGATCGTTGGGAACGACAAGCCCGGCGCCTTTTACGGACTGCAAACGCTCCGGCAACTTTTCGACAAGTCTGACGATGGCGTTTCCGTCCCGGCGCAGCGGATTGTTGACTGGCCGCATCAGCCGTTCCGCGGAATCTACATTTTTCTTCCCGGCCGGCGGCACATTCCGTATTTCAAACGGTTCGTCCGCGAGGTGATGGCGCCCTCGAAGCTGAACAAGCTGATCGTTGAAATGGACGCCGGAATGCAATTCGACCGTCATCCGGAACTGAATGCCGGATGGATCGATTTTACGAAGGACATGCAATACACCCGCCGCGGGCGTTCAACCGGCCCGCATGGACAGTTCCAGGATTCGGGCAACATGGTTTTCACCGACGGAGGCGTGTTGGAAAAGGAAGAGGTCGCCGAACTCGTAAGATACGCGCGGCAACATTACGTGGACGTGATCCCGGAGATCTCCACGCTGACCCACGCCTATTACCTGCTGACCCGGCACCGCGAACTGGCCGAGATCCAGGCGGCCGAGTGGCCCGACACCTACTGCCCAAGTGAGCCGGCAAGCTACAAGCTGGCTTTCGATGTGATGGACGAATACATCGAGGTGATGAAGCCACGGATGGTGCACATCGGCCACGACGAGTGGCGGATGCCCTGGGGAATCTGTCCACGGTGCAAGGGAAAAGACCCCACCGTGCTGTTCGCCCAGGACGTCAACAAAATGCATTCATTCCTGAAACGGCGCAACATTGAAGTCGCCATGTGGGGCGACCACCTCGTCGAACGCGTCCGTGGAAAAGGCTTCCGCCATGGCCGGAGCCCCGAGGGCTACTCCTATCAGATGCCCGGGGCGCTTTCTCCCCAGCAGGTCCGCGACTTGATCCCGAAGGATATCCTGATTTTCAACTGGTTCTGGGACAACACAGAAGAAGGGTCCGGCGAGGCCAACGACGTCGAGTTGGAGGATTTCGGCTTCCACCAGGTGTACGGGAACATGACTCCTGAGATTCAGGACTACGAGGGTCGAAGCCGGCGGAAGAGCGTTCTGGGCGGAGCGCCTTCCAGTTGGGCGGAAACCACCGAGTTCAATTTTGGCAAAGACATGATGTATGACATCCTCGGCTGCGCCAACCTCACGTGGTCCCCGAAGCCGCTCAACCCAAAGGACATTTCAGAGAAAGTCCAGCGAGCCCTCCCTGCCTTTAGGCGGAGAGTTTCTATGGAACTCTGGCCGAGCGAGGACGACATGGTGACGCCAATCGATATCAGTGGGCACCTGAATGTACCGGCTGGTAACAGCAACCTGCCGGGGGTGGATTTGGCCTCATTGCGCAGCGGGATGGTCCGCGAAGGGACTAAAGTATTTGACCTTGCCAATCCCGCCGGGAACAGCGGCAAGAACGCCATCGTCGTTGCCACCGGAGAAATGAGAACCGAATCGGGAGCAGCCGTAATTCCCCTGGATGAAGATGTGAGCAGCATCCTCTTCCTGCACGCCTGTTCCCTGCCCGCGCAAAATTCTACGGCGTTTCGTGAAACCTGGGACAATGCCGACACGGCAGACCTGCTGGGTTCTTATCAGTTCGTGTACGAGGACGGGCTTGTGGAAGCAACGCCCATCCGGTACGGCGTGAACATTCTGGAAGCCGGCTGGGGCAAAAGCCATGAGCCGCGGAATCTCGCCTGGCAGGCGGATGTGGTCGATTGCGGGAAGAACCCGGGCGAGCGCGTGACGTTTTTCGCGTTCGAATGGATCAACCCACGTTTTGGTAAGAGCGTCAAAGAAGTCCGCCTTGAGGGAATTTCGGGATTCAAAGACTTTCGCGACAAAACCATCCCCGACAATTCCATTATTCTGCTGGCCGTGAGCGTGGTGAGGAAACGGCCATTCTCGAAGCAGCGGGCGAGCAACAACCCATGGGCTGCGCCGGGTGAAACTTCTCCATGAAGGACGCGGCTTGTCTGAGGGCAATGTTGCTGGTTAGTGTCCGAAATCATGAGGAGGAGACGAAATGCGCCGTCGTCAATTTCTGGGAAAATCGATAGCGGCATCCGGAGGCCTGCTCGGGCTTGGTGGAGGAGTGGCGTACAATCCTTACCGGCAACGCAGCGACAAGGACAAGAGCCAAACAAGCGGCCAGACGACCAAGGGGCCGATCTTCGACTGGAGTGACCTGCAACGGGGCTTTCCCAAGACTGTCGACCCCGCTTATCGTCACGCCCCGGAAGAGGCTCTGGAGGCCTGTAGAGATCAGAAATTCGGCATCCGCATTCACTGGGGCCTTTATTGTCTTATCGGAAGCGACGCCTCATGGTGCCTGCCGCATTCTTCCCGCGAATTCCAGAACATGTACAACACGCTCTACGAATTCTTTAATCCCACCGATTACGATCCGGACTCCTGGATGGACCTCTTCCAGCGGGCCGGCCTAAGGTTTTTTACCTTCACCACAAAACACCATGAGGGGTTTTGCATGTGGCCCACCGAAACCTTGGTGAAGTCCATCAGGCGGGCGCCCCATGGCCTTTCGTTTTCGCCTAAGCGTCAGCCGAATTTCGAAGATTGCCTGATCCATTACAGCGTGATGGATTCGCCTTACAAAAAGGATATTGTAGGAACGCTCATCAATGCAGCGCGAAGACGAGGAGTGGGAGTGGGTCTGTATTTTTCCCACGTGGACTGGCACGATCCCTCATTCGCCTGGGACCCTTACAACATTTATTACGACCCGGATTTCACCCCGCAATCCGATCCCAAACGGTGGCAGACTTTTATCGACCAGGAACGAAAACAAGTGCAGGAATTGTTGACCTGGTATGGGCCCATTGACCTTCTGTCGCTGGATATCGCCTGGCCGGAGGCTGCATCCGAGGACATAGCCGAACTCGCCATGATGGTCCGGAAACTGCAGCCCAATGTGCTGATGAGGCATCGAGGGATTGGTCCCTATGGGGACTACTACACGCCGGAGCGGGAAATTCCCGCCGACTTTGCAAAAGGAAACTGGATGGTGATCTATCCGGGCGGGCAGGCCTTTTCTTATCTGCCCAACGATGTCTACAAACCCCGGGAGTGGGTGCTTGAAAGCCTCATCGATATCGTCGCCAAAGGCGGCAACTTCGAAGTTGGCTATGGGCCCATGCCCAACGGGATGTGGCCGCAGGAAGTCGTGGACCGTTTAATCTACGTTGGCGATTGGCTGAACGTGAACGGTGAGGCAATTTACGCCACCCGTGCGTGGAAAGCTTATAAGCAAGGGGAGGACATCCGCTTTACCCGAAGCAAAGACGGAAAGTATCTTTATGCAATCAGCCTGAAGTGGCCAGGAAACCACTTCGTGGTTGAGTCGGTTCGCGCAGTTCCCGGAAGCCCGGTGATAATGCTGGGGATCGAGAAACCATTGCGCTGGCAGCAGCAAGGAAGCTCAGTGGCGATTGAAATCCCGCCGGAAGTGGAGGCAAACAAACCGTGCCAGCAGGCTTTCGTATTTAAGATTCGAAAGGCATCCGACTAGCGCCCCGGCGATATCAGTAGCCCGGGGCGTAAAGGTAGAAAAGCACTATGCGGCGATTAACTCAGAAATCACAACCTTCCTCTAATTGCACTGCATGATAATTTTCCATCTGAGCATAAGGGTCTTTTGGAGGGGCAGATGCTAAAGAAGTCGGCGGTGGCCGGTCTGGACAGGCGTAACTTTCTGGGACACCTGGGTCTGTTCCCGGGGTTCCTCGCCGCGAAATGGGAAGGGTTGCTGGGGAACCTGGCGTTTACAGGTCAAGCTGCGCCGGGCGCTAGGGGAATGCAGCATTTTGAACAGGTCTCACCTCACATCAGGATTTATCGAGATGGAGTCGTCAATGTAGGAGTCATTGAGCGGAACGGCAAAACGCTGCTGATTGATTGCGGGCGAGGGTCGATCCTGGAGGCAACAAGTAAAAAGCAGGTTGCGCCGGTTGACTGGGTTCTGTTCACCGATCACCACCGTGACAAGTGTTCAGGATCCACGGCAATGAAAAACGCTGGCGCAAGACTCGCCGTGCCACAGGCAGAGGAGCATTTATTTCGGAGCGCAACCGAGTTCTGGCTTGATTCCGATAATATCATCGACCATCGATACGACTTTCGTCCCGACCTCCTGGTGCTTCGCGAATCAGTTGCCCCGGACCGTCTCATTAAGCCAGGGGAGACCTTCTCGTGGGAAGATTTGCAAATCCAGGCCATTGCCACCCCGGGCGAAACGAACGGCAGTCTCACCTATATCGTAGATATCGATGGCAAGAGGGTCGCTTTTACCGGGGACCTTATTGCAGGCCCAGGTTCCGTCTGGAATTTCTACCGGCTGGACAAGGCATTCCCTGGCATGAGCGGCGGATATTGGGGATTCGGAGGTGCCGTAGAGGATGTGCTTCACAGTCTGGACTCTGTGCTTTCTCAAAACCCAACCGTTCTGATCCCCTCACATGGCGTAGTGATCAATAATCCATCAGAAGCCGTTCGGCTCCTGCGCGACAGGTTAGAAGCCGTGATGAGGAATTATTTCAAACTGGCTGCCTGGCGGATCTATTTTTCCGGGCATTTTCGCGGTATCAAAGTTGATTCGAAACCGTGGCCGGGATTTGATGTTGCGATGTTGGACCCTTTGCCACCGGCCACGATGCCGCCCTGGTTTCATAAAACGAAAGAACTTGGAACCTCTTCCTATATTCTGGCTGAAGACGGATCAGCATTTTTCTTTGACTGTGGATTTCCCCCCATTGTCAGCGTAATAGACCGGCTTGTTCAATCAGGCACAATCAAGGGAGTCGACGGTATTTGGATCAGCCATTATCACGACGACCACGTTGCTTCAGTAAATGACCTGCGCCGTAAGCACGGAGCCAAAGTCTACGCGCAAATAGAACTTCGGGACATCCTTGAGAATCCGAGAGCATACTGCATGCCTTGCTTATTCCCTGAGAGCATCCATATTGACCACGCCGTTTCCGAAAGCGAAGTCATCCATTGGAAAGGATACAAGCTCACGGGCTATTACTTTCCAGGGCAGACGCTCTACCATGACGGCACACTCATTGAGCGTGATGGCACTCGGGTCTTCATGACCGGGGATTCATTTGCGAATTGGGGTATTGATGATTATTGCAGCTTCAACCGGAATTTCCTCGGAAAAGACGGTGAGCAGAACGGGTATAGTCGCTGCCTTAAGCTGTTGCTTGATCTAAAGCCCGACCTTCTGATGGCGGCGCATTGGGGGCCAGAACCGGTTTCAAAAGAATATCTCCGGAAGACGCTTGCCCTCCTTGAAGAACGGCGCGAACTGATGTCCCCATTGTTCCCGTGGGATGATCCCAATTTCGGATTGGATCCTTACTGGGTTCGGACGTACCCCTATCGGCAAACAGTACTTCCGGGCCAGCCTGTAACGCTTGAGGTGAGAATCTATAACCACTCTGATTTTGTTCGTCACGCCTCTGCAAGACTGCAGCTCCCTGAAGGATGGCAATTGGAAAAACCCGGCTCCATTGTGATTAAACCCCATAGCGAAGGGAAAATCCGGCTGTCAGCAAAGGCTTCGAGCAATCCTGCACATCATCGCGAGGTATTAGGGGTCGAGGTGCGCTTCGGTGAGCAGGATCTTGGAGAAATCACGGAAGCCATTGTTGACTTTTGGGACGGATAAATCTCGGTCTTAGGATTCGCAACAGTCCGGATCATAGCTGAGTTGCTGCCGGCGGCAGGAGCCGCCGGACTTACCTCAAACTGTCTGCGAGGGCGGCGCGGCTTTGAACGAAAAGATATAATGTCACATGGAAGAGGCAGAACGGTTATCTTCCACGGGGCCTATTAGAACAAAACGAGGCCAAGCGCAAATCGAATGCTGGGCGATGCCGGTGGATGAAACCGATGACCTTTCCCAAAGGAAGATAGAAAGGGAAAGAGTGATGGCCAGGTTTTTCGGTAAGATAGTTTTACTTATAGCTTTAGTCTTTGCGTTTGTTGTGTGCGGGCTTGCTCAATGCCCCGGCACATCTAAGCCCTGGCAAACGACGACAGACTCATCCGGAGTGGTTCACATTTTTTCTTGCGTCAACCAGTCGTCAGGAATGGTCACTTTACAGAACTATGCAGACGCGGGCAGCCAGGTAGTCAACGTAAAAGCCTACGGAGCAGTTGGGGATTGTGTTGCTGATGATAGACCGGCTGTCACAGCCGCATACAATGCCGTACGCTCTGGGGGGACGGTCTATTTCCCTTCAGGCTGCTATCTCATGTCATCAGGATTGACAATGAGGAAGCCTGTGATCCTCAGAGGCGTTGCCGGCCAATCATCTATCATCAGGTATACAGGCTCCAGCGGCGCGCTGCTCACATTCCAGTGGGGTACCAACCCAAACGCTGGGGTAGGAGCTGGCGTCAGGGACCTGACGCTCCTTGGTCCGGGTCATTCCTCATCCACGGAGGGGCTACATATCGGAGGGTCATCGGCCAGTGTTGGCGCTGTGGGAACAATGATCGAAAATGTCCAGTTTTCGCAGAAGCAGGACAAGAACACAGGATTCGGTACTTGCATCATGACTGATTCCTCAGGTTGGGGTTGGGCCACAACCATCCTCAACTCTAATCTTGCCTATTGCGATACTGGCGTTAGCCTTACCGGTGAGAAAAACAGCATTTTCGGCGGGATTTTGGGCAGCAATGTAAATGGCGTAGTTGTCGCCAGCAATTCCGACGCGACGCTAACGAACGTATCCCTTGACAGCGACAGCGGCGCTTATGTCGTAGTAGGACGCAACGGCGTAGCAACGCTCACGGGCTGCCATCTGGAGACGAACCCCGTATCGCTGACGGCGGCCGGGTTCATAGAAAACGGCGGCAGGCTGACGATAACCGGCGGCCAATTCCTGAACGACAACACCACCGGTGGGCCGTTCCCGTTGATAACCTCAATAGCGGGTTCGACGTTCGTCTATGTTTTTGGAACCGATGTCTATACGGCGGGCCAATCTTTTTCCGCGCTGGTAACCGGGCCGTCAAGAGGAGGAGTCAGCGGCGTTTTGGCCTTCCGCAGTGTTTCCGACGTGTACAACGCTTTTGACGGAACCAATCCCGGCCGGCTGTTGATTTTCCCCTCGGGAACGGCAAGTCATGCCACATGGCCTATGACCATGTACGGAGTAGGGTTGGAACCTTCATCTTTGACTGTGGGGAGTCTGCCCAGGGCATCGACTTCGACGGGCCAAGTATTCACTGTTACTGATTCGACGGCTGTCACTACAGAGGGCCAACCCTGCGCGGGGGGAAGCTCCAATAAAGCCCTGGCATTCTCCAACGGCACAAACTGGAAGTGTTTCTAGCCAGAACCCAAAGGTTCCGTAGTGGTGTTTTCTTCTCCTGAATGGGGGTTGAAGTGTGAAATTGGGGATACTCCGACCTTTGTGTCTTGGTGCGTATTGGTGTGGCCCCACATCGTTTTCGTGGGCAATCCGAATCTAGAGGCTAGTTCCGCTCGTGCTTTCACATGCCGGCGACGATTTCAGGCGATTTCGGCAATCTTGCTGGTGTCAACTTTCGGGGCCGCCTCCAATTTTGTGATCTGCAGCATACTTGCTTAACCAACCTGGCCTAAGGCAAGGCGAGGGAGCAAACAAATATGGCAATCGTGAGACCCTTCAGTAGGAAAATCTTGGAGCACAAATCCCAACTTCGAATGGAAGCCAAGCGAGCAGCCCTGGACGCCATCGCCAATCCGTTTGAGCAGCCCATTCTTACCCCAGGTGTGCACCAAAATGTGCACAAAACTGAAAACCTCCAAAAGTAACTTAAGTGTTAAATCATTGAATTGTTTGGTGGGCCTGGGTAGAGTTGAACTACCGACCTTCCCGACCTTGTCGGGACGCTCCAGCCAGGTCCTCGATCCGTAACCGGCTTTTCATTCTTTTGACTTGACGCTCGCGCCCTGCGGCGTCGGAACGGGTTGAGAATTCCTCAACATGGAATAATTCCCAGGGACCTCGATTCCGGGTTGATGGGGACCGACCGTTATTGTGCTCTTGGAGGCGTTTCTGCAGGTCCTCGGTGTGACCAACGTAATATTGCCCTGTAGACAGGCTTCAAAGAATGTACATGTGAAACGGCATAGCCGCTTGTGTTGGTGGGCCTGGGTAGAGTTGAACTACCGACCTCACCCTTATCAGGGGTGCGCTCTAGCCACCTGAGCTACAGGCCCTTGCTGCCCTTGGCCGATCCAGGCTTTGCCGGAACTCGTCCTCTGCAACGAGGTGTTTTCAGTATAGGCAATGCTCCCACTTTCTGGCAAGCGGAAGATCATTTTGGGGCGGGGTGAAATATTCGTAAACCATTTTCCCTGGAACCACATCCAACCAGACAGAAGGCATGCTTCAAATCCAGTAAGTCGCGTTTTTCGTCAGCGTGTGTTTAAATTGAAGTCGGGGCGCAAAGTCTTCAGCGCCGGGAATCCGGGAGCACGACGGAACCTTAGTATGAAAACTGTGAAGTCAAATGTCAGAAAGAACACTCTCGCGAACGGGCTTCAGATAGTCACTGAGTCCATGCCGGCCGTCCGGTCCGTTTCCATGGGCATCTGGCTGCGGACGGGCTCGCGGCATGAGCGCGAGGACCAGAACGGCATCGTCCATTTTCTCGAGCACATGGTCTTTAAAGGCACCCGCAACCGCTCCGGTGAGGAAATTGCCCGGGCTGCAGATGCTATCGGAGGCCATCTGGACGCCTTTACGTCAAAAGAGTTTACGTGCTTTTCCATCAAAGTCGTTGACGAGCACCTGCCCAAGGCCCTCGACATTCTGGCAGACCTGTTGAAGAATCCACTGCTCCGATCAGGCGATATCGCTAAGGAGTCAAGGGTCATCCAGGAAGAAATCAAAATGGTGGAAGACACGCCGGACGACCTGGTCCATGAAATTTTCAGCAAGAGCTACTGGCCCCAACATTCGCTGGGGCGCCCCATCCTGGGCACCCGGGCAACGGTCGGGGCTATCAATCAGCGGCGCTTGCGCGATTTTTTCCGGAGACATTACGTGCCCGGCAATATGCTGATGACTGCAGCCGGAAACCTGACGCATGCTCAGGTTGTGGACCTGGCGGGGAAACAGTTTGGCCAACTTCCGAAAGGGCATGTAATGGCAGCGGGCCCGATTCCTGTAGCCCATCCCCACACACGTTACCGGCGAAAGAAAGAGCTGGAGCAGACCCACATCTGCCTGGGCACTCCTGCATACCCTTATGCCCACGAAAAGCGATTCGCCAGTTATGTTCTCAACACTATTCTTGGCGGCGGCATGAGCTCGCGGCTGTTTCAGAACATCCGGGAGAGGTATGGCCTTGTTTACGCTGTGTTTTCAGGATTGAGCGCCTATCGGGACGCGGGCATACTGAGCATCTACGCCGGGACCGCTCCCGCCAACGCCCGCAAGGTGGTCAGCCTCATAATTGAAGAATTCAGGAATCTGAAAAACAACTCCATCCCTGCCGAGGAGCTCCAACGAGCCAAGGACTACCTGAAGGGGAATCTGCTGCTGGGACTTGAATCCACCACCAGCCGCATGGCCAACATCGCCCGGCAGGAATTGTATTACGGCCGATGCATCACGCTGGACCAGGTGGCTACCCAGATTGATGCAGTGACCCGGGAGGACGTTGTCGAAGTGGCGCGCGAACTCTTCAAATCGGACCGCATTGCCGTCACCGTGCTGGGGCCACGCCGGGGTTTCACCATCAACCGCGCCCAGCTTGATTGCTGACCTGTCCTATCTCCCCTTCTATCCCCCTCTACCCGCTAATCTTGCAGCCTTTTCCCTGTTAACAATCGCCCCACCCTTTGCGTATCACTGGTAGAGAGGTTTAAGCCTGGGCAGAGCCCGGGCAGTGACCGGCGGCCAGATTGCGGCAGGAACCACGAAGGTTGAGCCGCCCTGCGCCAACGGTCAACAAGAGGAGGAGCACATGCAAGATCTAATTCCAATCGTTGCGATTGTTATGGTGTTCGGCGGGGCCGTGGCAGTTTTCTGGGTGGTCTTCAGCACGATTCGCAGGCTGAAGGTAGCCCGGGTGCAGGCCGAGGTCCATACGAGGCTGATCGACAAGGTAGGCTCCAGCCAGGAGTTTTTGTCGTTTCTTGAAACCGATTCCGGCAAGAAGCTGGTGGCTTCAATCGGGATTGAACAGCCCAGCCGTAACCCTTACAACCGAATCCTGGCTTCGGTCCAGGCAGGGGTGATTCTTCTGTTGCTCGGCATCGCATTTTTGTTTCTCGGTGGCCGCTTTGCCGACGCATCGGAGGGATTCGTTATTCTGGGGGGCTTGGGTGTTGCGCTTGGAATCGGCTTCCTGATTTCAGCTGGACTCACGCACCGCCTGTCAAAGTCGTTCGGATTGTTTGACCGCGACCAGAGCAGCGGAAAGCTTGCTGCATAAACAGGAACGTACCGTGGACCAAGGCGAAAACATGTTGGCGCGCGCCATTACCCTTGCCAGAGGCGGAGCCGCGAGGGCTAAAGCTGAGGTACAATCGCTTGCAATGGACGAGGAAAGCTTCCGGATCGTCTACGAGCGTACGGCCCGGCCACTTTGGGCATACCTCGCGCGCGTTTCGGGAAACCCGGCGCTTGCCGACGATCTTCTCCAGGAATGTTATTGCCGGTTTCTTGCGCTGGCAAACCCTCCGGAAGAAGAAGCGCACCGGAAGAACTACCTGTTCCGGATCGCCACAAACCTGCTGCGGGACCACTGGCGGGCTACTCGAAGGCACGGTGAGACGAGCATCGAAACCGCTGACGTTCCCTCGGAAGACCACGACGTGGCAAACGTTCCGCTGCGGTCAGACCTGGGCCAGGCGCTTTCGAAGTTGAAACCGAAGGAGCGCCAGTTATTGTGGCTGGCCTATGCGGAGGGCGCCAGCCACAGGGAAATCGCAAGAACCTCAGGAATGAAAGAAGCCAGTGTGCGCCCGCTGTTGTTTCGCGCCCGGAAAAAACTGCTTGCACTGATCAGAGGCGCTACACTGGAACCCGGGAAGGCATGATTATGAAACCCAAAGGTTGTGAAAACGAAGTCCGAATTCTGGAAGCCCTGGGCCAGGGTGTGACCCCTGAAACATTGGAGGAGCCGCTGCGCAGTCACCTGGCAAGTTGCCCTTATTGCGCCGAAATGATCTCCGTCTATGAACTCTTTCAAGCCGACAGCCGGCAGCTTTGCGCGGCAGCCCCGTTGCCCAATGCCGGACGCGTCTGGTGGAGGGCGAGCCTGGCGGCCCGCCAGGCCGCTGCCAATCGGGCGCTGCGCCCTATCCTGATTGCGGAACGGATCGCGCTGGCTATAGGCGGCGGCGCGCTGATTGCGCTGCTGGTCCTTGCCGCCCCCTGGCTGGCAGGGCAACTGACGCGTTTCAAAGTATTCTCAACCACCGTGGTGTATTCATTATCTCTGTCCTCTCTGATCGTCTCCAGCATAATCGCCTGCCTGCTGCTGATGGCCGGCGCTCTCTACACGCTGTGGGCAGAAAAATGACGTTTCGGCTTTCTTTTTCAATTTCCTGCCTCGGGCAAGTTGCCTTATAATTCCATAAATGCTTTGCCGAAGCCGGCGCCCGGCGCCCGCTTCGATTTGAAAGTTCCGGAGAGGCTGGTTGAGCGTTCGAATCTGCGTATTGGGAAGTGGAAGCAAGGGCAATTCGACGCTGGTGGCGACGGAGCGCACTCGCCTGCTGGTGGACGCCGGCTTCAGCAGGAAAGACACCTTCCGGCGGCTTGTCGCGGCTGGCGAGCGGACAGACAACTTCGACGCCCTGCTGATTTCCCACGAACACGTGGACCACGTAAACGGCCTGAAGTCTTTGGCGATCGGTCTCGAAGTTCCGATCTACATCACTGGCCCCACGCGTGAAGTCATCCAGTGGGACCCGCGGCTCAAAGCTTTTGAAACCATTTCAGCCGGCGAAAAATTCGCGATCGGCGATTTCGAAATCGCTCCGTTTTCCATTCCGCACGACGCCGTCGATCCGATAGCGTTTACACTCACGGCAGAAGGTATCAAAGTCGGGGTCATTACTGATTTGGGTTACATTCCGCAGCTCGTCAAGCAACACGCGCTTGGCTGCCACTGCCTCGTGTTTGAGTCAAACCACGATCTCGACATGCTCAAGACAGGACCGTATCCGTGGTTCGTCAAACAGCGGGTGATGAGTCGCCACGGCCACCTTTCAAACAATGCCACCGCCGGATTTCTTACAGAAGATTACGATGGCTCGGCGCAAGTCCTGGTGCTGGCCCATTTGAGCGACAAGAACAATCATCCAGGCCTTGCCATGCATTCCGCGAATCAGGCCTTCGAAAAACGTGGCAAAGGCCGCCCATCAGAACTGCACCTGGCCGGCCAGAGCGAACCTACAAAAGTCTTCCGCTTCTGACCCGCAGATCACGCAGATTGCGCATCAGTCAGTCCACAGATTTCGCAGATGGCGCAGATTAAGAAAAGACATAACGGCGGTATTGTAATGACCTTGCGCCAAAGTTTAGTAATAATCCGACTTCGAGTCGTGTCGCTTTCAGGTAGTTGAGCAGGTGGGCTTCTTCAACTCCGCTGAGCTTTTACAATGCCTTCAACTCGACGATAACCGAATCGGAGCAGATGAAGTCCACACGGTAATCAGCTGCCAGTCGACTGCCTTTGTAGAAGACTGGAACATGAACCTCGCGCCGGAAGGGAACATCCCGTTCTCGCAACTCATGTTGAAGCGCCTCCTGATAGACCGCTTCCAGAAATCCGCAGCCAAGCAGGCGATGGACTTCCATTGCAGCTCCGATGATGACATGCGTCCGCGAATCTCTATAGTCTTGGCCTGGCATAATGCGGCTTGTCAGTTTACCCTACATTGTTAGGTCTTATGGACCTAATCTGCGCAATCTGTGTAATCTGTGGATTGAGTCTGTGCCATCTGCATAATCTGTGGATTAACCCTGTGGAGAGAATATGATCCCTCGTTATACCCGCCCGGAAATGGGCGCCATCTGGAGCGATGAAAACAAATTCCAGAAGTGGCTGGACGTAGAAATCGCCACAGCCGAAGCTGAAGCGGAGGCC
>DATLWV010000219.1:0-30054 GCA_035576145.1 Terriglobia bacterium
TGGCAGGCTCCAACCAGCTCCTTCAGGCCGTTCGGCCCGCCATAAGAATTCTGGACTGCAAACGGAAAGGCCCCGTCGTAGCCCCAGTTCCGCGCGCCGGGAAACTGCGCGACGGGCATCAGTTCGATCGCGGTGATGCCAAGCCCACACAGCCCGTCAAGACGCAGAATAACCGCCTCAAAAGTTCCTCGGTCCGTGTAGGCGCCAACGTGAAGTTCATAAATGATGTAGTCGGCAAGACCTAGACCTTCCCAACCGGAATCGCTCCACTTGAATGTCAGATCGACAACTTCCGATGGGCCGTGCACGCCTTCCGGCTGGTAGTGCGAGGCCGGGTCCGGCCTTTCGGTTTTACCATCGAGCTGGTAGAAATAGCGCGTTCCCGGAGGCACTCCCTCTGCAAGGAGCTGATGGTAACCATGTTCCTGCCGTTCCATTACGACAGTCCGGTCAGAAGGGCCAACGACATGGACTTCAACTTTCCCGGCGCGCGGGGCCCATACCAGAAAATGACAACGCCCCTCTCCCAGATAAGTTGCACCCAGAGAAAGACTCATCCGCGCTGTCCCTTACTCTTGAAAAACACAACCGAAAGCGCCGGCAGCGTGACCGAAACCGACCACGGCCGCCCGTGATGCGAAACCGGGCTTGCTTCCACTCCACCCAGGTTGCCCCAGTTCCCGCCCCAATACTGGGCCGCATCGCTGTTCGCAATTTCAACCCAAAAGCCGCCGCGGGGGACGCCGATCCGGTAATTGGTCCGGGGCACAGGGGTGAAGTTGCACGCCACGAGGACCAAATCATCGCTGGAATGCCCCTTCCGCATGAATGTGAGCACCGACTGATCGCTGTCGCCGCAATCGATCCACTCAAACCCTGCCGGGTCGGAATCGACCTCGTAGAGCGCCGGCTCGCGGCGGTAAACATGGTTCAGGTCCTCCACCCATTTTTGAAGGCCCGCATGGCTGGGGTACTGGAGGACGTGCCATTCCAGGCTCTCGTCGTGGGTCCATTCCCTCACCTGGCCGAATTCGCCGCCCATGAACAACAATTTCTTTCCGGGCTGGGCATACATACAACCCAGGAGCAGGCGCAGATTGGCAAATTGCTGCCACTCATCGCCCGGCATCTTTCCGATCAGCGATCCCTTACCGTGGACGACTTCATCGTGCGACAAAGGCAGCACGAAATTTTCAGTGAAGGCATAAAGCATGCGGAAGGTCAGGGAGTTGTGGTGATATTTTCTGTAGATGGGCTCCTGCCTCATGTACTCCAACATGTCATGCATCCATCCCATGTCCCACTTCATTCCAAATCCCAGACCTCCCACGTAAGTCGGACGCGACACCATAGGCCAGGCGGTTGATTCTTCCGCAACCGTCTGGACGTCAGGGTGCGCCTGGTAGACGTCCGTGTTAAATCGGCGGAGGAAGTTGATGGCATCAAGATTCTCACGGCCGCCGTACTGGTTGGGAATCCACTCGCCATCCCTCCGGGAGTAGTCCAGGTAGAGCATGGACGCGACGGCGTCCACGCGCAGCCCGTCGGCATGGTAAACGTCCATCCACATCAGCGCACTGCTCATCAGGAAGCTCCGCACCTCGTTGCGCCCGTAGTTGAAAATGTAACTTCCCCAGTCAGGATGGAAACCCTGCCGGGGGTCCGCATGCTCAAAAAGGTGCGTGCCGTCAAAGTAGGCAAGCCCGTGCTCGTCGGTCGGGAAGTGCGAAGGCACCCAATCCAGATAAACGCCGATTCCGTGCTGGTGCAGATAGTCGATCAGGTACATGAAATCCTGCGGTGTCCCGTGGCGGCTGGTGGGAGCAAAGTAGCCGGTTGTCTGGTAACCCCACGACCCGCTGAACGGGTGTTCCATGATGGGAAGAAATTCCACATGAGTGAAGCCCATCCGGAGCACGTAGTCCGTGAGTTTCTGGGCCAGCTCACGATAGGTCAGGACACGGTTGTCCTCCTCCGGAATCCGGGCCCAGGAACCAAGATGAACTTCATAGATCGATTGCGGGCTCGCCAGGGAATTGTGCCGGTGCCGCTGTTCCATCCACTCCCGGTCGCCCCATACGTACTGCAGGTCCCACACGCGGGAGGCCGTATCCGGCGGCACCTGGCGGTAAATGGCAAACGGGTCTGTCTTGTCAACGCGATATCCGCTGTAACGGGAAGCGACGTGGAACTTGTACAATTCGCCACGCTCAAGGCCTGGAATAAATCCTTCCCAGATTCCTGATTCGCCTCGCGTCTGCAAAGGGTGGCTGCCCCTGTTCCAGCCGTTAAAGTCTCCGACCACTGATACGTATTCGGCATTCGGCGCCCATACGGCGAAACAGACACCCTCCTGCCCACCAACATTCCGCAAGTGCGAACCGAGCTTCTGATAAAGCCGGTGATGCGACCCTTCATTGAAGAGGTAAATGTCGTCTTCGGTCAGCATCGAAAAGTCATAGCGCACTGCGGAGACCTCGCCAGTTGCCTGGCCTGCCTCGATAGGGTTGTTCTCAGGCATATTCATTAAACCTCCTTTTTGTGTCTCGCGCTGTCGAGTGTCGCAAGCATCTCTCCGATTTCCGCCATTTCAGTAATCTGGCGCAAACTATATCTCGCCTTTCGCTTCCAATTGGGACGTTCTTCGCACGTCCCGGGAACATTTTGCGGCTGCTTCTCAAACCACAAATCTTCAAGATTCACCATGGCCATCCGGTTGCGGCTCCTGCCCAGAAATTCCAACGAAGCTTTCAGGACATCGACAATCGACGGATTGCCTTGCTTGCGTCCGTCAGCACACAGCGACCTCACAAGCGTATTTCTCAGCTTGCTGCGGTTTTTCAGCTCGGTGATGGCCCCCTCTTTATCGAGCAAGCCGAGGTCTACGCGGTCCTGAACGTCCAGTCCTTCCCAGAAGGCTGCAAAGGGAGGCATATCGTGCGTGTTGAGGGCAGCCAGCGAATCTTCCTGCGGACTGGGCAAGGTCCTCTTTTCGTCCGGAGCAACCTCAAACTGCAAGACATACATTCTTTGGACCTTGTGTCGCGCAAGGGCGGGACGGACGTAGCCGGGGACGGTTCCAAGATCTTCGCCCACAATGAGCGCCCGGTTCCTCACCGATTCCAGGGCCAGGATCGCGTACATTTCCTCGGCCGGATACTTCACATAGGCCCCGTCCCTGGGCTCAAAGCCCTTTGGGACCCAGAACAGACGGTGCAACCCCATGACGTGATCAATACGCAGGACGCACGCATGAGCAAGGTGATGATGAAGCGCTTTACGAAGGTAAGCATAGCCGTCCTCCCGCATTTTCTCGGGGTGCATGGGCGGAAATCCCCAGCTCTGGCCCCTGGTGAAAAAACCGTCGGGCGGCGAACCGGCGCTGACATCCAGAACAAACGACGGTCTCTCACGCCACACGTCGTAACCGTCCGAATTAACGCCCAGCGGCAGGTCGAGGTACAAACCCTCTCCGTTCGAGTCACACCCCTTCGCAAAGCTTCTGATCTGCTCTTCCGCAAGCCATTGCACGTATAGGTGGTAGCGCATGGCTTCCAGGTCGTAGTCGCCGCTGCTCAATTTCCCTTCCCGCAAGGGTTGAGGCCACGTCCACCAGGAAGAGCGTCGGCGGTCGCAAGTGGCGCGGAATTGCGCGTAGTCTTGCAGGTCCTTGTGCGCCTCAACGTAGCCGAAAAACTCCTGCTGCCGCGCTAAAGGACGCGCAAACATCGTGCGGGCCAGGGGCTCGAGCGCCCTGCGCTTTAAAGCCATCGCCCGCCGGTAATCCACAAGGGAGTGCGATTTTAACTCTTTGAGCTCCGACTGGAAGTCCCCGGATGCGACAAGATTCTGCGCCTCGGGACAGCGCTCCAATTCCGGAACCCGGTTCAGGTCCAGGAACAGCTCATTCCAAAAGAGGCGGCTTACCGGTGAATATGGGCTGGGGTCAAAAGGCTCATCCAGGAAGGACGCCAACAAGGGCAGCGTTCCGACAAGAGAACCTCCCCGCCCGTGGACCCATTCCATCAACTCCTTGAGGTCTCCAAAATCACCCACGCCCCAGTTCGAATCAGACCGCAGAGCATAAACGGGAATGAACACGCCCCACGACTTCTTCCTGCTAACACCTGATCCGACGAAGGCTTTTCTTGGCGCGGATATCACGAGTGCCCGGTAAAAGTGCTTTCCAGCTTCGACCGACAACGTGTGGTAGCCGAAAGGAAGGTCCCGCGGCAACCTCATATCCAATTCCCAATAGGGATTGCCCTCCACGCTGACCTTCTTCGCGTCCAATGCAGGCTCCGTGCGCCCCGGTTTGACCTCCCAAACCCGTTCTTCGCCGTTCTCCAGCTTCAGTGTGCAAAGCCATGAGCGAATCGCTTTGCCAGCCGGAAGCCGCAGTTTGATGGTTGCTCCGCGGCCGTCCCAGGCCACGGCCACAGGCTCCGGCCCCCGACGATAGATTTGCTGGCGGCGCTCCCTCACAGCGCGCGGGGCCTCCTCCGCTCGGGTCAGGGGCGCGCCCAGCGAGTGAAGAACTGCCAGCAGCACCTCGGGTGATGCCTGGCGCCGTCGCCCATCCAGGATGTTGAGATATGTAGTCTGAATACCGTACGCCTCCGCCAAATGATGCAAAGCCCGCATTTTCGCCTCAGCGTTCACTTGCCCCAGTTTCTGCAAGAGCCCCACCGCGTTATCAATACCCGCATGTGCCGGCCGGATGCGTTACATGAAATAGTCGAAGTCTCGCTCGCTCCGAACACGCCGCCTTATTCGGAGGATGTGTGCGGGCATGATATGTGGATTCAACTCCACATAATTCCTCGTTCCCTGCCACAAATAGCGGCTATCAGTCAACAGGTCATGCGCCTGAAAAGCCTGGTGAGGATCAAGCCCGAAATAGTCGAGTGGCAGGTCCAGCCAGCCTGATTGCGTGTAGTGCGGGTCCAGGTTTACCACAACCAATATAATATTGGCCAGGTCTTCCGTTGTCTTGCTGTACGCTATAAGTTGCGTGTTATCAATAGGATGAAATCGCAGGCGCCCGTTGCTTTCAAGCGCCGGATTGGCGCCCCGAATCTGGTTGACTCGCGCAATCAGCATTTTCAGGCTGTCTGCACGTTCAAGGTCCCACTTCCTGATTTCATACTTCTCGGAATTAAGATATTCCTCGCTGCCCGCTCTTAACGGACGGTTTTCACAAAGCTCGAAAGCCGGGCCATAAACCCCGTAACTTGCAGCCAGTGTTGCCGCAAGGATCAGCCGGACCATAAAGGCTGGCCTTCCGCCGGACTGCAGGTATTCCGTAAGGATGTCCGGAGTGTTGGGCCACAAATTGGGGCGGAAAAACTCACGGACCTCGCTCTGGGTCAATTCCGTGAAGTACTGCTCGAGTTCCCATTTCGTATTGCGCCATGCAAAATAGGTGTAGGACTGCGTGAACCCCAACTTGGCCAGGCGGTACATCACTTTGGGCCGGGTAAACGCCTCGGCAAGAAAAATAACGTCAGGAAACTTCTTCTTGATTTCCCGGATGGCCCACTCCCAAAACTCAAAGGGCTTGGTGTGGGGGTTATCCACGCGAAAGATGCGAACTCCCTGTTCAGCCCAGAACAACATGACATCTTTCAGTTCCTCCCACAGTTCCCGCCATTTGGGATTTTCAAAATTGAGCGGATAAATATCTTCATACTTCTTGGGTGGATTTTCCGCGTACTGGACGGTCCCGTCGGGACGCCAACGAAACCATTCCGGATGTTCTTTCACGTAGGGATGGTCCGGAGTGCATTGGAAGGCAATGTCCAGGGCCATTTCGAGTCCGAATTCCCGGGCCGCGCTCACGAGCCGATGAAAATCCTCAAGTGTACCTAGTTGCGGATGGATCGATTTGTGTCCACCTTCCTCGGCGCCAATCGCCCACGGGCTGCCGATATCATTCCCGGAAGAAACCGGATTATTGTTTTTTCCCTTCCGGTTTTTCTTCCCAATGGGATGGATGGGCGGAAGGTAGAGAACGTCAAAACCCATCTCCGCCACATAGGGCAATCGCTTGATGCAGTCCTGGAAAGTACCGTAACGACCCGGTTCCGAACCGCATGACCGGGGAAACATTTCATACCAGGCGCTGAACCCAGCCTTCGCGCGGTCAACTTCCACGGCCAGCGTCTTCTTGTAGGTTGCGGCCCGGCTGCGGTCCGGATGCAATTCCATCAGCCGGTAGAGATTCTCGTTTTTGGCACTTGAGGTGGCTTCAGCAAGGGTATGCCCGTTCTTCCGTCGCAATGCGGAGGCAAATTCCTGCAATTGTTGTGCCCCATCATTTGTGGCACGTCCAGCCGCCTCCTCGACAAGCTTGGCCCCAATCAGGATATCTACAGAAATATCCTGGCCGGCCTCCACTTTCTTGAGAAAACCGCTGCGCCAGGACCCAAAACGATCAACCCAGGCCTGCAAGGTGTATTCGTATTCGCCCACTTCCAGCACCGTAAAGCTGCCATGCCAGCGGTCATTCACCTCCGGAACCATTCGTGCTTCAAGCCAGGTGGTTTCCCCGGAACGCCGGAAAAGGAGGACCGCGGAAACAGCGTCATGTCCGTCGGTGAAGATATCGGCCGTCACCACGACACTCTCACCCACAACCCGCTTGATGGGAAAACGTCCGCCATCGATCTCTGGACGCACGTTCTCAATGACCACTCGGGGAGGCGAATTTGCAGCAACATCAAATGTGGGTGATTCCGGCATTGGCCTCACTTCCTCGCACCTGGGATTCTCTTGGAAAGATGATCGGCAACTGCCATCAGAGGCAGCAACCTTATTGGAAGATCGCTAATGCAGTAACCTCAGCCCGCTGTAGACCTGAGGTTTCGATTGTCAGGCGACTCGGACCCCGCAAAACACTTCTATTTTACCGCGCCGATGCCACTCGATCAACCGCAGGCCACACATTCACGCACAGGCACGAGAGTCGGGAAAGTAATTCCCCATTACCACACGCCAAAGGGACACTGCAGGAAGGTTAATTACCGTGTTTGGAAAGGGATGATGCGCCGCTGGGCTTCAAGGTTTCAAGACCCGATTTTGCCTGCATTGGGGCCAATAAGCATAGAACTCCCGCCTTGATGATGAATCCCGGTCTCAGCCCGTTTGTTCCGGCCACCTTTCAGATTGACGACATCGTGAAGTCTTTGTAACTTAAAAGTACATCTCGAGGAGGGATGGGTGAGCGGTTGAAACCGGCGGTCTTGAAAACCGTTAGCCCCGAAAGGGGCTCGGGGGTTCGAATCCCTCTCCCTCCGCCAACAAGTCTCAGGTTTTGGCATTTTTCGAAACCCACTTGAGAAGTTCCCAGGATGGCCGGGGAATTCTGGCCAAGTGTAATAGAGTGCTAGAATGGCCAGCAGACTTCTGATCGAGGTCCGCCTCGAATACTCTTACGAATTCAAGCGCAGCAAGGAGTAGCAGGTATGAAAAACAGACTCTTGCCGGTCGCGGTGGGCTGCATCCTTCTGGTTACTGCAGGAAGCATGGCGCGCGCTCAGTCAGCGAACCCGGGGATCCAACCGGAAGCGGTCCAACTTCCTGAGTGGCTGCACCAAGGCAAATTCCGCTTTGCCCGGTTTGACGGGGGCCCGATCGAAATTCAGAAGACCATCCGCTCGGCATGGGGAATGAGATTCACTCCTGAAGAGCAGAAGGTGCTGGCCAACGTCTACGGCAAGCACGAATACGGGCCACGCATGGCCGACTTGTTGGCGAAGGCGCACGTCAACTTTGTCTGGGTCACGTACAGCGTGGGCTTTTCATGGGAAGACGAATCTCCGCAGCGGGCGCTGGTCCGGGAGATGACCGGGATGCTGCACGCCCGCGGAATCAAGGTGGCAGCTTATATGGACGCACACAGCATGTTCTGGCAAAGTATGTTCCGCGACGTTCCGCAGTCGGTGCGATGGATCATATTTGATCCTGACGGACTGCCTTACCGCTATTCAGGCGGACGTGACGCGCTGCGCTTTATCGCGAACCTGAATGATCCCGCCTGGGTGAAATACGAGGAGAAGAGGATCAGTGCCATCATCGACGATGGCTTGGATGCCATCTTTTTCGATAACACCGCCAGTTCCGACTGGAGCAGTAATGAAAACGTGGCGGCATTCTTCACGAAGATTCGAGACTTCATCCACAACGACAAACATTCGGACATTCCGATCTTCTCGAACTTTGGCCTCGTGCCGTCGCGCGCCGCGCTGAACCGCTACATGGATTTCACTTTCGACGAGTACTGGGTTGAGCCAGGCGTCTGGGGCAAAGATTGGGAAGTGTCAAACATCCGTCGCACACGGTATATACGAGGCATGCTTCCGCCGCAGAAGCCCCTGATTACAGAGTATTCACGCTTCCACGAAGGAAATCGCTCGACTGGTTTTCTGAAAGCTGGATCCGTAGAACTTTCCATCGCCGAAGCCGCGGCCTTCGGGGCTGCTTACACATGGGACATGGAAGGGCCGTTTGACGAAAGACTGATCAAAAACGATCCGGAAGCGCACCGGTCATGGGAGGCTATCAGCCACTACAACGGATTTCTGGCCGATCATGAATCACTTTACACCGGAGCGGAATACGTAACACCGCTCGCAGTGCTGCTTCCCGACGATTTCCAGCCAGGATTTTCCTGGGATGATCCGGCGCCACTGCTCGACTGTCTTTCTCGCAGCAGCGTCCTTTATGCCATCAAGCTTGCGAGGAGTGAGACCGAGGCGGACTTGAAAACCTATGCGGGAGTCATCCTCCCCTGGTACGACGGGATGTCTCCGCGGGAACAAAGTTTGGTCCACGAATATGTGGCCGGCGGCGGAAAAATTTACGCCTTTGGCGCTGAATCCGGTCCAAACAGCGGATTCACTGAATTTTCGGATGCGGAAATCTTACAGCGGCTTGAAAGTGACAAAATGGCGCAAGAAGAAGTGATTACAAAAGTGAAGACTTTGGCAAAGGACACGACTCAGGTCGAACTCGTAACGGGCGATCACGTCCTGGCAAACGTGACCGTATTGAACAAGCAGCGGGAGACGATACTGCATCTGCTAAACTACAATGCCAAACCCGCTGAAAACCTTGAAATCACGCTTTCTCTCACCCAACCGTATCAAGATCTTGTAGGGAAATCCCCCGCTGTCATGTCGCCGGACGCTGAGTCCGTTAACTTGAAGAATGTGCGATGGGATGGAAACACGTTGCGGGCAACGCTATCCTCCCTTAAGCGTTATTCGATAATTGTGCTGAAATAAAATGTCCTGCCCAGGCGGTCGGAAAAACCGAGAAACCCCACTCGCCCATATTGATGCAAAAGCCGGCGCCTAGTTCGTCCGAATCAGCCGGATGGGCACCGCGGACCCGCCGCCCGATCCTCCTCCAGACGAGCCACCACCACCGCCGCCACCACCAGTAGCTCCGCTACACGTAATGGCGTTTAGAATAACCATGTCAACGATGTCGTCTGTTCCCGTGTGGATGGCATCCTTAATAAATACCTGCAGATATCCATCAATTCCCACCGTGGTCCCTCCAGGGGGTAGCGGCACTCCCGAATAGACGGGAATGGTGACAACAGAAGAACTCCCAGTGTAATCCAGAATCGTGGCTCCAGGGAGGAGGGGGTTCGGGTTGTTGCTTCCTCCCGTGATGGGGAAAACACCGCTCATAACTAGACTGGTGTCAATCGTGTCCTGGCCCTGGTTCATCCCGTCGCCGAGGGCGTTGATCAGGGCATTGACTCCCTGGTCGATTGGTCCCACGTTCTTGCCATTGGCAGTCACCAGTGTTGTAGTACAGGAAAAATACCCAGGCGTGCACTCCGCGATGTGGTCTCTCAGCGCAGAACCGCTCGATGGCGGAGCGTCGCCAAAGCCCACCAGATACCACTGGCTGGGCCCCGCCATGGTGTGAAGTTGCCAGGGCATGCCCTGGATCCCGCCCTGCGAATAGAGTCCAGGGTTCATAACGTTGCCGCCGTTGTTAGGATCAAAAAAGTACCCCATGCCTGGGCAATTAGGATTGTTTGGAGAGGTTACGTGGTTCGGGTCGCAATCGGGCACCAGGAAGGGCTTGATGCAAGACGCGTAAAACCCCTGCCCGCCTCCACCCACGCCCCCCGGCGCGTAGGCCTCTGCGGTTGCGGCGGCATCAACGTTCGCGGTCTGGACACCAAAGGCCTTTGCGAAGAAGGTGGACACGGTACGCCGGGCGACGACAGTGATCTGAGGTTCCGTAGGGGTGGGATAGCTGAAGGTTATATCGCCATTCTGAATGTTGGCAGGCGTCCCGGCAATGTAGTTCTGACCTCCCGAGGCCTCGGCATACTGCCGGCCCAGGGTCTCCTGCGGCCCGCCGGAGGTGCACCCGCCTGTTAAGCAACCGGATTGGAGAAAAGCATAAGCGCCCGCCAAAGCCGCCGAGTCCGCCGCCCGCTGCGCCTGATTGCGCGCCAGATAGAAATTGGCCAAGTCGATGGCGAAGGCTGAAACGGCAAGCAACACCACCATCGCAAACGCTACGATCAACAGCACTGAACCTGCTTCCTTGTCGAACCAGCCATTCACTTTGATTCTTATCCACATAACATCTCCTCAGCCCGTACCCAGATTCTTCATGACAGCACTCTCGGTCAGCTTTGTTGGCAGGCCGATATTAGAGCCCGGCACCAGCAGCTTGATGATCCTATTAAAAGACCAGGTATAGGGATAGGTAACGGTTACCTTTGTTCCGAAAAGGGCGGTGGGTGATCCTCCCGAAGGCGTATAGGTATAGCCATACTCGCGATTGATCGTCAGGCTGATGCCGTTCGCGCAGGTGTAGGAATACGTCATGTAGCCCGTGTAGCTGAGCGCGGTTGGATCAATGCAGGAAGAGTTTACGCCCGCGTTGGTCATGTAATTTGCCACGGCATGGGCGGCCGCCTGGATTGAGCACGGGATTGTGCTCGTGCACGTGATGTCGCTTATATTCGTGGAGACCGCGATGCGGGCGCCTTCGCGCGCGGCATTGGCCTCCTTTTGCTTCAGATTATAAGCACCGCTAAATTCGATGATTCCCACCAGGATGACCAGCAGGATGGGCAGGGACAGCGCAAACTCCAGCAGTTGTGCTCCTTCGGTTCCAGTTACTGCATGGACGGTGCGCAATATTTTGCGCGCCCGCAAGCTTTTTCGCGTCCTACATCGCAATCTGATCATGGACAGGTGCCTCCTGTCGGCTGGTTTTCGAGTCGCATCTGAGCCTGGGTTTTAATATTGATGGTTGTCGCGTTAAGTGGCGTAAACGGAATCTGCAACTGTACCGGGTAGCTGAAACTGATGATGACGCCGCACTGCTGAGGATAGGTGTTCTCCAACCAGGCTGCCTTCTGGCAGTAACCCAGCACTTTACTCGGGTCAAGATTGTCGGCCTGCAAAGCCGGCACGATATGACCGTTAAAGGTGTTTGTGTTTGAGGAGCATGCAGCAGTCGGCGGGTCAGCCTCCGTGCCTCCTAAGGCCATAGAACTTGGCAACACCGCATAGCGCGCGCCCTCGCGGGCCGCCCGAGTTATTGTTGCGTAGATATTGTAGGCCCGACCCACCCATAGGATGCCGATTAGAAGAATTAACAAGAGAGGAGCGACAATCGCAAATTCAAACAGTTCGGCGCCCGAATCTTGCCCGCATTTCCTTAAGAATCCAAACCTGAGCCAGCCCGAAATCTCACGATATTTAACCATCTTCCCTCCCGTTTCACCCGGTCAGAAAGCACCAAAGAGAGGATTGTTTGTATAATTACTCTCCTAAAAACAACCCCCGAATGTGCAACCCAACTTAAGCGTCGATCGTGGAAGCCTGGCGAGAAAAGTGCGGGAGCTGACACCTCACAATCCGTATCAGCAAGAAGAGAATGTCATGCCCGAACTTCCTCCCCCAGGAGACTTTCAAACTTCCGCACTTACAGTTGCGAAATACCTAAAAGAATTACTGCGCTGCGCACGACGGCTCAAGTTCTGAGCGATTGCAAAACCTTTCAAGAGGGCTTTCCTTATTCTACGGATGGAGCACCATCAGCCTCGGGTTAGGTGGGTACACGCAAGCACCTCCCGGTGACTTCCAATATTAGGGAACCACAGTGGCTCTGGCGATCCTTGCGTCCTGCCCGCCGCTGGAGGTCGGTGAGTTGCGCACTTCCCCCAGCGTAGCGGGCGAACGCAATCACGTACATTGAAGGTAGACAAGTCCAATATACATCTTTGACCATATGCGTCAAGTGTCAATGCAACTGCTAACTGCGACGTTAACAGATGCGCAAAAGGGCATATTCAACTGCTACATTTTGTTGGGTCAGCTATAAACCATCCATATTTCTGTCTTCCATCTCCATTTTTCTGAATAAGGTCGTACCCATTATCATGGCCCGCCGCGTCGAATCAGCTGTAAAGTAGAACTCTATTTTTCCCGGAATGATCTGCCCGCAATAAGGCTTTGCAACGATACTTGAATTGCTGTATGTTTTTACTTCCTTGACGCATGATCTCTCACTGCAAATCAGCCTTTTTATGTGTTCTTGTGGGCCTTGTCCTGTATGCACCCCAAGGGGTGTGCGCTGATTCCTCCGCCGCAGGCGCCCCCTGGCGCTTCACTTTCCATCACCCGCTGCCGCAGTGGAAGAATGGCTTGCCCGTGGGGAATGGCACGCTGGGGGCGCAGGTTTGGGGCACCGGCCCCGCCCTCTACCTCACACTCGATCGCGGGGACGTCTGGGACCTTCGCTACCAACCCAACACACGCGCGAATTTTAACTACTCGCATTTGCAGGAGCTGGTCCGCGAAGGCCGGCATGACCTCATCCAGCAGGAAATGTCTTCCGACGTCGGGCCGATGTCGGACACCGTTCCAACCCGGATCAGTATGGGCAGGCTGAGGATTTCCCTGCCCCCTGACACCCTGGTGAAACGGGCCAGTCTCGACATGCAGCATGGTGAGGTCCGCTGGCTGCTCAGTGTCCACGGCAAGCCGGTGGTGTACCGCGTTCTCGCCAGTCTTGATCCGGACGTCATCCTGGTGACGCTGGATGGCGTCGAGGGCTGGACGCCTGCTGTCAGTTTCTATCCTATTGGTGCCCTCGATCCGGCAGTGGCAAGTAAACTCGGGTATCCAAAGCCAACTTCGGGCGCGAGCGGCAGGTTTTCCTGGTCAACGCAATCACTGCTCTCAAGCGGAGCAGTCACTATCGCGTGGACAACCGACCAAAAAGGGCCCCAGTGGAACCTATTGATCACTATTCCCGCGCAGGACGATGCACACAGCGTTGACACGGCCCAACAAACATTAAGTTCAGCGCTGGCTGAAGGAATCTCAAAAATCCTTACCAACCACCACCAATGGTGGAGTGAGCGTTGGTCGCGATCGCAGATCCACATCCCCGATCCGGAACTCGAGCGGCTCTGGATTAATGGAATCTATAAACTGGCCAGCAGTTCTTACCAGAACGTGCCAGCCGGATTGCAGGGCCTCTGGCCTCCGGATGGAGAACTTCCACCCTGGCGCGGTGATTACCACATTGACATGAACGTTCAGGAGACCTATTGGCCTGCTTACAGCAGCAACCAACTGGACCTGGCCGAACCGCTCAACGATTGGGTAACGAAAATAGTAGTTCCTCAGGCCAGAAAGATCACACGCCAGTTCTTTGGTGTTCCAGGAATCTGGGTTGGGGGAGCGCTCGACGTGAAAGGCCGCCTGCTGGGTGGCCAGTCCAACTGGATGACTGTGCAGTACTGGCTGGGAGGTGGCGCATGGCTGGCCCAGCACCTTTGGTGGTATTACACCTACAGCCAGGACAAAGAGTTCCTGCAACAGCAGGCCTACCCGTTCCTGAAACAGGCGGCAGTTTTCTATCAGAACATCCTGAAGCCCGGCCCCGACGGACGCCTGCATATTCCGCTTTCTGCGTCGCCCGAATACTTCAGCAACGACCTGAAGGCCTGGACAGCGGACCCGACTGAAGGCCTTTCGCTCGCGCGCAACCTGCTCCGTTACACTATCCAGGCATCTGAGACGCTGGGCATGGACCAGCAGCAGCGGGCACAATGGGTGGCAATGGAGCGGAAACTGGCGCCTTATCCGGTAGGAGACTCGGGGCTCAAGGTCCAGCCCGATGCGCCTTACGACCGCACTCACCGCCACCCGATGCACCTTTTCCCCATCTTCCCTGGCGGCGACCTGAACGTGGAAGGCAGCCCCGCTGACCGGGAGCTGATTGCGAAGTCGATTGAGAACTGGATATTCCAGGGCACCGGGGAGTGGACGGGTTGGTCGTTTCCCTACGACAGCCTGATAGCCTCGCGCGTCCGGCGGCGGAACCAGGCCCTGAACGAACTGGAAATCTACAAGCAGGCCTTCATCTGGCCGAACGGATTCCATGTGAACGGCGACTATCATGGGTATGGCTATTCCACCCACGAGTATCAGCCCTTTACCATGGAAGCCGAGTGTGCATTCACAGCCGCCGTGAACGGCATGCTGCTCCAGAGCTGGGGAGGCAAGGTCAGGATTTTCCCTTCCGTGCCCGAATCCTGGAAGAACGTTTCCTTCATGAACCTACGAGCCCAGGGCGGCTTCCTCGTCTCGGCGGAAATGGTCAATGGAGAGATTCTCTCCGCGACCTTGGCATCTCCCAAAGGTGGCGATGCCAGGGTAGTCTTCCCTCTTGGATACGTCGCACCGGGACAGCCGTTCACGGTGAGGACGTTCCATTTGCGACCCGGCAATCAAATACAGATCGATGCCAAGTAAACAGGCCTGACGAAAGCGGGGACCGCAATCCCCGGGGTGTGGGCCTGCCCTGCTCCACTTGTTGGCCCACGCAGCACTCTTCGACGGGCGGGGACGGGGTGTGGTCACTGACTCAATCTACCGGTTCTGATACAATGCCCACATTCACTTGGTGGTCGAGGTAAACGGCCGAAGACCTTGGCTATAGCCTGGACGCTATCGTTCCCGGGAGAATTCCGTTGGATTCGGACTTGGAACTGGTCAAGCGCTGTCTCAAGGGAGAAGATGCGGCCTGGGAGGCGCTGCTACAGGCCCATACCTATAAGATCTACAATCTATGCTACCGTTTCACAGGCCGTTCTGAGGACGCCGAGGACCTGACCCAGGAAGTTTTTATCAAGGTCTTTCGGACCCTCAAGAGCTATGACCCCCTCCAGGCGAAATTTTCCACCTGGGTCAATCGAATCGCGCGGAACCACCTGGTAGACCACTACCGCCGGACGCGAGGCGACCGTGTGACTTCAACGCTTGACGACCAGATGCCCATCCCTGACGGTTCCGCGCGTGGTGACCCAGCAAGCAGCGTGGAGTCGCGGGAACGGAGGGAAAGGCTCCAGTCAGGACTCAGCAAGCTTTCGCCGGACTTACGCGAGGCCGTTATCCTGAGAGACCTGCAGGATCTGGACTATGCCGAAATCGCGCAAGTGCTGGAAGTGCCTGAAGGAACAGTAAAGTCCAGGATCAACCGCGGACGATTGGAACTGGCGCGGGCTTTAAAACGTATGGATAAGTGAAGGCTGAAGAGGCAGGATGATGACACATCTGGAACTCGAAAACCTGGCAAGTGATTACCTGGAAGGGCAACTGGACAAGGCCCGCCGGGCCGAGGTGGAAGAGCATCTGGCGGGCTGCTCCGCCTGCCAGGAGGTCCTGTCCGATGTCCGTCTTGCCATTCAGGCTTGCCGGTCAGCCGGCGAAGTGATGCCGCCGCCCTGGCTTGTGTCCAGGATCCGGCTTGCAACCATGGGTGAGGCGCGTGCAGGTATCGCGGAACAGGTTAACGCGATACTCCGCAGCTTCCGGCAACCGCGCGTTGCCTATGCGGTGGCTATGACCGTCTTTTCACTTTCGTTGATTGTCAACGTAGCAGGCCTCAACCTACGCGGCCTCAACATAGGGGACTTGAACCCGGCCACCTGGGTATATCGCGCCAACCGGGCGGGACACTTGCTCTACGCGCGGGCCGAAAAGTTCTATGACGACCTGCGAATTGTTTACGAAATCGAATCCCGGTTCCGAAGCGTGCAGTCCGAATCTGATAATCAGGAAAAACAGACAACCAAGCCGGGGCCTTCGCAGGGGCCGCCCGCAAGCACGGTAGATACGGGAGGCGAGCAGATGGCCTCCGCCAAGGCCAATGCCACCGGGCAATATGCTCAACTCGAGCCAGGAGTAACGACCCATGAAATGCGCTAACCACCCTCTCAACGATTCCGTTGCCTACTGCGCACAGTGCGGAAGGCCGCTCTGCGAAACCTGCCGGCGCGAAGTGAAAGGAACTTCTTACTGTGAAACCTGCCTGGCCACCCGGCTTCAGTCGCCTTTGTGGAGCTCTACGGGACAACATGGGGCCGCTTCAAGTCCTGGTGTGGCACTTGCGCTTGGCTTCATTCCGGGCGTCGGGGCAATTTACAACGGCCAGATTGTAAAGGCTATGGTGCAGGTTTTGCTGTTCGGTTCGCTCATCGCCCTGAGTGATCGAGTCCATGGCGCTATGGGGCCCATCTTCGGACTTGCGGCTGCTGCCTTCTATTTCTACATGGTGATTGATTCCTACCAGACGGCAAAAGCCAGGCAACTGGGCCAGCCACCACCGGAATGGTTCGGCCTGAACGACTTAAAGATGGACGCCCCCTTGGGGGCAGGCCTACTGATCGTGCTGGGTCTCCTGTTTCTGCTGGACAACTTTGGCATTCCAATTTTTTCTCAGATTGGAAAGTTCTGGCCTGTGCTCTTGATTGTACTGGGCCTTGCCCTGCTCCAGAAGCGCCTTAGTCACCATGATGTCGTCCCGTCGCAAGGTTCAGGGGCAGCTCAGGCCGGCGGGAAGGACAACCAAGCGCCCGGCCAGTGAAGGTTATTGGAGCTCACGGAGGAAGTTAGCAAAACCAGCCAGGGAGGCCATAGCGGCACCCGGATTGTAAGACGGCGAGAGCGAGAAAGGACACAGGAATGGAGAATCTGCCGGGACTGATTTCGGTTCTGCTCCCTGTTTCAGCGATCCTCATGCCGATCGCGATTGTATGGATTGTTTTCTGGTACAAGGCACGGCAGCGTGAAATGGAGTTGCAGGAGAATCTCCGACTGCGGGAATTTGAGCATCTTCAACGGTTGAAGGAGTTGGAACTTGAAATCGAGAAGGCGAGAGCTCATGATCCCGAAAAGCCAGCTTGAAAATCCACGGACGGAAGCGAAAACCGGGACGGGATCTCCAATCGGCGCTTAGAGGGAAGGTCAACTGAATGGCATTTTTCTCAACTATCTCAATAGGGCAAGGTAACTCATAATGGCAAGCAACTTTAGTTCTGAACAAGACCGCTATGAACTGCGGCGCGCGCGCCGCGCCCAACGAATGGGACTGACAGGCCCGATTCTGCTGGTCGCCCTGGGAGTTATGTTCCTGGTGGGCCAGTTTGTCCCGCATTGGGGAGTCGGGAGGACATGGCCTGTGATCCTGATTATCATTGGTCTTGCCAGATTGTTTGAGTCAGTGTTGGCAGCAAGATCAACGCCACCCCGCTAGCGGCTTGCGGGCCTTCCTTAAGCGGAGGATCGAACATGAGCACTTACCGGCACCATCGTGGTTCCATTTTCTGGGCGCTGACCCTTATCACGGTCGGCGTCCTCTTCCTGTACCAGAACTTTAATCCCGCTGTTCGTCCATGGTACCTGATTGCAAAGTATTGGCCAATCCTGATTATCTTCTGGGGTCTGTCCAAGCTGATCGACTACTTTCACGCCAAGAGCCATCCGGAAACCGCCCCACATTCACTGTTTTCAGCCGGCGAAGTCGTTCTGCTGATCGTCCTCCTCATCATCGGTTCGATCCTTTCAAAGACACTTCTGCGACCCTGGGGCGAGTGGCCCTCCGTAATGGGCATGAGCGACCAGCAATTCGCTGAGATATTCTTCAATTCCTACACGTTTACACAGAGAGTCTCCCAGGACGTTGAGGGTAGCCCGCATCTTTTGGTCGTGAACCGCAGAGGCAATGTCGAAATTCGAGGGTCAGACCAGAAAAACATTGGGGCAGTCATCCAGGAGACGGTCTGGGCTGAAAATGAATCCGCCGCCAGGAAAATTTCCGATCGCCTGCAGTTTCATTTCGTGGAACATAGCGGGCAATACGAACTCGCTTCCAACCTGGATTCCCTCCCTTCCAGCGGACGCACCTTGCGGCTGGATATGGTCATCCGCGTTCCAAAGTCAACAACAGCAGATGTTACGGTAGACGATGGCGACGTGAACGTCAGCGGACTAAAGGGCAACCAGACGCTTACCACGCGCCGCGGAGATGTAGAGGCAAACAACGTCGAGGGTGTGTTGCAGATTCACAAATCACGGGGGACGACTTCAGTTTCGAAGGTCGATGGCAGCGTGGAAATTGAAGGTAGAGGCGGCGATATTGCCGTCCAGAATGTGACAGGCTCCGTAACAGTCGAGGGCAATTTCACTGGTGAAACACGGTTTGAAAGTATTGCCCAGACATTGCGTTACAACTCTTCCCGGACAACTCTGAACGTACAAAAGCTAACCGGCAGTCTGTCAATGGATGTGGGCAATATGGCAGCCAAAGGGGTCGATGGCCCGTTCGAACTTACAACGCGCGACAAGGACATCGCCATTGAAGGTTTTAAATACAACGTGAGGATCGTGAACAGCAACGGAGATGTAAACCTGCAAACATCGACTCCACCCACACATCCCATTGAAGTCACCTCGAACAAGGGCGATGTCACGCTATCAATGCCCGCAACATCAAGCTTCATAATGAATGCCCTTTCAAACAATGGCGAGGTCAGCTGCGACTTTCCAGGGATGAATGTCTCCAAATTACCCGGAAAGCGGAGCATCAGCGGTGTCTACGGAAAAGGCGGTCCAATCATTAACCTTCTCTCAAACTATGGAACGATCAGTGTCCTCAGATCAAAACCCGAAGGCTCATCTTCCCCTGCCTCTACTGCTTCCCGGCATCGCCAACGGCGAGACCTGCAACCCGAAGAAGCCTCTTTACCCACTCTTACTTCGCAAGCGGCCCGGGTGCCCGTCCAGGAGTGAGTTGATGCTTGTCTTTTGAGATTGAGTGAATCCTACTGCATCACCTTGGCAACTATTTCAAAGAATGCAGGGAATGAGATCTGGACGCAGTCACTCCCTTCAATCGTCGTCGTTCCGTCGGCTATGAGGCCGGCGATGCTGAACGCCATGGCAATTCGGTGGTCGCCATAGCTTGCAATTTCCGCCCCGGTCAGCCGTTGGCGCCCGGGAACCAGCAATCCATCAGGAAATTCCTCAACTTCGGCGCCCATGCGGCGAAGGTTGTCCGCCACGGCAGCGATGCGGTCACTTTCTTTCACGCGCAATTCCTGCGCTCCTCGAAAGACAAGCCCATTCTCCGCCTGGGTCCCTAACACAGCCAGGACAGGCAATTCGTCAATCAGCCCGGGAATGAGTTCCGCGGGGATTTCTCCTCCCCTGAGCGAACCGGCCTTCACGCGAACGCGGCCCACCAGTTCCCCATTGCGGCTTTGGCAATCCAAAATACTGATGTCGCCGCCGATGGACTTCAGGAAATCCACAATCGCCGTACGGGTGGGATTCAGTCCGATATTCTCGAATGCGAGGTCCGATCCTGGAACCAGAAGTCCCGCCACCAGAAAGAAGGCTGCGGAAGATATGTCACCTGGCACAGTGAGATCCTGTGCCCGAAGACGGCTGCGGCCTCGGACGCTGATCATGCGGTCGTGGCGTCCAATCTCGACCCCAAACTGCCTTAACGCGATTTCGCTGTGATCACGCGTCAGGTGGGGTTCAACTACTTCCGTGACACCCTTGGCGTAGAGGCCCGCGAACAAGACCGCGGTTTTGACCTGGGCGCTGGCCACCGGCAGGTCGTAGTGAATAGGAACAAGGTTCCCACCCTCAATCTTCAGCGGAGGCAGGCCGTCTTCAGAGGGCTGGATGCGTGCTCCCATGCGCGTGAGCGGCTCAATGATGCGCTTCATGGGACGACGCGACAGCGAAGCGTCGCCGCCGATGACAGTCCGGAATGGCTGCCCCGAAAGAATTCCCGAAAGCATTCGGATGGTAGACCCTGAGTTGCCCGCATCAAGCGGATCTACTGAAGGCCGTAGGCCGCTGATTCCGCAGCCTTCGATTGTAACTTCGTTTCCCTGCCGGTTGATTTTCACACCCAGCATCTTGAGGCAATCGAGTGTGCTCTGGCAGTCTACACTTTCAGCAAAGGAATGAAGGCGGCTGGTGCCCTCCGCGATAGCTGTCAGCATCGCGTAACGATGAGAGATGGACTTGTCCCCGGGCATGGAGACTGACCCGGACAGCCGCTTTGCGCGAGTGATGGTTCTTGGTGTTGTCGAACTCAACGAGGCCATCCTTTTCTGTCAATCGATTGTCAGCAGAATCTTTCCTGTCGTCTGGCGGGCTTCCATTCTTCGATGGGCCTCCGCGGCCTGCTCCAGAGGAAGCTTCAACCCGACCCTCAGGTTTATCTTCCCACCTTCAATCCACTCGAGCACCTTCTTCACGCCGTTCTGGGCGATGCGAGGAGTCCGGGTAACAGTAAATAGCCAGAATGCGCTTACCTTCAGAGAGCGTGCGTAGAGAGTGCCGACATCAATCGGGTCGGGCTTGCCGCTGGCGCTCCCGTAGATGATGAGGTGGCCAAACGGTGCTAGCGACGAAAGGCTACCCTGGAGAGTTTCCTTCCCCACAGAGTCCAGAACGGTGTCCACTCCGCGCTGTTGGGTTAATTCACCCACCCTCTTTGCAAAGTCCACTTGATTGTACAGAATGATTTCGTCGGCGCCGGCCTCCTGAACATATTTTGCCTTTTCCATGCTGGACGTGGTTCCAATCACGCGGGCGCCGCCTAGCTTTGCCATCTGCACGGCAAGCAGGCCTACTCCACCGGCCGCTGCGTGCACCAGAACGGTGCGCCCTGGAGCAACACGGTCAATCGTGTAAAGCATGTGATAGGCAGTGAGCGCCTGGACGGGGAACGCCGCACCATGTTCGAACGAGATATTATCGGGCAATCCGATCAACTGCGACGGCAATGCGGTAACGTATTCGGCGTAACAACGCTCACCGAGTACCACCACACGCTTTCCAACCAGGTGCTTGTTGGCATCTTCACCTGTCTCCACAACCACGCCGGCAGCCTCAAATCCCGGCGTTTCCGGGAGCTTCGGCTGTGCAAGGTAACCCCCGCGCCGCAGCACGGTATCGGCAAAATTCACGCCGATGGCATGAATCCTGACCAAGACCCTTGTCGGCGCCAACCGCGGCCGCTCAACGTCCTCATATCTGAGGACTTCAGGACCGCCAATCTCGTAAAACTTAATTATTTTCATGGTGTTAAGCGCCACACCATCCTCAAAATCAAAGACCCACAAAACCCTTGACTCCGGGCAGGATGCGGAGCGAAAACCCAATTTCATGAATAGTATAGCAGGAACCCTCCATCTTTCTGGGGGCCTTTTTTAGGCCTATGCGTCAATCCGGACTTTTTCGCCCTGACTGGCGGCGCAGGAATGTTAGAATTCTGGAGGTGTATCAACCAGCGAGGAGAGAAGTCTTGAAACAAGTGTGCGAAGGCACGCGGGTGCAATCAAAAGTTTCGGCAGAAAAGGTCCGAAAGGGCGCCCAGGCCCCGGAACACCCGTTTGTTTCAATAATCCTGTGTACAAACGGTTTGCGCCCCACATTGGCGCAGTGCCTGGAAAGACTTACCGATCAGTCTAAGCAGTACCTCAATTGTGAAGTCATTCTTGTTCTAAACGGCCCGGAAGACGCGGCTTTTACGCAGGAAGTATTACGGTTTCCAGTCAGGTTGCTGAACGAGCCGCGCCGTGGCGTCTCCATTGCACGCAATCATGCCATATCCCGCGCGAAGGGCGACATATTGATCTTCGTAGATGACGATGTCCTGATCAGCCCTGGCTGGCTGGAGGAAATTATCACGGGCCTTGCCGACCCGGACGTCTGTTGCGTAACAGGACGCGTTATTCCAGCTGGACCGCTCTCTATTACCGCTGAACGCTCTGACAGGTACTACACTAGCCAGCGGGCCCTGTCCGCTTGGACCCTCGATGCATCGAATCCAAACTGGTATCAGTACATTCTTGGTGAGCCGGTGGGCTTTGGTTGCAACATGGCGTTCCGCAGGACCTTTCTCGAGAACTTCTCGCTTTTTCCACCAGACCTTGGCGCAGGATCATTGATCGGTGGAGGCGATGAGTTCTACATGTATGTCCAGGTGTTGAAGCATGGGTTCAGGATTCGCCACAACCCTGCGGCAGCAGTCACGCACTTTTTTGACGATAACATCCAGAACCAGAAAGCCCGAACGACCCAGCTCTACGCAGGCAGCGTGGCTTTTGCGCTGAAACTCTTTTTTGAGGAAAGGACCCTTCGCCTGGCAACCGTAAGGTGGTTGCTATCTGCTCTGAAGAGGCGCGCGCGCCGCATCTGGAAACAGAAAACAATCACTTCGGAGCCGCAGGAGTTGCTCTCGCCCCGTGAAAAGCTTTGTGCCTATTTGCGCGGGCTAGGCGTTTACTGGAAGTCCCGCCGGACCAGAATTTCAACAACGGAAACATCAGATAGCTAATACCACAAAAAGAAATTTTTCCGCGTCACAACAAACTGCCTGCATTTGATTACTCCTGTATAACAGTTGCCCTTGTGGCTCCATTGCGTGCGATTTACCCTCCAATCTCTGTTGTACAATGTGGAAAACCAGGAGGAGGAAACATGGACCGCGAAGAGGCATGGAAGCTTCTGTGTGAATATACCAAGAGCGAGAACCTGAGGCGGCACGGTCTGGCGGTTGAAGCTTGCATGCGGGCATATGCCCGGAAGTTTGGTGACGACGAAAACAAGTGGGCGGTCGTAGGACTCATCCACGACTTTGATTACGAGATTTATCCGGACGCTCCTGACCACCCCCTGAAGGGAAGCGAAATTCTTGACACTCTTGGATATCCTGAGGATGTTCGCCGTGCCATCCTCGGGCATGCAGATTATAGCGGGGTGCCCCGCGATACACTAATGGCAAAATCCCTGTTCGCGTGTGATGAACTGGCAGGCTTCATCACGGCCTGCGCGCTGGTCAGGCCGGACAGAATTCAAAGTCTTGAGCCCAGCTCAGTCCGAAAGCGGATGAAAGACAAAGCCTTCGCGCGTGCGGTCCGACGGGAAGATATCATCGCTGGCGTGGAAGAACTTGGAGTGGACATCAACGAACATATTGAGTTGTGCATCAGGGCCATGCAGGGCATCAGCAGCCAACTCGGACTCAATCCAGCCTGATAATCAAGCTTCCGGCCCCAACCAAGAAGACCCCTCGTTGTTCTTGGTTTCCTGGTTTTATTGCAGGAACAGAGAGGCGGGTGAACGAAGAACGACCTCAAAAAAAACGGCTGCGCACAAACAACCGTTCGCAGCCGCAGACGGGCAATTCTGTTTAGGTCAGGCCTTCTGCCGGTCCTTTGCCCGCTCCACCTCTGAAGCCGCACGCTCAGAAACGCGGAGAAGGCTGGCAGCCTGTGCCAGACGGTCCTGCAGATCTCCGATCCTATCCTCAATTGTGTTTCGCTGGTCTTCCAGCAGCGTATTGGTGAACTCGGCCACCTGTCGCTTGTAGGACTCAAGAGACTCTTTAATGGAGGCCTCGGCCCAGGTCGTTGTCTGGTGGGCCCATTGGTTTAGCAAGGTGGTAGCCGTGTTCACCTCCTTGTTGACCTTGCCGGAAAGCTCTTGAACAACCTGTCCCGAACTGGCCCTGATCTTATCGACAGCGCCAGAGGAAACCTCAGTAACCTGCTTCTGAACTTCCTCTACCATCGCTCGACGCTGCTCTTCCATGAACCGGCGCAATTGACCTTCAAAATCAGCCGCCATGCTGGCCTGGAGCCCCGAGAGAGACCTTTGAATCTCACCAACCTGCAGGTCGGCAACTTGTTTGATGCTCTGTGCATGCTGTTCGAGGGTCTGCCGGCTCATGTTGGTCATGCTTTCAATCATGGCGGTAACTCGCTGTTTTTCAGTGGCTTTCAGCTCATCGCCTAAGTGCTTGAGGTTGTCTGAGAGGCGCGTCGCGTCTCCAGCCAGAGAATCGCGCGCTGAAAGGGCGAAGTCGCCCATCTGCTTCCGAACGTCCTCCACCATTGTCCCCATGGTGGACTTCAGCTCGCCTTTCGATTGATTAAAGGCCTCGTCAACCCGTTGCCGCACCTGAGACAGGGAGGCGCTCAAAGCTTCCTGCGATGCCTTCTGGACATTGTTCATGATGTCTGCCGCGCTTCTCTGCTGCAACTCCTGGGCCGCAGCAGCCAGCTTTTCCTTAAAACCCAGCACTTCGGAATCGACGTACGACTGGAGTTCCACCTTTGACGTAGCTGAAAGTTCATCCAGGTGAGATTTCAGGCTGGTGAGGCCCTCTTCAGTCCTTGTGCGGCTGGTCGTCTCAATTTGCCTGGCAGACTCCTGAACTGCAACATTGAGCCGGTTATTAAAGTCCTTTATCGCAGACTCCGTGCTCTGCGAGTAGGCCAGCTTCGCTTGGTCTGATAACCCGGCCGTCAGGGTCTGGAGTTCATTCTTGATAGCCTCGACCTTGCCTTGGACAGCCCTTTCAGACTCCACCATCACCATGTTAAGCTGCTGTTGAAAAGTGCTCTTCAGCCTATCCTTAACCTGCTCGATGTGCGGCTCAAGAGACTTCTGGACTTCTGCAGGAACCGACGCCACAGATCCTTCGGTCATCAGCTTGATCCACTCCGCAAAATCTTTCATCTTGACCTGCAGCACCTCTTCAGCTCGAGCCTTGACCAGGTTCGCAAGATCCTCCTGTTCCCGTTCCAAACGGGACTTCAACTTTCCGCGAAACTCCTCCGCCAGATTGTCCATCCGAGATTGCATTTCTTTTTCGAGCGGCTCAAGTACAGTGGAACTCTTGGAGTGAGCGTTTTTCGCGGCCTCCGCTGCAGAGGTTGAAGCAAAGCCCTCCAACTCATGCCGAATCCGGTCCTTGAGAGTCTTGAAGCCCAGCCGGAGCGACCCTTCTCCGTCCTTTTGTGCCCCAACCGCCATTCCCGGGAGTTCCACTCCTGACAGGTCTGCAAGAGAAGACAGCAAGTCATGAAGGAGGTTTTGGGCCTGATCCAGTTGTTCCTGCCACTCGCGCCGGGCTTCGCGAATTTCGGAAAGTAGATTTTCAAGGTCAGACTGGCCGTGTTTCTGCCCTCCCTTGATTCCTCGCAATTCCTGCACAAGAGACAGTGGCGTATTCATTTTCCCTCCAAGACGACTGCTTTGTTGAGTTCACGGGGTGCAACAAGACGGGATCGATTAGGAATGTTGGGGAGCAGGCATGTTTGATCCAACAGTTGGGTCAACTGGGCGTGGTACAGCCCGGCGCATAAGTTTGTCATTAGCAACCATGCCTTCCCCCTCCCGGCTGGCGCTCTGGCGTCGAGTTAGTATTCCATCAATAGCGCTGATCGCACTATGACTCTAAGTCCCTACCAACCTGAACACAACTGTACGGAAGGACAGTTTCCGGACAGGGGTGTTTACTCATTAGTGACTACCACAATTTCCAAACACCCACACCATTATACACAGGAAATGGATTTTGCAAAGTATTTAATTACATACGAATCCCATTCAAGGACGGGCCGGCCGCTGCCCGGATCGTTCCAAATACCATATATCGGTCCGGCGCACAACATCTAAGGGATCACGGGGAAGCTGCCGAGCAAGGCCACGGCGACCTCTCCGCTCGCCACGATCAAAGCGTAACTTGTTCAAGGTACGAGGGAACTTCCACCTTCCATCCGAGGTTTTGGGTCACTCTTTCCTGGAGCGCTCTCGCCGCGTGGAGCTCCCCGTGAGTTACAAAGGTCTTTTGCGGCGCGGAGGGAAACTTTTCAAGCCAGCTGGTGATTTCCCGGTAGTCCGCGTGCCCACTCAGGTTCTCAATGGTTTCAATGTGCGCACGGACGGGGACTTGCTGGCCGTGGATCTTGACCGTTTCCGCGCCGGACTGCATGGCATTTCCCCTGGTCCCGGGGGCCTGAAAACCCACAAAAAGAAGGGTGTTGCGGTGGTCAGGCAGGCACCTTGCCAGGTGATGCAGCACCCGCCCGCCGGTCGCCATTCCGCTTGCCGAGATGATTACGGTAGGATAGCGACAGTCATTCAGGGCTTTTGACTCTTCTACGGAGCGATCAAAGTGCACGTTCGGCTGGGCAAAAAGCCTGTGCCCGTCGGCCTCGAATTCGTCGGTCTGCACGTTGTGGTCTTCGTGGTGTTTCCGGTAAAGGTCCGTCGCATCAATGGCCATGGGACTGTCCACATGAATGGGCAGGTCGTGCATCAGGTTCTGATTAATCAGCTGTCGGAAAAGATAGAGCAATTCCTGGGTGCGGCCAATTGCAAACGAAGGAATGATAACAGACCCGCCACGGGCGGCAGTGTTTTCAACAATTTGCGCCAGGCGCTCACGGAAGTTGTCCGTTGGATGGAGGCGGTCGCCGTAGGTGGATTCACACACCAGATAGTCGACTGCTCCCGGCTCGGCTGGCTGACGAATGATCAGTTGCGGGAACCTGCCAATATCTCCAGAAAACAGGACCTTAATCGGCTTCCCTGTCTCCGTAATCGTCACCTCCAGCATGCGAGCACCCAGTATGTGACCGGCCCGGATAAACCTCAAGCTGAAGCGGGGCGAAAGTTCCAGAGGTTTTGACTCATCGGCTGCCCGGAACAAATCCAGAGACTTGACCGCTTCACCGTAGGTGTAAAGCGGGAGGGCGGGTTTGTGCTTGCTGAAGCCCTTCTTGTTGGCATACAAAGCATCTTCTTCCTGCAGATGACCGGAGTCCGGCAGAGTCAGGTGTGAGAGATCCACAGTTGCTGATGAAGCCCACACCTGGCCGTGAAATCCCTCCTTGACCAACCGCGGAAGGTAGCCAGTGTGGTCAAGATGAGCATGAGTCAGCACCACCCAATGGATGCTGCCCGGATCAACCGGAAAGGGGCTCCAATTGCGCAGCCGGAGTTCTTTGTGCCCCTGAAACAGTCCGCAATCGATCATAAGACGCTCGCCAGAGGCTTCCAGCAGGTATTTCGAACCTGTTACGGTCTGCGTTGCTCCAAGAAAGGTCAAGTTGGGCATCAGATAACAACCGCCTCCTGGTAATGGCCAAAGACACCGGCCAGTACGCTTGAGATTTCACCCACCGTTGAGTAGGCATTTACTGCCTCAAGAATCACCGGCATCAGGTTGCGATCGCTTCGGGCCGTGGCTTCTACGTCTCGCAGCGCAGCGTCAACCCGGGCAGTGTCACGGAGTGCCCGTAGCTTGTGCAACCGATCCACCTGTTGCCGTTCAATTTCCGTATCAATCCTCAGAATCGGGATTCCCTGCTCGGGGGCTTCCTGATAGCGATTTACCCCCACAATCACCTGAGTTCCCTTTTCGATTCCGCCCTGATATTCATAGGCGGCCTGTTGAATCTCACGCTGTACTAATCCCCGTTCAATTGCCGCCAGCATTCCGCCCATCGCGTCGATCTTCTCAAGGTATTCATCCGCGGCACTCTGAATCTCATCGGTGAACTTCTCGATGCTATAGGAGCCCCCAACAGGGTCAACCGTATTGGCTACTCCGCTTTCGTAGGCGATGATCTGCTGGGTGCGGAGCGCCAGCAATGCCGAGTTCTCCGTGGGCAGGGCAAGGGCCTCATCCCGGGAGTTTGAGTGGAGCGATTGAGTTCCGCCCAGCACAGCAGCAAGTGTCTGCAGTGCGACGCGAACGATGTTGATGTCCGGCTGCTGGGCGGTGAGGGTCGATCCGCCCGTCTGCGTATGGAAGCGGAACGCCCAGGAGCGCGGGTCCCGCGCTTTAAAACGCTCCCGCATTATTCGCGCCCACATCCGGCGGGCCGCGCGAAACTTGGCAATCTCTTCCAGGAAGTTGTTGTGCGCGTTCAGGAAAAACGAAACCCGCGGAGCCACTTCGTCCACATCGAGGCCGCGATCCAGCGCTGCCGACATGTAGGCGATTCCGTTCCCGAGCGTGAAAGCGATCTCTTGAGCTGCCGTAGCTCCGGCTTCGCGAATGTGGTAGCCGCTCACCGAGATGGTATTCCATTCAGGCGCATAGTCGCGGCAGAAGGCGAAGATGTCTGTCACCAGGCGCATCGCCGGCTTGGGCGGGTAGATATAAGTCCCGCGCGCGATATATTCCTTCAGAATATCGTTCTGAACCGTTCCTGAAAGCCGCCGGAGGTCCACACCTTGTTTTTCTGCCGTTGCGAAATACAGCGCCAGAAGAATCGGGGCGGTGGCATTAATGGTCATGGAAGTGGAAACTTGATCCAACGGAATCCCTTCAAAAAGCGATTCCATATCTTCGAGGGAATCAATCGCCACGCCGACCCGGCCCACTTCGCCCTGTGCCTGCGGATGGTCAGAATCAAGTCCGATTTGAGTTGGCAGGTCAAATGCCACGGAAAGCCCTGTTGTCCCTCTTGACAGCAGATACCGGTAACGTTGGTTCGACTCCCGGGCCGAGCCAAAACCTGCGTACTGGCGCATGGTCCAGAGGCGGCTTCGGTATTGGCCCGAGTAGATACCGCGGGTGTAGGGGTAGCTGCCAGGAAGGCCGAGGTCCCGCGCGGCATCAAACCCTGCCAGGTCTTCCGGCCGGTGGAAGTAGCGATCTGAAGGGCCAGTAGTCTTGGAGTTGGAGTCCTGTGCTTTTTTGCTGTCGCGAGAATCGTTCATCAGGATGAATGGGAACTACCAACGCCTGCAAGCATCAAAAGCAACGCGAGCGCCGGCGCGCACAGATCATCGCACGCTTCTGGCTTTCAAAAAAGAGTAAAGGCAGAAAATCAGCAGCAGGACGGTGAAACTTGCGACCATGCCAAAACCCCAGCCCCCTTGTCCGGGAATCTTCTGATAATCCTGCCACAGTTTCATCGAAACCGAAATCCCGGCTATGGTCAGAAAAAGAAAAACAAGCGCAATCAGCAGGTGGAACATCTGCCGCGCCCGGCAAAACAGGCGTCCCGGGAACGATTTCGAGCTGGCTGGCATGGTCTCGACCGCCTCTTGCGATGGAAAAGGTCCAACATTCCGATGGTAAAGCCAACACCTATCGGCGTCAATGTCCAGTCAGGATACGCTGCCTTGACACTTCCGTTACGCGAAACATAGAATGCCAAAAGGAGCAAGAATCGGAGTATAAAGGATTCTTTTTGGAGCTTGACGACAATTTCAAACACCTGATCAAGGAACTCGGTCAGGCAATCAATGAGTCATTGGCGGATTCCGCCAGCATATCGGAAGTGATGGGCCGTATCCGAGCCGCAGGGTACGACCTTTTCCTGGTTCTTGAAGTCACCATCGGCTTCAACAAGCAAGGTGAAAGCAATTCCACCCACCGCCAGGAATTGCCTGCTGAGACCAATGCTAACGGACCGGATTTCCTTCTTACCACCGAGGACGCGCAATTCCTCCGGTCACTCAAAATCGTTGTTGAAAAAGAGAACAAATAGTTTCTTCGGCTCCTCCTGCAGGAGCTATCAGAGAAGAATTTGAAGCCGGGACACGACCGGGTACGCGGGAGCTGAATCGGTAATAGGGGCCGCTTGACAACCTTCACCACGCGCGCCTACGATTTGCTTATGGAGCCCACATCCGTGCGTTCCCCCGCTGTGGCCGGTCGTTTCTATCCACACAAACGTGAAGCTCTTCTGCGCGAGGTAGACCAGTACCTGGAACCCGAATCTGGCGACGGGGCCGTGTTCGAGTCTGCCATCGGCTGCGTAGTGCCTCATGCCGGGTATATGTATTCCGGGCACGTTGCCGGGGCCGTCTACCGCCTGTTGCCGCCGCGCACGCGCTACGTGGTCCTGGGCCCCAACCACTGGGCCCGCGGCGC
>DATLWV010000220.1:0-66836 GCA_035576145.1 Terriglobia bacterium
GACTGCCATGAAAGAGACGCTTGCCTGGGCACACCCACTGGTACGCGACTGGTTTGTGGAGCAGTTTGGTGATCCCACCGAACCACAGGAGCAGGGTTGGCCGCACATCGTTGAGGGAAGAGACGTCCTAATCTCTGCCCCGACGGGCTCCGGCAAAACGCTTGCGGCATTTCTTGCCTGCATTGACCGCCTGGTGCGCCAGGGGATCGACGGCGCTCTTCCTGGCCATGTTGCGGTCCTTTACGTCTCACCGCTAAAAGCCCTCGGAAACGACATTCATAAGAACCTCGAAATCCCCTTGCGGGGAATCCTCGACCTTGCTGCGAAGCGTGGATTGGCCCTGCCAGAAATTCGTACGGCCGTCCGCTCCGGTGACACTCTGGCGCCGGAACGCCGGGCCATGCTGAAGAGTCCGCCGCAGATTCTGGTGACTACGCCGGAGTCGCTATACATCCTGCTGACGGCGGAGAAGAGCCGGGCGATCCTTCAAAATGTGGAGACGCTGATTGTGGATGAGATCCACGCCGTGGCAGACGACAAGCGCGGAGCGCACCTTGCGCTGTCGCTCGAAAGGCTTGACGCGCTGGTGCGCGCAGCAAATCCCGATCGGCCCGCGCCGGTTCGAATCGGACTCTCCGCCACACAGAAGCCCATTGAGGAAGTAGCTCGTTTCCTGGCAGGTGCGGAACGCCCCGTACCTGAGGTGGTTGATGTGGGCCACCGTCGAACGATGGATCTTGCGGTGGAAGTCCCCGCCGGTGAGCTGGGCCCGGTGGCCACGGAAGAAATGTGGGGAGACATTTATAGCCGTATCGTCGAGCTTGCCCTTGAGCACAGGTCCACTCTGGTTTTTGTCAACACGCGGCGGCTGGTGGAGCGCCTGGCACATCATCTGGCCGAGCGGATGGGCGAAGAAGCGGTCGCCGCCCATCACGGCAGCCTATCCCGCAAACTGAGGCTTGAGGCGGAAAAGCGGCTGAAGTCCGGTGAAGCGCGTGTAATGGTGGCTACGGCCTCGCTGGAACTCGGCATTGATATCGGGATGGTGGACCTGGTGTGCCAGATCAGCTCGCCTCGTTCTATAGGCGTGGCACTGCAGCGCATCGGGCGTGCGGGGCACTGGCGGGGCGCTGTGCCCAAGGGCCGCCTGTTCGCAATGACCCGGGACGATCTGGTTGAATGCGCTGCCCTGGTTCGGGCCATCCGGCAGGGTGATCTCGACCGGCTTGAGATTCCTGCGGCGCCGCTCGACATCCTGGCACAGCAAATCGTTGCCATGTGCGCCTGCGAGGAATGGAAAGAGGATGACCTTTTCCGCCTGGTGCGGCGCGCTTATCCCTATGGCAGCCTCTCACGCCAGGATTTCGACGAGATTATCGCCATGTTGTCCGAGGGAATCTCCGCCCGCCGCGGGCGGCACGCTGCACTGCTTTACCGTGACCGCGTCAACGGCCGGGTGCGTGGCCGCCGTGGCAGCCGCCTGGCGGCGATTACCGGAGGCGGAGCGATTCCCGACAGTGCGCTGTTCTCTGTGGTTTCCATGCCGGAAGGAACGGTGGTGGGAACCGTGGATGAAGACTTTGCGGTGGAAAGCATGGCGGGCGACATCATGCTGCTGGGTAACACATCATGGCGCATCCGCCGCGTGGAGGGCGCACGCAGCCGCCTGCTGGTGGAAGACGCGCATGGCGCTGCGCCCAACGTCCCTTTCTGGAGGGGTGAAGCGCCGTCACGGACGGCGGAACTTTCCGCGCAGGTGGCGGAGTTGCGCGAAACCGTCACCGGCATGATCTCGAATGCCGGCGACGCACCCAAACACCCGGGAGAGGCAATCGATTGGCTGAAACAGGAATGCGGCCTTGACGAATCGGGCGCCGGGCAACTGATTGCCTATCTCCAGGCCGGGCGATTGGCATTGGGTGCAACGCCGACCCAGAGGAGGGTGATCGCTGAGCGCTTCTTTGATGAAGCAGGAGGAATGCAGCTCATCATTCACGCTCCCTTCGGCGGCCGGATCAACAAGGCCTGGGGACTCGCGCTGCGCAAGCGGTTTTGCCGATCATTCAATTTTGAACTGCAGGCTGCGGCTACCGACAACGGGCTGAACATCTCGCTGGGCGAACAGCACAGTTTTCCGCTTGCCGATGTCTTCCGTTTTCTTGACGTCCATTCTGTGAAAGCAGTGCTGGAACAGGCCGTTCTGGCTTCTCCCATTTTCAACAATCGTTGGCGCTGGGATGCCAGCCGCTCATTGGCACTTCTGCGTTTCCAGCACGGCCATAAGGTTCCCATCTATATCCAGCGGATGCAGGCGGACGATCTGCTGGCCGCGGTGTTTCCTGAGGCTGCGGCGTGCCAGGAAAATATTGTCGGCGACATCAACATTCCCGATCATCCACTGGTGCGCGAGGTGATGAAGGACGCCCTCACGGAAGCGATGGATATTGAAGGTCTCAAGCGCATTCTTGCAGATATCTCCAGCGGCGCCATCGAGTGCCTGGCCGTTGACACGCCGGCGCCTTCTGCGTTTTCCCACGAGATCCTGAACGCAAATCCTTATGCATTCCTTGACGACGCTCCTCTGGAAGAACGCCGGGCGCGGGCCGTTGAGCTTCGGCGGGTTTTGCCGGAATCGGTGGCGCGTGAAGTGGGCCGGCTCGATCCTGCGGCGATTGAGCAGGTGCGCCGCGAGGCGTGGCCTGACGTTCGCGATGCCGATGAACTGGCCGACGCGCTGCAGACGCTGGTCGCATTGCCGGAGAGTTTTGTGGGCCCGCAGGCGGGAGAGGTGAAAGCCGTCTGGGCTGCTCACTTTACCACGCTCAGTACAACAGGCCGCGCGACTCGTGCTATTGACAAGGGGGTCCATTTCTGGGTCGCTACAGAAAAAGCAGAGACGTTTCAGTCAATCTTCCCTGAGGCGCAGTTTGAGCGAAAAGTTCGAAGCGTAGAAGGCTCGGCTCCTTCACGTGATGATGCCATCCGGGAACTTGTACGGGGCTGGATGGGCCACTTGGGTCCCGTGAGCGCAAAAATGTTGGCTCAGATCCTGGGGCTGCAAACTCAGGAAATTGACCAAGCGCTGCTACGCCTGGAGGCGAGAGGAAGCATCCTTCGCGGGCAATTTACGGGTTCCGACGTACAGGAGTGGTGCGACCGCCGGTTGCTGGCGCGGATCCACCGCCTGACGCTCGGCACGTTGCGCGCGCAGATCAAACCAGTGACTCCTTCACAGTTTATGGAGTGGCTGCTTCGCTGGCAGCACCTGGCGCCCGGGACGCAGACACACGGCGAGCGCGGGCTGCTGGAAGTCCTGCGCCAGTTGCAGGGTTTTGAGATTCCAGCCAGCTCCTGGGAGGCGCAGGTCCTTGCCCGTCGCGTCGCCGATTACAGTCCTCAATTGCTTGACCGCCTTTGCCTGACGGGCGCCGTGGGTTGGGGAAGGATGTCGCCCCATCCGGCCATTCTGGCGCAGTCGGAAGGCGGTGAGGGCGGGGAGGCGTCTCGTCAGCGCGTGGTGCCGTCAAGTGTGGCGCCCATTTCATTTTTCCTGCGTGAAGAGGCTGATTGGATTGGGTTGGGCGGACAACAACACAGCAGCGGGAGTGAAGCCCTGAGCCATGCCGGTCGGCGGGTGCTCGAATTTCTTGAGGAACGCGGCGCGTCGTTTTTTGCGGATATTGTCCGCGGGAGTGGCCGCCTGAAATCAGAAGTAGAGACCGCTCTGTGGGAACTGGTGGCCGCAGGACGCGTAACCGCGGATGGCTTCGACAACCTGCGGGCCTTGATTGATCCGAAGCGCCGTTCCGGCCAGGGGCGAGGACGCACTACCCGGCCGCGACATAGCACCGGCCGCTGGTCGCTGCTATTTTCTGGAGAGACGCACGACCGCGTACGGGCGACGGAATCCATCTGCAAGGCCCTGCTGGAACGTTACGGCGTGGTCTTCCGGGAACTCACGGCACGGGAAAGCTTTCCGATGAGGTGGGGCGAACTGTTACAGGTTTTTCGCCGCCTGGAAGACCGAGGCGAAGTGCGAGGAGGACGATTCGTAGACGGCTTTCTTGGCGAACAGTTCGGGCTGCCGGTTGCCGTGGAATCGCTCCGGGCCATGCGCAATGCTCCTCCTTTCGGGGAGACTGTAGTGCTTTCCGCGCCGGACCCGCTGAACCTGGTCGGCATAATCATTCCAGGAGAACGCGTCCCCGCTTTGTCAAAACAACGGATTATTTTGAGGGATGGAGCATTCGTCGCATCGGCGCAAGTCAACGAGAAGGATGACTTTCGCTTGAATCCGGTTGCGCAGCAACAAACGGCATTGCGCACAGCCGGGAAATACTGGTAATCTATCTGGACCAATCGGAAACACCTGATGGGAGGATTCCGGAATCAGCGGCCAGAAGGCCGTCCGGGCCGCGGCTGTTATCCGTTTGAGTGAACTTGACAGACGAGCGCTGTCGAAATAAATTCGGCAAACTGCGGGCTCAAAATTCACTTGAGTCCAGGCAGCAGAGGAGATGAAAAAGATGATGACGAAATCGCAGACCGTAGCTCACCTGGCGGACAAAACCGGGTTGCAAAAGAAACAGGCGGCCACCGTTTTGGCAGAACTGGCAGCGCTGGCGGAAAAAGAGACCAAGAACAACGGCCAGTTTGTTATCCCTGGCCTCGGAAAGGCCGTGAAGGCCCACCGTAAAGCCCGGACGGGCCGCAATCCCCAGACCGGTGCAGAAATCAAAATTCCGGCCAAGACCGTGGTGAAGTTCCGTCTTGCCAAGGCGTTTAAAGACGCTATCGTCCCCCCAAAGAAGAAGAAATAGCTGAAAGCAGGTTCTGCTGCAGGGGTCTGGCAGGCTTAACAGGATCAGTCCTTCGTGCTGCCTTGCTGGTAGACTTCCTCTTCATGACAAGGGTTTGGCCGGAGGTATTCCTTTCAATAGGAGATGCCTCCGGGAATCCATTCGCGCCAGGAACAGGCTCGTTGACCCTGCCATGGCGGGACAATAGCCCGCAGCCGGCTTTCATATTGTGAGATCCACTACCTTAAATTCTGATGGACGGTGATCGCTGCGCTGTTTGCACCCGTTACCGCTTTTACGAATTGCGTATACGGCTGGTCATGAATGTTAACAAGCCCGTAGTTTGAATTTTCGCCGTCAAACCGTCCTTGCTTTGGTTCGTCACACCACTCAAACCAGTGGTAGCCCACCGCTTCAGGCAGGCTTTCCAGCCACTTCACGTAATTCGTGTAAGCGCGGGCACGCTCAGTCTGGTTCGGCACCTTTGGTCCGGCTCCCTTCGTATTGGGGAGGCCGGAGTCTTCGGCACGAAAGGCGAATTCGGCCACCAGAACAGGACGCTGCGCCAGCTTATAGATGTGCTTAACAACCGGACGCGGATCGAATTTGTATATGTCGACCGAGACGACGTCTGCTCCGTGCGAAGCAATAATGACGGGGTCGGGAGGAGCTTCTGAGAATTTCGCGCCGAGATAAAGATGGTTGGGATCTGCCGTGTGAATGGCGCGTGCGCAGACCTCAAAATAGCGTCGCGCCACCATGCCCAGAAATTCCGAATTGTCGGCCCCAAAGGCATCCGATTTGGATTCAGCGGGAACATTCGCAAAACTGTTTGCGTGAACACCCCATGCCTGGTTTAGTTTTTCGACCTTACCGGAATATTTCTTCTTCAGGAAATCGATCGCATGCTGCCTGCCGGGCGCGTTCGGTGGGAAGCTCAGGTACATCGCCAGCACGTTCTGCTTTCCTCGCCAGTCGGGTCCCCAGCGCAATTCGTTATCGCTGAAGTAGCCGATCAATTCAGGATCCGTTGCGTGCGGTGCGCACTCTTCCTTCGCAATCTTCTGTGCCGTGGCCTGGAAGCGCGGGCTGTAAACATCCACCGGTATTCCCTTTAGCCAGTCGGCGCCGGAACGGGCGGCGATGTTGAGAATAACGGTGTAGGGCATTGTACGGCTCCACACGCCGGGGTCGGACCACGATCCGATAGTATTAAACCCCCAAAGGCTCAGCCGTTTGAGTGCGGACTTCGCCCATGATTCCTTGTTGGGATAAATCTTCGAGATGTTTTCAAAGTAGGGATGTTGAGTGGTTCCGTGAATGACGTCGCCACGGTATGAAATGTTGTTGACCCCGATGGAAAGCGCGAGATCGCCCGACGGCGCAATAAACCACCACACCCCCGCCCGCTGTTCGACGCGAAAATAATCGCCCGCGGCGCGAAGGTCCATTGGCCTGAGAGAGAAACAAAACAGCAATAGGGTGAGTGCTACAAATTTGCCCTTCATCCTGCCGGTCCTCCTGCCAATCCGATTTGTCCCCAGTCATGAAGAAATGCTTAAGCCCTCTTAGGGGCTTGCAATGGCATCTGCCGCTGTCGCTGCCTCGATCGCCAGCGCGGCTGCTCCCACAACTCCGGAGGGTTCCGCAATCTGTGCCCTGACAACCGGCACCTTCCGGCAAAGCAGGTACCTGGTGCGCCAATCGATTTCCTTCTGGATGGGTTCCAATAGAAAGTTCCCGGCCTGTGTGATTTGTCCGCCCAGGATGACGATTTCGGGATCGAGCACGTGAATCAGACCTGCGATAGCGCTTCCGAGAATCAAGGTGGCCCGCTCCACGACAATACGAGCAACATCATCGCCCTTTTGGGCGTATTCAAAGATGTCATTACACGTCGGCGGCCGCGATTCCAGCCGAGGAAGTTGTGTTTTGACTCCGCGATGGATGGCCGCGAAAGCCTCAGCTTCAATGGCGCGCGCGGAAAAGACCGTTTCCAGGCATCCGCGGTTGCCGCAAATGCACAGGCCGCCGGTCGGATCAACCGTGACGTGTCCAAGGTGGCCGGCTATTCCTCCCGCTCCCCGAACGATCTTCCCGTCGGCCAAAATCGCGCCGCCGACGCCGGTGCCAAGCGTCAGCATGATGGCATTCTTCCGGCCCTGCGCCGCTCCCCAGATGTGCTCGCCCACAAGCGCAACTCGGGCGTCGTTGTCGGCTGCAACCGGGCAGAGAGTTGGGACGAACGGCGAGACGAAATCGCTCAACAGGCGTCCTTCCAGGTAATTCAATTCGCCCGGCAGGGCAAGAACTTTTGTTGTGCGGGGATCAATGATGCCTTTGCAGCCAATGCCCACGCCCCTGATATTGACATCGCCGACGTGAAGATTTGCAGCGACGGCCTTGACTGTTTCGTGGAAAGTGGACAATGTCTTGGGTGTAGGCGCCCGGTGAGATGCTATGATATCGCCTTTGCCGTTTACCAGGGCTGCTTTGATTTCGGTTCCGCCGATATCGAGGCCAAGAACATTCCAATTGGATGAACTTTTCGGATCGATCGTCATGGTGGTACTGTCATAGTCGAACGGCAGCGGGTTGTCAATATCGGATTACTCTGGGCATCATGGCCGACTATTTTTGAAGTCATTCTTCAGAATTCAATCGTTGCCTTAGGTTGACTCTGTTGCAGTTAATTTGATATACGCGATAAACAAGACCATATGAGTGCTTCGGAAGAATATTTCGACAAAACGCTCCAGCTCCTGAAGGAACTTCGGGAGCTGGAATTGCCCGCAATCCAGCAAGCGGCGGAAATCTGCGCATCGTCCATCGCCCAGGGCGGGCTGGTTTTCCTGTTTGGAAACGGCCACTCGCGCATGATGTGCGAGGAAATGACTCCGCGCCAGGGATGCTTCACGGGCTTCGTCGCCCTGGTTGAGCAGTCGCTTTCAAACCATGCCGCCATTGTTGGCGCCAACGGCCTGCGGGCTCCGCTCTACCTTGAAAAATACGAGGGTTACGCCGAGCAGATACTGAACGGGTTTCGCTTTGGCCCGCACGATGCATTCATCGTTATTTCAACCAGCGGCATCCGTCCCGTGGTGGTGGAGATGGCTGCGGGTGCAAAGAAGCGCGGATTGCCCGTCATCGCCATCGTTTCGCGCGCCCACTCGGACCAGTCGAAGCCCGCCCATTCGTCAGGCAGGAAGCTCATCGATTTCGCAGATGTCGTGATTGATAATCATTGCCCGCCCGGTGATTGCGTTGTGGAACTGCCTGGCCTCGAATGGCGCACGGGGCCCACTTCAACCGTGACGGGGGCTGCCATCATCAACATGCTGCGCTGCGAGGTAGCCGAGCGCCTGCTGGCTCGTGGAGTCAAGCCGGAAGTTCTGCCCAGCCACCAGTTCGTGGGGAATGTCAGCGCCGACGAGCAGTTGGAGCGCTTTTACGAAGCTTACCGAAGGAGCCTTCGCCACCTCTATGAATAACGTGCGGATCGCCATGCTCGGCTCGGGGTTTGTGGCTGACTTCTATCTGCAGGGCCTGGCAAACGTCAACGGGCAGCAGGTGGCAGTGAATTTGTCGCGTACGCCACGGAGGGCAAAAGAGTTTGCCCGGCGATGGTCGATTCCTGAATCCAGCACGGACCTTGAAGGGCTGATCGCTCGAAATGATCTCGATCTTTACGTGATCGCCTTGCCCAATGAAGTTCACCTTCCTGTTTCCCGTGCCTTGTCGCGCGCCGGAAAGAATCAGGTTTGCACCAAGCCGCTGGGCCGCAATCGCCGCGAAGCCAAAGCCATGTTCGATGCGGCAAAGCGTTCGGGCGCGACGCACGGCTACGCTGAGACTGAAGTCTTTGCGCCGTGTGTGGTGCGGGCGCGGCAGACCATTGAACAACGTGGCATTGGCCGCGTTCTGTGGGTTCGTTCAAGGGAATCGCACGGCGGACCGCACAGTCCTCACTTCTGGGACATTGAAAAGACTGGCGGCGGAGCCATGAATGATCTCGGCTGCCACTGCATCGCGGCGGCGCGATACTTCTTCGGCAAAGATGACCCCATTGTTGAAGTGATGGCCTGGGGCGCGCGGTTGGTTCACCATAAAAAGACCAAAGGTGAAGACAACGCTCTGCTCGTTCTCAAGTTCGCGAGCGGCGGCATTGGCCATTGCGAACTTTCATGGACCACTAAAGGCGGTCTGGACCTTCGGAATGAAGTTCACGGGTCGGAAGGTTCTATTTTCACCGACGTTACGCGCGGCACATCGATCACGAGTTTTTCCACCCGCTCCACAGGTTACGTCGTCGAAAAAGCCGAAATTGATTTTGGCTGGACTCGTCCGCTTCCCGAAGAGGCTTTTGCCTACGGATATCAGGCCGAAATGAAGCACTTTGTGGAATGCGTGCAAAATGGCACCATGCCCCGCGAGACTTACCAAGACGGATACATTGTCAATTGCATTCTCGACGCGGGTTACCAGTCGATGCGCTCATCGCGCTGGGTGCGAGTCAAGTACTAGCCGCCGGTTGGTATGGATGACGTTCTGCTCATCACCGGTTCAAGCGGAATTGCCGAGGCCACGGCGTTGCTGGCCGGGAGCGAAGGATACAGGGTTTTCATCGCGGGCCTCGATGAACCGCAGTGCCGCGACTTGACCGCGAGGATTGCGGGGTCCGGCTATTTTGTTGGTGACTTGAAAGAACCTTCCACCGCCGAAGGAGCGATTTCGGCCTGCCTGAAGAAGTTTGGCCGCGTCGATGCGGTTTTCAACGTGGCAGGCGTCAGCGGCCGGCAGTTTGGCGATGGACCTGTCCACGAGTGTTCGGTGGAAGGCTGGGACAAGACGCTTGAAGCCAACACCAGGCCCACATTTCTGATGTGCCGTGCGGCAGTGCGTCATTGGCTGGAAGCCGGTCGCGGCGGAACGATTCTGAACATGGCAAGCGTGCTGGCATTTTCTCCTGAGCCCGTACATTTTTCAACGCATGCTTATGCGGCCAGCAAAGGCGCCATCATTTCTATGAGCCGGGCGATGGCGGCACATTATGCGGCGGATGGCATCCGGGTGAACGTGATCGCTCCCTCTCTGGTGAGAACTCCCATGAGCACCCGCGTACAGACCGACCCGGAAATTGTGGAGTTTATCCGGCACAAGCAGCCGTTGAGCGGGGGCATTCTTGAAGCCGCAGACGTGGCCCAGACCGCGCTGTTTCTGCTGAGCGAGCGTTCACGCCACGTGACGGGCCAGGTGGTGGCCGTTGACGGAGGATGGTCGGTTACAGGTTGAGCTATGGAAAAGCAGCCGCTTCGGACGACGGTGATAGGAAGTTATCCCTTCCCGGGATGGTTGGAGTTTGCTTCCGCGCATCTCGATCAGTTCGGCCCGGCCGATCTGGAAGAAATGTTGGACGATGCAGTTGCTGTGGCGGTGAGAGATCAACTCGACGCCGGCCTTGACGTGATTACCGACGGTGAGCAGACGCGGCTCGATTTCAACCTGTCGTTCTACGGATTCCTTAGTGGGATTTCTGCTGAGGCTGAAACAGTGCGCCGGTTTGGTCCGCCGGGGCACGACCAGCGCGGGAAGCATACGGTGACCGGCAAGATCGAGGCCCCGAAGGGTCTCGGTACAGTCCGTGACTATGAACGCCTGAGACGTATTGCCCCTGCGGGTGCTGCGCTCAAGGTCAGCGTGCCTGGCCCCTTTACTCTGAGCGGCCGCCTGATTCCAAACGAATCTTATCCCGACCGCAATGCAATTACGGAAGCCCTTGTGCCCATTGTGCGGCGTGAACTTGATTCACTGGTGCAGGCGGGCTGCCAGGAAATCTGCGTCGATGAACCATCCATGAGTTGCTACGCGCACCGGGAAGACCCACGGCGGTTTGTCGATATCTTTCGGCGTACGGTGGAAAGCGTTCGGGGCCGCTGCCGGCTCTCTACACATCTTTGTTTTGGGAACTACAAAGGCCGAGCCGTTGCACCGCGGCGATACGCGCCGATGTTTCCTGCCTTCCTCGATCTGCCGGTTGATGAAATGCATTTTGAAATGGCCAGCCGTGAGTTTGCAGAGCTGGACCTGATCAAAACTGTGGCGGAGCGTATGGACGTGGCCGTGGGTGTGATTGACGTGAAGAGTTATTACATCGAGACGCCTGAAGACGTCGCCGAGCGTGTCCGCGACTGCCTGCGCTTTGTGCCTGCGGAGCGGCTTTCATTGGCGCCTGACTGCGGACTCAGCCAGACGGCGCGCTGGGCGTCAAGGAAGAAGCTGAAATCGCTGGTGGATGGGGTGAAGATCGTCCGACAGGAATTGGGGATCGAATGATCCAGCCTGTTTTGCAGGACGAAGGGTTCCTGTCCGATGTTCGTGCCGCTGATGTGAACGATGGCCACTTTCGCCTGTGGTGGCTTGGCCAGAGCGGATTTCTGGTGCAATGGCAAGGAAGCCATCTGCTGCTGGATCCTTACCTGTCCGACTCGTTGACCAGGAAATACGCCGATACCGACAAACCGCACATCCGGATGACCGCGCGGGTTGTGGACCCTTTGCTCCTCGACTTTATCGATGTGGTTACCTCCAGCCACAACCATACGGACCACCTTGATGGTGAGACTTTGAGCCCTTTGCTTCACGCTAATCCGGGGCTGAAAATTGTTGTACCGGAAGCAAACCTCCGATTCGTGGCCGAGCGGCTGGCCATCGATCCGCAATTGCCTCTGGGCTTACGCGACGGCGAGGCTGTCACCGTTGGCGAGTTTAAGGTGACGGCAGTTCCTGCCAGGCATGAAGAACTGGGACCGGAATATCTGGGTTACGTTGTGCAGTTTGGGCCGTGGACTATTTATCACAGCGGCGACACGCTTCTTTACGAGGGCATCGCGGAGCGGCTGCAGCAGTTTCCAATCGACGTTGCGCTTCTGCCGATCAACGGCCGTGCTTCCGAGCGGCGAGTGGCCGGGAATCTGAATGCCCGAGAGGCCGCTGGACTTGCGAAAGCCATTGGCGCACGCGTCGTTATCCCCTGCCACTATGAAATGTTTACCTTCAATACGGGTGACCCGCGCGAGTTTGTCGAAACGGCAGAGAGGGTTGATCAGCCTTACTGCGTTCTGAGGTGCGGAGAACGGTGGGAAAGCAAGAGTCTTGGGGAACGATAATCATCGGCGCTGGGCTTCATTTTCCCTAGTGTGAGGGCATCCATGAAACGTCGCGATCTTTTGTTGCTGGCACCGGCCGCATTGCTGAGCCTGGCAGCGAAGCGCTACCAGAGCAGCAGGCTGGCGGTCGAGGGCTACATTTTTCAGCAGTATGCCGAGCGACAGCATAAAAAACTTGCGGACGTTCTCGATGAGATCTTTCCGATGGCCCACCATGCAGGATTCCGCAATATCGAATTAAACCAGGGTTTTTTAACTCCGGAACTCCGCAGCCGGGTGCTGGACCTGGTCCAGGCGAACAGCCTTCACATGCCATCGGTCTATGTTGGTGGTTCGATGCACCAGCGCAGTCTGGCCGAGCACACCATCAGCCAGGCGCTTAAGATCGGTGAACTGTGCAAGAAATTTGGGTGCCGCGCTGTGATCAACAATCCCGATCCCAAGCCGCACGACGTTCCGAAAACCGATGCTGAACTTGCAATCCAGGTGGAGATGCTCAATCTTATGGGGCGTGAACTGGCAAAGCGAGGCTTTCAATTCTGGACGCATGCGCACGCTCCGCAGATGGCCGAGCACGCCCGCGAGTGGCGTTACAATCTTCACCACACTGACCCAAAGTACGTGTGGGTGTGCCTGGATATCGACTGGGTTTACCAGGGCGGGCAGAATCCGATGGAATTGCTGCGCGAAGCCGGCCACCGTGTCGCCAGTCTGCACCTGCGAAACTCCCACGAGAAGGTGTGGCTTGAATCCTTTGCGAATGGTGATATTGATTACAGACAAATCGCTTCGTACCTGAATCAGATCAACTTGAAGCCGCTGCTCGTGGTTGAACTTGCCTATCGAAAACAGACCGTCGTCACTCGCCCGCTGGAGGAAGATTTACGGCTGAGCCGAATCTATGCGGAGCGCGTTTTTGGTCTCCATTCGTGACTTAGCTACAGGAAAGAGGACTGCAATGGCCAGGAAGGGAATTTCGCGAAGACAGTTTATTGAATCCTCCGTGGCGGGAGTTGCCGTCACCGGGATGAAGGGATTGCGCGCCAGCGGAGCGGAGACGAGCGCGAACAAGTCGGCAGACGATCAGGCCCGGTCCGGTCTGCGAATCACAAAGTCACTGAACGATGGCTGGCGATTCAAACGGCAAGGATCGCCGGGCGCCGGGATTGAGTCCGAGTTCGTCGGCGCTGAACGTCCAGCCTACAACGACAGCGCCTGGGAAACGGTGGTGGTGCCTCACACCTGGGACGCTACCCCCGACAACCCATTTTGCGTATCGGACCATTTTCGCGGGTTGGGCTGGTATCGGCGCGTAGTTGAAGTTCCTGCGGAATGGCGTGGCCGCCGCGTGTGGATTGAATTCAAGGCGGCGTTCCAGGTGGCGGACGTTTATGTCAACGGACACCATCTTGGCCGGCATGTGGGAGGCTTCACGGGGTTCGGGTTTGACATGACCGACCACCTGAAGTTCGGCGCAGAGAACCTGCTGACCGTGCAGGTGAATGACGTGCTGGATCCAAACATCGCTCCGGCAAACGAGACGAACGTTCCGGGATATGGTGGCATTTACCGAAGCGTCTCGCTTGTTGCTATGGACCATCTTCATGTTCAACGCAACGGAACCTGGATAACCAGCGAGCAATCCGGAGGCGGCGCATCCGTAAGAGTTCGGACCTGGGTCCAGAATCAGAGTTCGCAGGCTCGAAGCTTCAACCTGCAGAGCCTCATTCTTGATGCTGAGGGCAGGGAAGTCGCGAGGCTTGAGGTTAAAGAAAATGTTGGTCCCAACGCAGTGAAGGAAATCGACCAGACCACAACTATTGCCAGCCCGCATCTATGGTCGCCGGACGACCCACATCTTTATCAGTTGGCAAGCATAGTTTCCGCGGACGGCAAGACTACCGACCGTTACATAACGACGTTCGGCATCCGGTTCATGGGCCACGACGCGGAAAACGGATTCACGTTGAACGGGAAGCCGATTGTTCTGCGCGGCGTTGACCGGCGGCAGGATTACGGCTTTCTGGGCGACGCGGTCCCCGAGGCTATCGGGGTGAAAGACGTGCAAATGATGAAAGACATGGGGGTGAATTTTGTTCGCACGTCGCATTATCCTCAGGACCCGGCCGTAATCGACGCATGCGACCGGCTGGGAATCCTGGTCTGGGAAGAGGTTCCAAACATCAAGATCTACATGTACCACGCCCCTTTGGATGAAGACGAAAACATTTACACAACCCGCTTTCCGCGCGGGCTGATGAGGAACATCAAGCACCAGCTGAAAGAAATGGTCGAGCGCGACCGCAATCACCCCTCTATCATCATGTGGGGTTTTGCCGATGACCTGAGCCGTTACCAATATCCGCAAGACTTTGTGGAACTCTCGGGCTTCACGCACGCGCTCGACCCTGCGCGATGGACGGCGGGGCGCTGCGCGCATGTCACCGACATCATCGACGCTACTACGATTAAAGATCTGGTGCAGGCGCACAAAATGCACCCCGAGAAGAAATACGTCTGGAATGAATGGGGATCGTTTCATTGTGAGCGCGGGCGCGAGGGCCCGGCGCTGGTCCGCAAGGGACGCAGCGTGGTTTTTGCCGACAGTGAAGCGGCGATGGCCTGCGAGGGTTATCTGATGCAATGGAATGCGCTGCCCTGGTTGGGGACGGCCAAGTGGTGCATGTTTGACACAGGCGAGGTCAACGGGACCGCCACGCGCACGCTTTGGGAGCGGGGCGACGGCGCCATAACTCTGCGCTGGCCGTTCAATGATTACTTTGGAATCGCTGACATGTGGCGCCTGCCAAAGGAGGCTTATTACCTCTTCCAGGCTGAATGGACCGAGAAACCAATGGTGCATATCGTGGGTCATTGGACCTGGCCTGAAGATACAGGCCGCAGCCGCAACGTGCGGATTTACAGTAATTGCGACACGGTGGAACTGTTTCTGAACGGGCGGAGCCTGGGCGAGCGCAAGCCGGCCACACAGGAACGCGCCTGGCAGGACTTCCAAACGCTTGTTGAGAAATATCGGGAGACTGAAGAATTGGACGGGCAGTTTACGCGGGGGCGGTTCCCGGGATCACGTCTTCGGCATCCACCTTTTGTCTGGGATGGCGTTGCATATCAAGCCGGTACGCTGCTCGCTGTTGGCAAGAAGGGTAGGGTGACGGTCCGCCATCAGCTTCGCACCGCCGGCCCAGCAAAAAGTCTGATTCTGAAGCCGGACAACCAGTCGCTTGTTGCCGATGGAGCCGATGTGGTCTTCATCGAAGCCAACGTGGCAGACTCCGCCGGAACGCTGGTTCCGACGGCTCAGAACTGGATCGAGTTTTCCGCATCGGGCCCCGGGCGCCTGCTCGGCGGCACAACGGAAATTGACGCCATTACAGGAGTCGCCGCCATTAACCTCCAGAGTACAGGTGAGTCAGGTGAAGTTATCATCAAGGCTACATCGCCAGGCCTCAAATCGGCGTCATTGCGCCTTCCTGCCGGGACGTAACTTTACCGGGCGTCGGCCGGGCGGCTTTGGTTGCCATGAACGGCTCCAAGCTGATAGAGTTGAATTCTCGCGCCTGTAGCTCAGTTGGATAGAGCGGCAGACTTCGAATCTGTAGGTCGGGGGTTCGAGCCCCTCCAGGCGCGCCATCTAACCCTCCGATTCCGAGGCAGTTAATGGAAGTGTCTTCGGGGTGATTTTTTGAGCTCTTGATTGGAATCAATTCCCGAAATTGGGAACGATGACTGGGCACACTTAATGCAGTATCACCACCCAATGCCGCGGCCCCATACTCTTCTGGCAAGAGTATTCATTCCTATGCTTGCTTTGTATCTGCTTTGGTGGCCCTCGTTTGCAATTGCTTTACCACAGGCGGCTGCCGAATCTCTTCTTAAGGAGGCGGGAGCCGCAGAAAACCAGCGGAACTATCCGGCGGCGGAGCAGGCATACCTTCAGGCTCTTCAGCTTGTTCCAAATAGTCCGGAAATCATGAAGCGGCTGGGCGTGCTCTACCTGAGGGAGGAGCAGTTTAGACGTTCCATTGAGATGTTCCGGAAAATCCTGGCTTCTCACTCCGATTACCCGGAAGCGAATTTCTACCTGGGTTATTCATTCTACGGTCTTAACGAGCTCACGGACGCCATCGAAAGTTTCCAGCATGAACTGAAGACGGCACATCCACACCCGCGTTGCAGGTATTACCTTGCTTTAGCCTACGCATCGAAGGGCCAGAGCAGCGCCGCCATCGAACAGTTGAATAAACTGGTCGAAGAGAATCCCAAAGATGCCGACGCCGTCTACCAGTTGGCCCGTCTCCATATGACTGCCGCGTTCGGCGCGGTCCAAAGGCTGAAGAGCCTGGACCCGGATTCCTTCCAATTTCACGCCTTAATGGGTGAAATCTACGGGAATCAGCACAATTATGAAGCGGCCATCAAGGAATACCAGATAGCCCTGAAAAAGCGGCCTGACGCCACCGGAATCCACAATGCGCTCGGGGTGGCTTACTGGGCCTCGAAGCATCTAGTTCCCGCCCGGACAGAGTTCCTGCAAGCTCTCAAGGAATCTCCCGAAGACCCTATCATCAATTTCTATCTCGGGGCCATCGCCGTCGAGCAGGGAGAATATAGGCAGGCGGTGTCTTACCTTCAGAAGGCGGAAAAAGGGCAACCTCGCATGATGCAAGTTCATTTCTTGCTGGGGCAATCCTTCGAGGCGCTAAACGAATTGCAGCAGGCGCAAGAGCAACTCTCATTGGCGGTTCAACTGGAACCGGACGCAGCTGGCCCGCACTTCCTCCTCGCCCAGGTTTACAGGAAGCTTAACAAGACTCAGGAAAGCAAGCAGGAGATGGCCGTGTATGGCAGGCTCTGGCAGGAACAAAAGCAACGGGCCCTCCAGGATGCCGAAACCCTCCGCGCCAACGAATCAGACTCCGGTCCAGGCTCAACTGCCTCCGGCACAGCCCAGGCTGCGCCCAGGTAGTTGCTTTCTAAGTAGAGGCTGGCAAGTATCCGCAACTAATTAATTCAGAAATACCCCCCGCTCGAATGTTTGCCCAGTCGCGCCAGATTGCGGGCAAATATTCGGAGCGGGAGGGAGATCAGTTCACGAAAGGCCTGGGAGGCCGGACTAGCCCTTGAGGTAGTTCGTAACAACATCGCTCGCGGAATCTATGGCCCTGTAAACCCAGCCCGTATCCAATTGGTATGACTGAACCCAAATCTCCGGCTGGTTCCAAAGGCCGCGAAGTCGTTGCCAGTATATGGAACTGGCGGAATAATTTCCGCCCATGGCGGCCGTAAAATCTTCCGGAGGGTTGCTGGGGAGGAACTCGCCGTAAGAATACTTTGCGGACACGAAATTAGCCGCCTGGTCCCAGTAAGACCGCGCCGCAGAGTCTTGATCAGCAGACATAGCTGGGCCTGAATTCGCTCCGCCTTTCAGGAACGCCGAGGGGGGCTCACTTCGTAGGCGCATGACCGGATGGATCGACTGGTAAAGAAACATTCCACCCAGAAGCATCAGGATAACCAGCCCTAAACCTGCCTGGCTTGCAGGCGGGTGGGCGGCCTCCACTCCGTACAGATCGTTTATGACAGAATAGTCGTTGCGCATTGTTGCCTCCAATGGGACCCTGCATTGATCACCTTGATGCAAGAAAGGCGATCCTTCCCACATGGGCACGTCGAAGTCGAAAAACTCAACACTTGCTGAAGATGCAACCAACTCCTCCCCTTGACCAAAAGGGATGTGTATACTTCTAACAACAGTACCAGCAAGTTAATTGCCAGCCTTAAGTTGTTGAAACAGAAGAGCTGATTTTCGATCGCCTATGCAAAAAATACCCGGTTAAGGCAAATCAGGCCGGTCCTGCCAGGCTGGCGGATTAGGCCGGTTCTGGCTCTCCTGGCAATTAATTTGGTTGCAATCCGAGACGCCAACTTGCCTGTCGCTGCCATATTGGAGGCGTTCTTTGAACCCCGTTCGGCAGACACGAGGCCAGCAAGTCTGCCGCGAGAATTAACTATTGGCATAGCCCCTGTTTGTTACTTAATATATTGAGCCTTTGCAGAGTGGACAGAAGCCCACGCAAGCGTAAAGCGGTGGTCAGCCAAGTCCCAAAGTGCGGGGGAATGGCGACCCGCAGCCTTGAGAGTGGGCTCAGGAGATTTGATGACGAAAGCATCAGGAACAGATTCACCCCAGAAGACGAAAACGCCACGATACGATCTGCTGCTGAAGGGCGGCCATGTCGTAGATCCGGCGAACCGTCTCGACCGGAAAATGGATGTAGCAGTTGCTGACGGAAAAATTGCGGCGGTTGAGCCTGACCTACCGCCCGCCCAGGCAGGGAAGGTGGTTGACGTCCAAGGGCTTCTTGTGACGCCGGGGCTGGTGGATATCCACGTCCATATTGGTTACGGTGGGGTGCCCGACAACTGGTACTCGCCAAGCGCCCGGTCGCAAACGCCGCCTTTTGGCGTGCCGGCCGACTGGATGCTGACTTCCGGCGTAACCACGGTAGTGGACACCGGGAGCGCCGGCGCCGAAACGTTCCTCCGCGAAAAACAGATGGTGATGGACAAGTCGCAGATCCGCGTGCTGGCTTTCCTGAACATTGTTGCCAACGGCATGAACGGCGGCCTTGAGCAGACTGTCGATCAAATGGACCCGCAATTGTGCGCAGAGACAATCGATAAGCACCGGGATGTGATCGTGGGGGTGAAGACGGCGCATTACTGGACTGTGAACCCGTGGGATGCCGGACACCGGCCCTGGGCGGCGGTGGACCGGGCGCTTGAATGCGGACGGCTGGCAAAAGTCCCGATGATGGTGGACTTCTGGCCGCGGCCGCCGCGGCGTTCTTATGCGGAGCTCATTCTGAAAAAGATGCGGCCTGGCGATATCCACACGCACGTGTTTGCCCAGCAGTTTCCGATCATCCTCCCGGACGGCCACGTCAACCCGATCATGTGGAAGGCGCGAAAGCGCGGGGCGATATTCGATGTGGGACACGGCGCGGGGAGTTTCTGGTTTCGGAATGCAGTGCCCGCGGTTGAACAAGGTTTTGTTCCGGACTCGATTTCGACGGACCTGCATTCGAGGAGCATGATTGGGCCGGCGCAAAGCATGACGAACGTCATGTCAAAGTTTCTGGCCATGGGTCTGCCGCTGGAAGATGTGATCCGGCGCTCGACTCTGAATCCGGCGCGAGAGATTAACCGGCCTGATCTCGGCACGCTCTCGGTGGGCAGGGAGGCGGACATCGCCGTCCTCGAGAAACTCGAAGGGGACTACAGTTACACGGACAACGGAAATTCCAGGATGGACGGCAGCATAAAACTGATCGCGCGGATGACAGTGCGGGCAGGGAAGATTGTGTTTGATCCGTCCGGATTGAGCATGGTGGATTGGCGACAGGCGCGCAAACAATATTTCAGGCCTCCAAAGCTCGGGTCCAGCAAGCCTTCAACGGCAGATGATTATCCACGCCTCTAAGGCAGGCAACTGGACGCGAGACGGTGTTCCGGGTCTGAGGGCGATTTGAATTCCGTTGTCATAGCAGGCTAATGGTGTTAATTCCGGTTTGTCGAGAACGATCCGAAGAGAGGAGGAAAGGCAGTGACCCCATATTATCGGTTCAAGCAAACAGCCTTTTTCCTGATTTTGGCTGGCCTGGTGTTCAACCCGCAGGGATTTGCTCTGCGTGCTGGCGCGGCGAAGACTTCCATTACTCCAGATGTCCATGCCGGCAAAGTTTACATGGCTGGCTTTGGGTTCAATCGGGTGGCAACGGGTGTCCGTGATGATCTCTATGCGCGTTGCCTGGCAATTGAGGCAGGCGGCAAAACACTCGTGGTGTGTGCGGCAGACCTGATTGGCCTCTTCCATCCGGACGTATTGAAGGTGCGCGCAAAGGTGAAAAAACAGTTGCCGGACGTAACGCAGGTGATTGTGGCTTCCACTCACGACCACGAAGGCCCGGACACGCTGGGATTGTGGGGGCCGGCTTTGCTCAAGTCCGGTGTGAACGTGAAGTATCTCAACCGGGTTGTGGATATCATCGCCGACACGGCAATCCGCGCCGCCAGTAACATGCAGGAAGCCAGCCTGACGGTTGCCCGGGATGATTCACCGCTGTTGAATCTGCTGCAGGATGACAACCGGCCGCCCTACGTGAAAGACCCTTATCTGTTTGCCATGCGCCTTGTTTCTGCCGCAAACCACAAGCCCATTGCGACGCTTGTTAACTGGAGTGACCATCCTGAAACGCTGGACAGCAAGAATACTCTGATCACCGCGGACTATCCGCACTGGCTTTGCCGATATGTTGAAGAGCACGATGGGGGGACGGCGGTTTTCATGAATGGTTCTATCGGCGGATTAATCTCGACGCTGGGAGGCCAGGTGTCATTGCTCGATCCGAAAACAGGAGAAGTGGCGAAAGACGGGACGTGGGAAAAGGCGGAGCTGGCAGGTAACGCTGTCGGAGAGATGGCTGTTCGCGCGCTTCGACTCGGCGGCCAACGCGTCAACGTGGACCGGATCGTGATTAGAAAGGCTGTGATTGACGTTCCTCTTGGCAACAGCGTATTTCGCCTCGACGAAGGCATGGGGGTGTTCGGTCATTCACGACCCGTCTATACAGATGGCAAGCTGGATCCATCTACCGAGGCGAAGCCGGTTTCGTTTCTCACTCAGCTGGTTGGAGATTATGTGGGTGGCGATGCTGCGGCAGGAATTGAGAAACTGCTCGCGGGGCTCAAGACGGTAAAATATGCCACTGGGCACGATCTTCGGTCGGAGGTTGATTATATCCAGTTGCTGGACGGCAACCAGATTGTCGCAGAGATGGCTACGGTTCCCGGAGAAATCTATCCGGAACTGGTGAACGGCGGCATTACGCGCTATCCCGGGGCGGATTTTCCTGATGTTCCGTTCGAGCCGGTCCTTCGGCCTCACTTGAAAAGCAGGTATCAGTTCATCTTTGGCCTGGCCAACGATGAAATTGGATATCTGGTTCCAAAGGCCGAGTGGGACAACAAAGCGCCCTGGCTTCTGGACAAGCCCCACCGCTGGTACGGAGAGGTCAATTCTATAGGGCCGGACGCGGCAGGTGTTGTGACCAACGCACTTGTAAAGTTGATGGAGGAAAATTAGAAACGGAAGTTCTTCGAACGATAGGTTGGACCAGGCATCAGCCCTTCGTTGCCTCTTCTTGCAACAGGGTTAGCCGGCCGTCCGCGTGCTGGTTCTTGTGAGCGATTGCACCACGTATTCCGAGAAAGTTTCCGCCAGGCTCTGAGTAAAAGGGCCGTTTACCTGCGCAATTGTCCGATCTTCGATCTGGGAAACCGGCTGAACTTCGCGGGTAGTTGAAGTGATAAAGACTTCGTCGGCGCAGAACAGGTCCTCGGCCTCCAGCGGCCCCTCTTCGATGTCCAGACCAAGTTTTTCCCCAAGTTCAAGCAGCACTGAGCGTGTGACGCCAGGCAGGCACCCCGCGGAAAGCGGCGGTGTCGTGACCTCTCCGTTCCGAACACAGAAGATGTTCGCGGCGGTGCATTCGGTGACTTCGTTGTGCTCGTTCAGCAGGATGACTTCGTCAAAGCCTCGCTGGACAGCCTGATCAAGCATCCAGACGTTGTGCAGCCAGGCGGTTACTTTGACGCCGGCAAGGGGGCTTGCGGCGTACCGCCCGTGGGATTGCATTGCAAGTCGCACAGGGCCTTTGCGCTCGGGCAGGTCGGCAGTGTACAAAATCAGGTCAACTTCGGGCATGGTTTCGTCGCTGATCCAGGAGCCGACCCTGTTATAAACAAAATAAATTCGGCCGCAGCCTTCCAGAACGTGATTGGCGTCTATTAATTGGGAAAGTTGTTCGAGGACCGCCTCCGGCTTCCACTCCACCGGGATTTTCAGCCGATTTGCATCATTCGTCAGGCGCTTCCAGTGCCGTTCAAAGGCGAACGGCTGGCCGTTGTAAATCCGAATGGTTGTAAATACTCCCCAGCCATTCAAGAGCCCGGCCTGGCCAGGTGAGAGGCGGACATCCTGTATTGGAACCAGTTGATCATTGCGATAGACAAAGTTGTGTAACATGCGCCTGCCTTAGTGCTGTGCGTTCAGAAACTTTGCCGCCGGCGTGGGCGGCCAGGCAATTCCAGGGCAGCATAGTTGCTTCCCCCGGGAGGGATCCCACAACAGTGGGAAGACTCACCATATTGCGGCTCATTTGGTTCAGGTGTCAAGCATGGTGTACCCGATCGGCTTCCTCGTGTCTCCCGAGCAGCGCCGCAAAACACTGAAATCCTCTGATGATGGATCGCATTCTGCACGATGAAAGTATATGTTATCTTTTGGTGGTTCAGCCTGCAGTGCTGATTAACAAACATCCAGGTTTTTCATAATGAAGATCGGGCTTGTATCGGACACCCACGGTTACCTTGACCCTCGACTACCGAACCTGCTGGTCGGGGTGGATTCAATTCTGCACGCCGGCGATGTTGGCTCCAGTGCGGTGTTGGGCGAACTGGAACGCATTGCTGACTTGCGGGTTGTACGGGGGAATGTGGACCCGGCTGAATTGAACCTGCCCCCATCGCTGAAGCTGCGGTTTGAAAATGTTCAGATAGAGATCCAGCACCAGCTTCAGGTGCCCCAGGAAGAACTGGAAAAATGGGCAGACGGTTCCCCCCTTCAAAAGCAGAACCCGCAGCGACAAGCAGAATTCCTCGAAAGCTTTGACCCTAAGACGAAGGTGGTGGTTTTTGGGCACAGCCACCGCCCCTGCCTTCTGACCATGGGGCACAAACTGTTTTTCAATCCGGGCAGTTCAGGGAAAAAGCGGTTCTCGCTTCCACGTTGTTTCGGGATTCTGGAAGTCTTTCCTCGCGGCCTCCGAGGGTTGATAATAGGATTAGAGGGGCAGGATGAAGGTTTGCCTGGCAGCGTATGGCTGCCCCTCGGGGAATGAAGCCATGTCAAAGCTGAAGAAGGTCAAACGCATTCTGGAAGTGACGGCAACCGTCATCGCAGTGGCCATCGTGATCCTTGAAAGGATTGAGAAGGCGTCGTCATGATGGGCATCCGTTTCGGGCCGGAGGAGCGAATGCCCGCCTAACCACCGTCCGCGCCTGATTCGCCTAGAAATCTGACGGCCCGCCGAAGCCTCTCCACCACTCGCTCCCTTCCCAGAACATTCATTACATCAAATAAGCCCGGCGCTACGGCCTGTCCGGTCAATGCCACACGGGTTGCATTGATCAGCAGTCCGGCCTTGGTTCCGCTTTCCTCCGCCAAGGCCCGCAAAGTCTGCTCGGATATTTCCGGACCGAATGAATCGAGTGTTGCAAGCTTTTCCGCCAGGTTGTCAAGCAGGACGGGAAGGGAAGGGTCCTTCCAGAATTTCTTCCGTGCATCCGGAGCGTATTCAAACTCATCGGTGAAAAACGCCCGGCCACCCAGGGAGAAATCCTTCAAAGTTCGCATGCGCGGTTGGAGCAGGGCAATACTTTCCTCGAACTTGGCGGGCGAAGCCGTGATTGTGGAATTGATGCCGGCCAATTTCAGTTCAGCTTCCACCAGTGCTGCCAACCGGTCCATGATCAGCCCGCGCAGATACTGGCTGTTCATCCAGGCGAGCTTTTCAGGATCGAAAACGGCATTGGATTTTGAAACGGCTGCAAGGTCAAATTGTTGCGCCATGGCTTCGCGCGAAAGGATCTCTTCGCCCCCGGGCGGCGTCCAGCCCAGAAGCGCAAGAAAATTGACCAGTGCTTCCGGCAGGATTCCCTGGTCGCGATAGGCGCCGACGGAGGTTGCTCCATGCCGCTTGGAAAGCCGTTGCTTGTCGGGACCAAGAATCAGCGGCAGGTGCGCAAACACGGGAAGGTCGGCTCCGGCGGCGCGGTAAACCAGAATTTGCTTGGGAGTATTGGAAAGATGATCTGCACCGCGAACGACGTGCGTGATGCGCATGTCGATGTCGTCGGACACGACACTCAGGTGATAGGTGGGCTGCCCATCCGAACGCAGCAACACAAAATCCTCAATCTCCTGGTTCTCAACCTTGATGCGGCCGAACACCTGGTCGTCAAACCAGGTTTCGCCGGTGAGCGGGACGCGAAAGCGGACCACGTGCGGGACGCCATCGGCAATACGCTGTTGGCGTTCCGGTTCGGGAATGCTCCGGCATGTCCCGTCGTATTTCCAGGGACGTCCCCCGGCGGCAAGCGACCGCTTGGCTTGCAGTTCTTCCGTGGTGCAGAAGCAGGGATAGGCGTGGCCCGAACGCTCGAGTTCCGACGCCAGCGCGCGGTAGCGGTCAAGCCGGTCGGACTGGTGGAACGGTCCCTCGTCCCAGTTGAGCCCCAGCCACTCCAGGCTCTCCAGGATCGCCGTTGTCAGTTCAGGCCTGGAGCGATCGGCGTCAGTGTCCTCAATCCTCAGAATGAGGACGCCGTTCATGCGCCGAGCAAAAAGCCAGTTGTAAAGCGCAGTGCGTGCTCCGCCGACGTGCAGGTAGCCGGTGGGCGATGGTGCGAATCGAACGCGAATGTCAGTCATAGTTCAACTTGGTGCGGAAAAGGGCATTCATGATCTCGCTGCGGTTGCTGCAGCCCCGTCTGAATTAGCCATCCTAAACGATTTCTCTTCGTAAGGTAAAGCCGCCGAGCTCCTCCGCCCAGTTACTTTATGCCGGCGTTGCGAAGCGCCCGGGGCTGTAGAGCTCCAGAGGGTGAGAGGTAACGCCGCTCAGAATCAGTTCTGCAATCACCTTGGCTGTGATCGGGGCCAGCAGAATGCCATTGCGGAAGTGGCCCGTGGCGAAGATCAGGTTGCGCAGCGCGCCGAAGCCCAGGATGGGCAGATGGTCTTTGGTATCCGGCCTCAACCCGGCCCACGCGCGCCGGAACTTGAAATCCTGTGCGATGGGGAGAATACGATTAAGCCCCTGGATGATGGAGTGCAACCCGCCTGCGGTGACAGCTTTTTCAAAGCCGCCCCATTTGGCTGTTGTGCCCGCAACCACAACCTGAGGGCCGCGTGGAACGACATAGTTGATGCCCGCGCGAACCACATAAGGAATGTCGCTGGGAGTTTCGAACTCGATGATCTCGCCATGACAGGGCACGATGGGCAGGGAGACTCCCAAAGTTTCTGCCAATTGTCCTGACCAGCACCCGGCCGCAAGCACAACGTGCCCGGCGGAAAGCACGGTTTCCGAGGCGCTCCCCTGGGGCAGCACGCGAATTCCTTGAACTTGATCACCCTGAACATTGAAACCCGTAACCGCGCTGTCCCAATGATAGGTCACGCCGGAAAGTTCACCTGCCTTGATCAGGGCATGGGTCAACCGTTCGTTGTCAACCCAATGGTCGCCCTTAACAAACAGGGCAAGTTCGATGAGCGGCGAGAGGCCCGAGAAGCGCTTCAGGACGCGGTCATTTGACAAACGCTCAAGCGGCAAGCCGAGCGCCGTCTGCTTGCGATAGATATGTTCCAGTTCTTCGCATTCATGCTCCTCGATGCCTACCAACAGGGTGCCATCACGCCGGTAGCAAACGCATTCCTGGCTGAGTGCTTCCACCTCCGCGACGAGTTCCGGGTAGAGATCACGGCTGTCCGTGCAGAGTTTCGAGAATGGCTCCGGCTCAATCAGTTCTCCCTGGGGGGCTATCATGCCGGCGGCGGCTCCGCTGGCTTCAGAGCATGGCTGGCCGCGGTCGATGACGGTGACGCTCGCTCCAGATTTCGCCAGGCGGAGGGCAATTGCGCTTCCGATAATTCCACCGCCGACAATAACAACGTCGGACTTCTTTGATGAATCGAGTGTGTGTGCCATTTGAGTTGTTGGTCCTCCGTCCCGTGATCCCGGCGCCTGATGCGAGGCTGCCGGATCAAGAAGGCAGGTAAGTCATTAATGATATAACTCTCCACTGTAGTTGCGTCATTGTTCAAAATGCAACAGAACAAGGAAAAGAGCCCTGCATGGCCGTGCTCTCCCATTGCGTAGCTGCGGGCAGGGAAGGCAGTAATCATGCGGGTTTTTCGCCGGTGGAGGGGCCGCTGGCTTCGTCTCCGTCTCGTTGTTCAGTCGAGGGATTCCAGTGCGTATTTCGAACTGTGTTGTGCCACTATTGTTTGACGGCCGGGTAATGCTCCAATAGCCGGTTTTGCGGGCGGGATGCCATGTCGCTCACCACAGTGATTTTTGATTTTGACGGAACGCTTGCCTCATCGCTCGAGGGCATCCACGCCTGCTTCCAGGAGGCTCTTGCCACTTTTGGCTACGGCCGGCCTTCCGTCGCTGAGGTGCGAAGGACGGTAGGCCTGACGTTGGAAGAATCGGTCAGGATCCTCACGAACGGCCAATGCGACGGCGCAAAGCTCGGCAAAGTGGTTGATTGTTACCGGGCGCTGTACACGAAAAAGGGCAGAGCGATGGCCACCCTCTTTCCCGGGGCGAAGGAGACGCTCACGGCGGTCCGGGAAATGGGCATTCGGATTGTGCTGGTCAGCAACAAGAGTCACAAGGGCCTTTGCCGATTGGCGGAACATCTCGGCATCGATGCTAGCGTCAACATGATGCTGGGCGTGGATGAGTCATCCTTCCGCAAGCCCGATGCGCGATTGTTCACCGAAACCATTGCGCCGCGTTTGGCGGAATCGCACCCCCGGCGGGTTCTGATGGTTGGTGACACCGAGTCCGACATCCTCTTTGCAAAGAACGCCGGGCTGCGGTCATGCTGGGCTTCTTATGGATACGGTGACGAAGCCGCCTGCAAAGCGCTCGCGCCGGAATTCATTTTGCCGAACATTACGCGACTTCCCGGCCTGATTCACCCCATCAACACTTCTAAACAAGAAGAATAGTATGGTCTGACCCGGCAACGTGTCCCGTCGCGGGCGTATTCATTTTGATGGCCAGGTATGCCCCACGTTTCATGCAATCCATTCGCTCGGATGGGATCCAATCAATAGATTTATTCCCGGGCGATTGCGCCCTCAGATTCTTGTCCGCGAATTCACATTGACAACCCTTAATTGCGGGGGCAATATGGGCAGTATCAAGTTACACAAAAGGTGATCAGGATGCAGCGGCCTGCGGCTATCGGCCGGGGTAAAGCGCGGGGCAACCTCCAGAAGCGGGCAACCGTTGCAGGTGTGTTTCTGTTGAGGTGACGACTGGTCAATTGAGTTCTTGTGGGGCATGTTCAAATTTTGCAATCTCACAAGATCCTTTTGCTGCCCCTTTAAGCCAGAGGGAAGCGTAATCGTTTGAAGGTGAGAACGGGAGGCAAGCTCCCGAAATTTTTCACAGGAGGGGGGTTCGATGAAAAAGTTGAATTTGCTAACCGCTGTTGCAATTGTCCTTTCGGCTGCAACAATGCTCTACTTGGCCAAGGCGACGGCTGCGCAGGAGTCTACGTCAAATGTCTGTCATCCGGGATCCACGCCCAACAGTTGCAAGGTGACGATTACACCGAGCTCGGAAACGGATGGGACGCCTACGATTGACCCTGAAGACCAGCATATTTTTACGAAACAGAATCAGACAGTGGAGTGGGTTTGCCCAACCTCTGGTTGCACTTTTACTGTGACCTTCACGCAGACGGATAGGCCTTTCCACAGCCGTGTCTTTAACAAAGGCAAATCGAAGTCCGGCCATATAACCGGTCCACCGAACACCTACAAATATACGGTGATCGTGAACGACACACAGGTTAAAGACCCGCAAATTATCGTCCACTGACGAATGATCCTGAATGCCAGGGCGGGCGCAGGATTTTATTGTCATCCCGTCCTGGTTTTGGCCTTTGCTTGAATTTGCCACGGCGATGCGATTTGCATAGAATGATGTGAAGCCGCCCCAGGGGACGGCAATTTGCGCACAGGGACCATCGCTTGGCTTGCCCCGTCTGTAAAAAGAGAAAAGCAAAGCGCTACTGCCCGGCCAGGGCGGAGAGCATCTGTACGATCTGTTGCGGCACCGAACGTGAAGTTACGATTGACTGTCCTTCCGACTGTTCCTACCTCGTGGAAAGCCGCAAACACGATCTTGGCCGACGCGAGATTGACTGGGCCAGCGTCCCTTTTTCCGATACCAGGATCCCATCATCCTTCGTGGCCCGGCACGAGCCGCTGGTTCTGGCGCTCGGCTACGCCATCTGCCTGAACGCGAGAGACAATCCGGCGGTCACCGATTCTGATGCGATTGCCGGAATCCAGTCACTTGCCGAGGCCTACCAGACCCTTTCGAGCGGCATTTATTACGAGAAGCCTCCGGACTACGCCATCCAGCGCGGACTTTATGACGCCCTGAAGGCCGCCATTGAAAATTATCGTCAGGCGGAAAGCCAGAAAACAGGGATTGCGACGGTCCGTGACAGTGAGATCCGGGACGCTCTTATATTCCTTGCACAATTAGGGGCCACACGCACCAACGGCCGTCCCAAAGGCCGCGCTTACCTTGACCTTCTTCGCAGCCAATTCAAGTCCGACGAGCTCCAAAAATCTTCTCCGGGGCTGCTGGTGGTTCCGTAAGGGTGCGCTCTTCCGCGGTCCAGCGCGCTTAGGATCGCGGGCCAGACTTTGGAAACTTCGCCATGCTCACACTGCAGATCGAATGCGGGGTAGCATCGGCGATTGCTGAAAGACCATGAGCCAGGTTGATGATGTTCGCGCAGCTGCCGATATAGTCAAAATCGTAGGCGATTACGTTCAGCTTCGGAAGGCCGGCGCGAACATGATGGGCCTGTGTCCCTTTCACCAGGAGAAGACCCCATCTTTTGCGGTGCATCCCGGCAAACAGATTTTTCATTGTTTCGGCTGCGGCGTGGGGGGCGATGTCTTCAAGTTCATCATGCTGACTGAGAACCTGACGTTCCCTGAAGCTCTGGAGCGGCTGGCCGATAAAGTAGGTATCACTCTTGTTCAGACCGGTCACCAGGGGAAGGACTCTCGGTCGCATGAGCGAACGGCTCTCTACAAGATCCATGAGGCTGCGGCTAAGTTTTATGCGGCGCAATTGACCGGCACAGGCGAAGGGCGGGCTGCACGAGCGTATCTGCTGGACCGCGGGTTGAAAGACGAGGTGATCGGCCGCTTCCTTCTCGGCTACGCCCCGCGCGACGGGAGCGCGCTCACCCGGCACCTGAACGCTTCCGGGTTTGACGATCAGATGCTGGAAAAAACCGGGCTCGTCCTCCGCGACGCGGGCAGCGGCCGCCGTTTTGACCGCTTTCGAGGACGGATTATTTTTCCCATTGCCAATGAAAGCGGGAAAGTAATCGCTTTCGGCGGCCGGGCGCTGGGTGATGAGCAGCCGAAGTATTTGAATTCGCCGGAAACGCCGATTTATACCAAGAGCCGTGTCCTTTACCATCTGGACAGCGGCGGTAAGGCCATACGCAAGCTGGATTACGCAATCCTGGTGGAAGGTTACATGGACTGCATTGCGGTGGATTCCTGCGGGATAGAAAATGTGATTGCCAGTTGCGGCACCAGTTTTACTGAAGCCCAGATCCGCCTGCTGGGGCGTTATTCTCGCCGCGTGGTGGTTAATTACGATCCGGATTCCGCAGGGATGGCGGCCGCCGAGAGGTCGCTGAACGCGCTGCTCGAGGCAGGATTTGAAGTGAAAGTGCTGGCGCTACCGGGCGGCCTGGACCCGGACTCGTTTATCCGGAAGCAGGGAGATGCCGAGTACCGGCGGCTGCTGGCGGCAGCCCCGGGTTATATCGATTATGTCACCGACCGCGCCATCGCCGAGCATGGCCTGGGAACGCCGCAGGGTAAGCTTGCGGTGGCCAACGCGGTGCTGCCTTATCTTACCCGGATGCCGAATCCGATCCTGCGCACCGAGATGACGGACCGGCTGGCCGCGCGGGCGCTGCTGGACGACCGGTTGCTGCGCGAAGAACTAAGGCGGGCCGCCGTGGAGCGCAGGACTGACGCGGTGAGCAGGCCCCGTGAGTACAAGGCCTCTGCGGCGGAACGGAAACTGCTCCGGGCTTTTCTGGAAGACCAGGAATTGATGGACGAACTTCTCCCCGTGCTGGTGGCTGATGGAATCCTGAGCGGTCTGGTTGCCGAGGATGTGTTCATGAAATTGCACGAGGTCCGAAGCGCCGGCGAAGCGGCTGACATCCACGTTCTTGGAGAAAGCCTGAGCGCTGAAAATCAGAACCTGCTCCATGAGTGTCTGCTGGCGTCGGAAGAGGTTCCCGGGCGGGAGGATGCAATGAAATTTTGCGACGCCCTGCGCCGGAAGAAAATTGAGCGTGAATTGAGCGCCTTGAATCCCGTCATCGATGCCGCCGGAAGGGAACAGGACTGGGCGCGGCTGGCGGCGCTGAACGAGAGTAAGGTATTTTTGATGAAGGAATTAGCTCGGATAAGGGAAAACTTAGAAATCGAGAACAAAACTTCAACGAAATAGTATAGTATTACATCTAATTGGCGTTGGGATTGCCCGCCGGAAGGCTTGTTTTCCGAGGCAATGCAGGGTTGAAAGAGGCTGAGGGGTGTTGGGTTGGTGGCAGGTTTCCTACTCAAGAAAACAAGTGGCTAAAACACGAAGTTGCTTCTAATCGGAGGCAGAATCTTTGGCATTTGACGACAAGTTTGACCAGGTTGGCAAGCTGATTACACTCGGGAAAGAAAAGGGCTATCTGCTTTACGACGAGGTGAACGACCTTCTTCCTTCTGATGTGCACACCGCCGAAGACCTGGATGACCTGCTCTCCATGTTTGACCACGCGGGCATTGAGGTTCTGGAGTCTCCCAAGGCGAAATCGGAGGACATGCTCACTGAGAAGGGAGACGAAGAGTCCACCGAAGACGTGGAACTGGATCTGACGCCCGGGGCCCTGGACAAGACCAACGATCCTGTCCGCATGTACCTGCGCGAGATGGGGACGGTCCCGCTGCTGACGCGCGAAGGCGAAGTTGAGATCGCCAAGCGGATTGAGCGCGGGCAACTGAAGGTGTTTAAGGCCTTGTCGCGCTCCCCGATTGTCATCCTGGAAATGTTCGGGCTCCGCGAAGACCTGAGGAAAGAACAGCGGTCCATCAAGGAAATAGTGGTCTTCGACGATGAGGAACTGACCGAAGAACGCGTGATCGAGCGGGCCAAAGAATTGATTGCCACTGTCGATGAGATGGAGCGGCTGAACAAGCGGCTGATCCAGTTGAAGACAAAGCGCGATTCGTTCCCTCGCACCCGCCGGGCCAGGGACTATCGCCGTTACAACCTGGCGGTCTACCGCCACCGGATCATGATCTCCAAGCTGTTCCGGTCGATCGAGTTCACGCACACCGAGCGCAAGCGCCTGATTGAATGCATCCGCGAAGCCGCCGATGAAGTGCGGCCCATCGAGCGTGAGGCGCTGCGGCTCGAAAAGCGCCTGGATGCGACCCGGGGAAGCGGCAAAGATCTGAAGAAAGAACTTCGCCAGGTGAAAGCGCGCCTGGACGAAATCGAAAAGGACAACCAGGCCTCCGCCGCGGAATTGCGCCGGACCTATCAGAACATTCTGACCGGCGAGCAGGAAGCCGAGCTTGCCAAGCGGGAGCTGATTGAGGCCAACCTGCGCCTGGTGGTGTCAATCGCCAAGAAGTACACCAACCGCGGCTTGCAGTTCCTCGACCTGATTCAGGAAGGCAACATCGGCCTGATGAAGGCCGTGGATAAGTTTGAATACCGCCGGGGATACAAGTTTTCGACCTACGCCACCTGGTGGATCCGCCAGGCCATCACGCGCGCCATCGCAGACCAGGCTCGGACCATCCGCATTCCGGTCCACATGATTGAAACCATCAACAAGCTCATCCGGACTTCGCGGCAGCTGGTGCAGGAATACGGCCGCGAACCCACCTCGGAAGAGATCGCCAAGCGGATGGACATTCCTGTGGTGAAGGTCCGGAAGGTGCTGAAGATTGCCCAGGAGCCGATTTCGCTTGAGACGCCGATCGGCGAAGAGGAAGATTCGCACCTGGGGGACTTTATTGAGGACCGTGGAGTCATTTCCCCCGCCGAGGCGGTGATTAACATTAATTTAAAGGAACAGACCGAATCGGTGCTGAAGACTCTGACGCCGCGCGAGGAAAAAGTGATCAAGATGCGGTTCGGTCTGGACGACGGCAGCGAGCATACTCTGGAAGAAGTGGGCCAGAGCTTTGCCGTCACGCGCGAGCGAATCCGGCAGATTGAGGCCAAGGCGCTCCGCAAGCTGCGCCACCCTTCGCGCAGCCGCAAGCTCCGCGCGTTCCTCGATGCCGCCCTCCACGAGTGATTCAGGGCGGGCGCCCGACGGTTTAGTCACAGAGATTTTCGTCCCGCTACCTCGGCGCGGGCTTACCTTTTGCGGATTAGAACAACCAGTAAGAGTAAGGGCGCTGGTGCAAGGCCAATAACTTCAGCTTTCTGAGGAGGATTTCATGGCCGACGCTGCTTCTTCGCTCGACACCCCACAAGGTACACCCCCGAAATCATTTCTCTCACGACTCGTCGGCGTCTTTATCGAGCCCGGCGAAACATTTGACGACATCGCGCGCAAACCGGACTGGATCCCGCCGCTGGTTGTGCTGATCCTGTTCTCATTTGCAACCGTGGAAACCATGCTGATGAAGATCGGCGCCAGCCAGATTGTTATGCAGGGTCTTGAGCGGAGCGGGCGGGCTGCGACAATGGACCCGGCGCAGGTGAGCCAGATTGTTGAAAGGTCAGCGGGAATCATGCGCATCGTGATGCCGGCCGGCGCGTTATTGGGCGCCCCCATTTTCCTGCTGATTGTTGCCGGAGTCGGACTCCTCTTCCTGAACGTTTTTTTCGGCCAGCACGCAAAGTTCAAGGATGTTTTCTCAGTGACCTGCTACGCCAACCTGCCGAGCATCCTGGGTGCGTTGATGGCGATTGCGTTGGTGTTGTTCGGCGACGCCGAGGCCTTCAATCCGCAGGCGCCGGCGCCTACTAATCCGGGATTTTTCATGAATCCTTTGGCGACTTCGAAAGCTGTCTTCGCCCTGGCGAGTTCGCTTGACGCTCTTGTCTTCTGGTTCATGGCGCTGCTTGCCATCGGCCTGTCGCGGGTTGTGCAGAAAAAGGTGAAGACCGCCACGATCTTTTTGGCTTACCTGGGAGTGTGGGTGTTGCTGGTAGCCGTCAAAGTCGGGGCCGCTTTGATCTTTTCATGAAGGCAGATCGCGAAACGCAGTCCAACGTTGCCCGTCCTGCCGTACTGTGCTAACAATAATTCTTCGGCCCACTCCGAAGCAAAACCGCCAAATTGCTGTGCGCCGGACTTGCGTCCCGCCGGATTGGTCTTGACGAACACTCTATGGGACTGAAGTTTACTGTTGTCGCCAAAGATGAGGGCACCCGGGCCAGAGCAGGGATCCTGCACACGCCGCACGGCGACGTCGAAACCCCCGTCTTTATGCCCGTCGGGACCGCCGGGGCCGTGAAGGCCATGACCCAGGACCAGCTTGAAGAAGTGGGCGCGCAGATTATTCTGGCCAACACTTATCACCTCTGCATGCGCCCCGGGCACGAAAGGGTGCGGGAGTTCGGCGGCCTGCACCGTTTTATGAGCTGGCCGCACCCCATCCTGACCGACAGCGGCGGTTTCCAGGTGATGAGCCTGAAAGGGCTGGGGAAGGTGACCGAAGACGGTGTTTGGTTCCGCTCGCACCTGGACGGGACACCCCACTTTTTTTCTCCTGAAAGCGTGATGGAGTTCCAGTTGTCGATGGGCGCCGACATCATCATGCCGCTCGACGAGTGCGTGGATTATCCCTCGAGCCACGAAACCCTCAAACGGTCGGTGCGGCTGACAGGCCGCTGGGCGGAACGCTCAAAGAAGTTCTTTGTAGAAAATGCCGGCAAGTTGCAGGGTGGTGATTTTGCTGAAGCCGGAAACCCGGAAATCGGGCCGAGCCTGTTCGGGATTGTGCAGGGCGGGACCGACGAAAGCCTCCGCCGCGAAAGCGCTTTGGAGATCGGGGAGATCGGGTTTGACGGGTACGCCATCGGAGGCCTTTCGGTGGGCGAGCCCAAGGATGAGTTGTACGGAGTGACCGAACAGGTGGCCGGAATGCTGCCGGAAGGCCAACCGCGCTACCTGATGGGAGTGGGAACGCCCGAAGACCTTGTAAGGTGCGTGGCGTTGGGTATCGACATGTTTGATTGCGTTATGCCTACTCGCAATGCCCGCAACGGGACCGTTTTTACGCGAGAAGGGAAGCTGGCAATCAAAAGCGCGCGCTATGCGCAGGACTCCGGCCCGCTGGACGCGGAGTGCGGCTGCCTGGTATGCCGGCGATATTCGCGAGCCTACATCCGTCACCTGTTTGCAGTGGGCGAGATTTCGGCCTCGATGCTGGCAACCTACCACAACCTGTGGTTTTACCTTGACATGATGAAGAGAGTTAGGCAAGCTATCTATTTTGGAGGGTTTGGGAATTTCCTTGCAGGGTTCCTTGCGGAATCCGGGCAAGGGTCCCGTTCGGTATAGCGTAGAGCAGAAGCAAGCGTTACTGGCAAACCCTGCTGATCTCTGCACAAAGTGCGAGATAATTCATCCTTAATCCCAACTTTGATGGCTCGATTTTGTTCGAGTGTGCGTTAATTAATCGGATTGTTCTGGCGGCGGACCCCGGCGCGGGCGGGGCCCTGGCGCAGTTTCTATTGTTATTTGCCCCCCTCTTTGTGATCTGGTATTTTCTGGTAATTCTTCCTCAGCAACGAAACCGCCGCAAGACCCAGCAAATGTTATCCAACCTGAAGACCGGCGACCGGGTGATGACCTCCGGCGGCATCTATGGCTTGATTACCGGCTTTAGAGGCGATATTGTGCAGGTTCAGATTGCCAGCCAGGTTAAAGTCGATATTGCGCGGACGGCCATCACCGGATTGCAATCGGAGGGCGAAGGACAGTCCGCGCAGGATAAGGCTTCCAAGGGGAAAAAGTGACCATTCTTCAGGACGCTCCGGGAGGACGAGGGATTTAATCAATGGACCATAATCGGATTCGCAATCGTAGCCTTTTTATTCTTGTCGTCATCATCGCCTGTGTCCTGGGGCTCACCGGATTCCCCAAGAATGTCACCCAGCTAAAAGACAACCTTCGCAATCGCATTCAACTGGGACTGGATTTGAGGGGCGGAACCCACATGGTCTTGCAGGTCCACGTGGACGACGCCGTCAAGGTGACAACGGACCAGACCCTTGAACAGTTGCGCGACGCCATGACGAACAGGAGCATTTCCTACACTTCAATTGAGCGGCAGGGTATATCTTCCATCCTAATCAAGGGTATCCCGGAGGAGAAATCGGGCGACCTGGGTGCGCTGGTCTCGCAGCAGTTTTCAGCGTGGAACCTGCAACGCGTTCCCGGCCAGTTGGCCGAGCGCGTGCTCGAAATGAAGGTCAGCGAGGCCAACACGATTCGAAACCAGGCACTGGACCAGTCCAGGGAAACTATCCGGCGCCGGATTGACGCGCTGGGCCTGGTGGGACCCGAAGTTGCCGACTACGGGCAGGGAGATTATGAGCTGGTGGTCCAATTGCCGGGCCTTACGGACCCTACTCGCGTCAGGAACATTATCCAGGCGACGGCGATGCTGGAGTGGAAGCTCGTTCGGGGAGGTCCTTTCTCCAGCCGGGAGGATGCGCTCTCTCAGTTCGGGGGAGTGCTGCCACCGGGGACGGAACTGGTGCCTGGCAATTCGGCATCCGGAGGCGGCAGTTCCTCAGGCGGGCAGCTCTGGTACCTTCTGACTCAGGTGGCAACGGTCACGGGGCGCGACCTGACGGGCGCGCAGCCTGGGACAGGCCGAAACGGAGGCCCCAGCGTAAACTTCACCCTGAACAGGGACGGGGCGGCGCGCTTTGGTGAAATGACGGGAAACAATGTCGGCAAGCAGCTTGCCATCGTGCTGGATAACCGGGTTGTTGAAGCCGCCCGGATTAACGACCGAATCACGGATTCCGGACAAATCGAAGGCGGCTTTACTCCTCAGGCGGCCTCAGACCTTGCTCTGATGTTGCGCTCCGGCGCTCTCCCGGCTTCCATTGCACCTCTCAATGAAAACACGGTCGGCCCTTCGCTTGGCGCCGATTCCATCCGTGCCGGCATAATCGCCTGTATTGTGGGTTTCGTGGCCGTGATCATCTTCATGCTGGCCTATTACCGCGGGGCTGGGGTCAATGCGGACGTGGCCCTGGTTTTGAACCTGATCATTCTGATGGCAGCCCTTGCATATTTCGGCGCCGTTTTGACATTGCCGGGCATAGCGGGTGTGATTCTGACGGTCGGCATGGGCGTCGATTCCAATGTCCTGATTTTTGAGCGCATCCGGGAGGAACTGCGCCACGGCAAGGCCGCCGGGGCAGCGGTTGCGGCGGGGTTTGAACACGCCTTTCGAACTATTATCGATACGCACGTGACAACGGTTGCCGCCGCTGCTATCCTTTTTGCATTTGGCACCGGGCCCATCCGGGGGTTTGCCGTCACGCTGACCATCGGATTGATTGCAAACCTTTTCACTTCGGTGTATGTTTCTAGAACTATTTTCGATTACGTCTTGTCAAGGCGCCAAAAGGGCGAAGCGCTTAGCGTTTAAGATTTTGGGAACTTAAAGCTTGCCTCCGGTGTCTATGTCAACAGGTGGCGGCCCGGGATAAAAATGGAATTCTTTCACGAACCGAATATCGACTGGATGGGAAGAAAGTGGTACTTCATCAGTGTCTCCCTTGCCCTTCTGGTCGCTGGACTCATTTCGATCGCTGTGCATGGGGGGCTCATTTACGGAATCGAGTTCCGCAGCGGTACTCAAGTGATGGTGAAATTTGCAAAGAGCCCCAACATCGGGGCTATTCGCAGCCAGCTCTCGAGAGAGAATTGGTCCGGCGCCTCCATCCAGCAGATCGGGGCCGCCTCAGCGCATACTGTGATAATCGAGTTGCCGCTCGCAAAGGGTGCTGTCGAAGGTGAGGCGCTCGATGCCGGGAAGGCCGCCATCGTAAAAGTCCTGACGCAGTTGTACGGCGGCGAGTCGGCAGGCAGAGTGGACTTTAACAATGCCACCGCAAAGACAGTAGAGGACCACCTGCTGGTGGCCGACCCGCTGGGCCTGGCCGCGAAGGGAATGGAAACTGCGACGAGCACCTACCAGAGTCTTTCCGAAGCCATGGTCAAATTCCGCGACAATCCGCCGCAGAGCGGTTTGATTGCGAACTTCCAGCAATTGAGCGGAGTTTCAGGAGTGACGCCAGCGATCATTGGCGTACTGGAAAAAGACTTCTACCTTTCGGAATTTACACTTTCCGCTGGGGAGACTAAGATTGTTGGTCCCAAGGTGGGCTCGGACCTGCGGCGTGAGGCCGTTTATGTGACCCTGGCTGGCCTGGCTGCAATGTTGGTTTACATTTGGTTCCGTTTTGAGTTAATTTATGGCGTGTCGGCGGTTATTGCCGTCTTTCACGACGTTCTTATTACGATCGGCTTGTTTTCTCTTTTTGGTAAAGAAATTACGCTTTCTGTCATTGCGGCCCTGCTGACGCTTGTAGGTTATTCGATGAATGATACTATTGTTGTGTTCGACCGCGTTCGCGAGAACCTGCCTTCGAGCAAGCGAGAGAACTTCATCGACCTGGTGAACCGCAGCATTAACCAGACCCTCAGCCGGACGATTCTGACATCAGGACTCACGTTCCTTGCGGTTCTTTCTCTCTACCTGTTCGGGGGCAACGTGATTCATGGTTTCGCCTTTGCCATGGTGGTGGGAGTTTTAATTGGAACATATTCGTCCATCGCGATAGCAAGTCCCATCCTGGTGTTCTGGCAGACCAGGACCGGGAAGGGACGGATCCGGGAAAAGCGCAAAGTTTATGACCGCGAAGTTGCTGCTGCCAAACGATAATAAATTCCTCCGGTCGAAAGCCCAGGAAGTTAATTCGGCCCGGAGTTTGATGATGAGAGGGGGTGGGTATCATGCTTGGTGACACGCTACTGGATTCCTCGCCAACCCGCGAGCCTGTGTTGAGAGGCGTGCACTGGCTGGTTTCGTTGGCGATTGGGATTGCTGGTTTCCTGATCGGGTATTTTGGCCTGCCGTTGATTGAAACACCCGAACTCAAGGTGTTAATCACGCAGTCCACGATCATTGGGGTGATCTTTCTCTTTTATGGGTTGATCCTTTGCTACGTCTACTCGGATTCAAAGCACCTCAAATTGAGCACATGGCCCTGGTTGATTATTGTCGCCCTGCTCAACCTGGTCGGGTTCGTCGGCTACCTCTGTTATTCCGCCGCCAAATCGGGCGACTGGAAAAGGGCCACGTTGCCGGTGGCGTACATTCTGGAGATCATCATTATTGGCATCACGGTCATCATCCCACTGATTTATACGGATGCGCTGCCGAAAGCCCAGTTGATGACCTTCCTGGTTGCGCCTCCGCCGCCCCCTCCGCCACCGCCTCCTCCTGCTAAAGCCCCTCCGGTTGTCGTTCATAAGGTGAGCATGGCAGACCTGATGAAGGCGCCGACAGTTATCCCGAGGACGATTGCCAAAATCAAGGACCAGCCGGCCGTTCAATCGGCCGGAGTCGTTGGCGGCGTCACCGGTGGTGTGCCGGGCGGCCAGATGGGTGGAGTCCTTGGAGGCATTATTGGAGGAGTGACCGGTGGTCCGCCACCGCCTCCTCCGCCGAAGCCGACGACGCCCCAACGGATCAGAGTGGGCGGGCAGGTCGAAGCGGCCAAGCTTATCTTCAAGCCGACGCCGGAATATCCCCCGCTTGCCAAGATGGCTCGCATCCAGGGAACTGTCAGGCTTGAGGCGATTATTTCAAAAGACGGAACAATTCAGGACCTGAAGGTTTTGAACGGCCATCCGTTGCTGGTCAAAGCCGCTCTCGACGCTGTAAAACAATGGCGCTATCAGCCGACGCTATTGAATGGTGAACCTGTGGAAGTTGTAACGGAAATCGACGTGAACTTCACCCTGGCGGGGTAGTCGGCGGTAACTTAAAATCCTTGAGGAGGATATAAACGAGTATGTTAGGAGCAAAACTTTTTGTTACGATGTTGTTGTTTCAGGAAGCAACCACCTCATTCAATCCCCTTGATATGTGGAAGTCGATGGGGTGGTCAGCCCGGGCGGTTGTGATCGTGCTGTTCTTCATGTCTGCCTGGTCAATCGGTGTTGCTATTGACCGCTGGATCGCCTTCCAGGCGGCCCGGAAGCAGTCCCGCATTTTCGCCCCCGCAGTTGCCGGCGCATTGAAAGACGGCAGGGTGGATGAAGCGATTTCCATTGCTGAGCAGAACAAGAGAAGCCACCTGGCCAAGGTTGTCACTGCCGGTTTGCAGGAGTTCCATGCGCACCAGGTCTCGGCTGAAATCCCGGGTGAAATGATTGAAGCTTCCAAGCGGGCCCTGGAGCGGGCTTCGGCAATCGTCCACGCGGAACTCAAGCGGGGAATTTCCAGCCTTGCCACGATCGGATCCACGGCGCCTTTCGTCGGACTGTTCGGAACCGTGCTCGGAATTATTCACGCGTTCCAGGGCATTTCCACCAGCAAGTCAACCGGCCTTGGCGCGGTCGCCGGCGGTATCGCAGAAGCCCTGGTTACCACCGCTATCGGTCTGTTCGTCGCCATCCCGGCCGTGTGGCTCTACAACTACTTCACGAACAAGATTGAGGGTTTTGACGTCGAAATGGACAACTCGTCTTCCGAGCTGGTGGACTACTTCATTAAGAGCACCGGAGGGAAGAAGTAATGGCCAAGCATCGCGGATCATTGGATACGCTGGCGGACATCAACGTGACGCCGATGGTGGACGTCATGTTGGTGTTGCTGATCATTTTCATGGTCATCACTCCGCTGCTTCAGAAGGGCGTTTCCGTTGACAAGGCGTTGACTCACAACCCGCGCAAGATGCCTGACGCCGAAAAGACCGACGCCGTGGAAGTTGCCATTACGCGGGACGGGAAATACTTTCTGAATGCGCAGCCTGTCGCCCTGGATGACATCACGAAGCAGGTTGATGACCTCATGGCAAACAAGCTGAACAAGGTGGTTTTTATCAAGAGTGACGCTCGGGCAAAATACGGCGACGTGGTCTCTGTGGTTGACAACGTCCGTGCCGCGGGAATCGAGCAGTTGGGCCTGATCACCGAGGAGGTGCAGCCCAACATCAATATTCCGCTTACCCCGGCCCTGCCGTGACGTCATTAACCAGGAAGCGCCGGCTCGGGGCTGGCTGAAGAAGGAGGGTATTTGTATGGCAATGGCCGTTGGAGGCAGCGGCAGGGACGGTACGATGATGAATCTGAACGTGACGCCCCTGATTGACGTGCTGCTGGTGTTGCTGATTATCTTTATGATCATCACGCCTTTGACCCCCAAGGGGCTGGATGCGCTTGTCCCTAAACCGGACAAGAACCAGAAGCCCAACGAGGATGTGATCCAGCGAACAATTGTGGTGTCAATTGACGCTCAAAGATCTGTCAGCATCAACCAGCAAGCTGTGGCAGTTGGCGAACTGGGGCAGCGGCTGGTGGACATTTTCAAGAACCGGAATGACCACATCATGTTCATTAAGGGCGACCCGAAGCTGCCTTTCCAGGACGTGGCTGTGTTGATTGACATTTCCAAGGGCGCTGGCGCCGACAAGATCGGGCTGATTACAAAGTCGATTGAGGCGCAACAGTAGCGTTTCGGGACCCTGCAAATATAGACCGAGGGAGGATCAGAGATGCGTCGTATCAAGCTGGCACCGTTGTGTGCGGTGTTGTTGCTGGCGGCCGTGGCGGGCGGCTGCACTGCGTTCACGAAATTGAAAGCCCGAGACCAGCTGAATAAGGGTGTGCAATCTTATCGCAACGGGCAGTTCCAGGAAGCAATCGAGCATTTTAAAACTGCGGTGCAGCTGGATCCGTCCTTGATTAATGCAAGATTGTACCTGGCTACTGCCTATGCGCAGCAGTATGTTCCCGGCGGGGATACTGCGGAAAACACCAAGACTGGGGAGCAGGCGATCTCAGCCTTCGAGGACGTGCTGAAGCTGGATGAAAAAAATACCACAGCGTTGGCCAGTATAGGACAGATCTATTACAACATGAAGAACTTTGACAAGGCGAAGGACTTCCAGCGTCAAAGGATGCAGTTTGAACCCAACAACCCCGAGCCCTATTACTGGATTGGTGTTATCGATTGGGCGCAGGCTTTCCAGGCTGATGGGAAAGTCCGCAAGGACTTGAACCTCATGATGCCGGACAAGAACGGCAACCTGCCGCCTTTACCGGAAAAGTCCAGGGCCCCGTTGGCGGAACAGAATGGCAAGCTGATCGATGAGGGAATCGAGGCGCTTAATAAGGCCTTGGATTTGAAGCCCAACGACTTCAACAGTATGGCTTATCTGAATCTTCTTTACCGCCAGAAGGCCGACATTGAGAAGAACCGGGCGGACCGTGAGGCGGACCTGAAAACGGCTGAAAGCTGGCTCCAGAAGTCGATGGATGTCAGGAAGGCCGAACCCAGCACGTCTTCATCGCAGGGATCGTAACCGGATCATATAGACGGGTATCTTAAGAAGGGGCCCTTCGCTTCACGTTCGAGAGGCGGAGGGCTTTTTTGTTTTAAGCCGCCACAAAAATCAGCAGTCGCAGCCTCTCGAGGGGCGACGCCATTCTCGTCTGCCCCGGGCGCCCGGAGGCGGCCTGCTTGAACACCGGAACCGCACTGGCCTAGAATGATATGGGTGACCATGACGCAGTTTGAAACTGTTCTCAGGAAGGTCGAGTCTTATCGTCCGGGCGACGATCTGGCCGTACTGCGCAATGCGTACAACTTGTGCGCCAAGAAGCACGAGGGCCAGAAACGCCTGTCTGGAGAACCCTACATCTCGCACCCTCTGGAAGTTACCAATATCCTGGCAGAGTTGCGTCTCGACACGGTGTGCCTGGCGGCCGGCATGTTGCATGACGTCATCGAGGACACTGAAACCAGCATCGAGGGGCTTGAGAAGCAGTTCGGGCCTGAGGTGGCCCACATCGTCGAGGGCGTCACCAAAATCAGCCGGATTCATTTCCTGAGCCCCGAGGAACAGCAGGCGGAGAACTTCCGCAAGATGCTGCTCGCCATGGTGGATGACGTCCGGGTTGTCCTGGTGAAGCTGGCGGACCGCCTGCATAATATGCGGACGCTCGAACACCTGCCACCCGAAAAGCGCCATCGAATTGCCCATGAAACCCTTGAAATCTATGCGCCCATTGCGCATCGCCTGGGCATGGGAAAAATCCGGGGAGAGCTGGAAGACTTGTCTTTTCAGTATCTTGAGCCTGATGCCTACCAGGAAGTGAAAAGGGCCCTGGAGAGCCGGAGAAAAGTCAACGAGCATTTCCTTGCAGAAGTCCAGCGGCTGGTCGAAGCCAAGATGAAGGAGAACTCGATCCCTACCAGGATTGAGGGCCGGATCAAGCGGCTTTACAGCATCTGGCAGAAACTCAAGAAGCAGAGTATTGCCATTGAGCAGGTTTATGACCTCCTGGCCATCCGCATTATTACCGACGACGTTAAGAACTGTTATGCGGCGCTGGGGGTCATTCATAACACCTGGCGGCCGGTACCGGGAAGAATCAAGGACTTCATTGCCATTCCCCGTCCCAATCTTTACCAGTCTCTTCACACTTCCGTGATTGGCCCGCACGGCCAGCCCTTTGAAGTCCAGATCCGCACCGAAGAGATGCATCGCGTGGCCGAGGAAGGCATCGCGGCCCACTGGAAGTACAAAGACGGGCACGGGACCACGGTCCAGGATGCCGAGCGCTTTGCCTGGCTCCGGCACCTGGTGGAATGGCAGAAGGAGATGAGGGATTCGAACGACTTCCTCTCCACCCTCAAAATCGATCTCTACCCGCAGGAAGTCTACACTTTTACTCCCAAGGGCAAGGTAATTGTGCTGCCCCGCGAGGCGACGCCGATCGATTTCGCCTATGCCATCCACACGGAAGTTGGGAATCATTGCGTTGGCGCCAAGGTCAACGGCCGGATTGTCCCGCTGAAAGCAAAGCTGCTGAACGGCGACATTATTGAGATTGTCACCCAGTCCACCCAGACCCCCAGCCGTGACTGGCTGGCCCACGTCAAGACTTCGCGGGCCCGGAACAAGATCAAGCACTGGATCAACATCGAGCAGCGCAAGCAGGCCCTGGAGATTGGGAAGAAGCTGCTTGAGAAAGAGGCCCGAAAGCACAACATTGTCCTCAAAAAGATTACCGAGGAAGATTATCTGCGGGTGGGCAAGGAATACGGCTGCAGCCTGGTTGACGACCTGCTTGCGGGCATCGGATTCGGCAAGTATTCGGCCCGCCAGGTCTTGTCAAAGCTTAGCCCGGAAACCGGCCAGGAGTCCGACCAGCCGTCGCGGCTCAGCGCCTTCAAACGTGTTCTTGGTCTTCGCTCTGACGCCGCCATCCAGGTGCACGGCCAGGGCGACCTGATGGTCTACCGGGCAAAGTGCTGCAATCCGATTCGAGGCGAGCAGATCGTGGGTTACATCACCCGCGGCAAAGGCATTTCGGTCCACTCAAAGACCTGCCCGAACGTCCAAAACCTGATGTACGATGCCGAGCGGAGGATCGAGGTAGAGTGGACCGGTCCCAAGTACACCTTTTATCCCGTCCGGCTCACTCTGCTGACCACGGACCGCCAGGGCATGCTGGCAGAGATTACAGCGGTGATCAGCAGCGACCGCTCAAACATCCAGAACCTTGAAACCCGGACCGGCGATAACCAGGCTACCATCGATGTCACCGTCGACATCGTTGACAAAGAACACCTGGAAAAGATAGTGTCATCACTTCGGAAAATCGAGGGCGTTTACCGGGTGGAGCGCGTCCAAAAGACATGATGCAGACGCGCGCACGGTGCGTTTCCGGGGAAGATTTGGCAAGAACTGATCGAAGGCCTGAAGTGTTGTGGGATTTCTGGCACGCCCGACCGGTCGTCCGAGCAGAGGTGCAGATGTTACAGCCTGAACGGCCTTTTGCACCGCCCGTCCCGCGCCGGAGGCAGTTCTCAGGCGGCCTTGGTAACCTTGCCGGCCCGGATGCATGCCGTACACACGCGCAGGGTCTTGCGGACGCCGTTCACGATGGCGTGTACGCGCTGGAGGTTGGGGTTCCACCTCCGGCGGGTGACGTTGTGAGCGTGACTCACGTTATTCCCGTAAGAAGGACCTTTGCCGCAAATTTCGCATTGACGCGCCATCAAAAACTCCTTTGGAAATGGAAAATACCTCGAATATGCAATCTCTAATTTTATCAGAAGTACGCAGTGTTGCCTACCGCCTCCTCGCATCAGGCCGCGGGCGCTATTGCCAAGTCCGGCGTGCATTCAAAAGCCCTTTGACCGCTGCCGGCCGGCGGCTTCCGCCAGTGATGGCCGCCGCAGTGGCGGTGCTGCTGATGCCGGCCTGCAAGCCCAGGCCCGCGGGTTCAGGGACCGTCTGGGCGCAGGTTGACGGGCATCCTATTTTCAGTTCCCAGGTGGAAAAGATCTACCGCAGCCGTGTTGGTTCCACGGGCGAGGCCGGGGACCCTGAAGAGGCGCTCAGCTACAAGCTCAACATTCTGAATGAGCTAATCAATAACCAGATCCTGGTGGCCCACGCCGCCCGATCCGGGATTACCGTGTCCGAGTCGGAGGTAGACACAAAGATGGGCCAGTTGAAGAGCCCTTACTCGCAGGAGCAGTTTGAGCAGAAGCTGAAAGAACGCGGCATCGGCGAAGATGACCTGCGGGAAGAGGTGCGGACCACGCTCACCGTAAACAAGCTGATCAATCGTGACATCAACGCCCGGGTTTCGGTGAGCGATGCGGACATTTCAAGCTTTTATCAGAAAAACAAGGCTTCCTTTGACGTCCCCGAAACCGAATTTCACCTGGCCCAGGTCCAGGTGACCCCGGGCTCCAGCAACGAGGTTCACAACCTGAAAAACGACGACGCAAAAACGCCCGAGATGGCGCAGCGCAAGATTCAGGCCCTCTATGCGCAGCTTCGCTCGGGGCAGGACTTTGCGCGCGTTGCCCAGAACTATTCCGAGGACCCTACGACCGCTATGAGCGGCGGGGATATGGGCTTTGTGCCGGAATCGTCGCTGGCCGCCAACTCCGATCTCAACCGTGTTGTCAAGGCGATGAAGCCGGGACAGATTTCAGGGATTATCACTACCCCGAGCGGCTACCACATTATCAAGCTTCTGGGGATCGAGCAGGCCGGGCAGCATCCTTTGACGGACCCCAAAGTACAGAGCCAGATCCGGAAGACCCTGCAGAACGAGAAGGAGCAGCTGCTCAAGGCTGCTTACATTGAAACCCTGCGGGACAACGCCAAAGTGAAAAACCTGCTGGCAGAGCAGATTGTGAAAGCGGCACAGTAGGTTGCTGCACGGAGGTACTGCTATTCCAGGCGCAACAGCTTCGCTCCGGCCTCGATTCCAATTCCTTCTTTCACGTGCACCTCGGTGATACGGCCGGGCCGCGGCGCCCTCAGTTCGTTCTGCATCTTCATGGCCTCAATCACCACCAGGCCCTGATCCTGCGCGACCTGGTCGTCGCAGCCGACCAGCACCCTGATAATTTTTCCGGGCATGGGAGCCAGTACTTCGAGCGGGCCGTCGTGTGCAACAGATTGTCCGGCAAATCGCCGGGTGCGCGGGTCGCGAACCCCAACGTGGAAATCGTATTCGGCGATGGTGACCACCCAGGCATCGGGCTGGCCGGGGCGGCTGTCCGGCGCAGGCTGAACGCGGGCTTCGTACGACTGCCCGTTAATCAGAATTGAATAGTGGCCCGGCCGGATTTCAGCCCAGTCGGCTTCGACGGCTTGTCCGTCAATTGAGAACTGCGCCTGTTCACGGCCGTCTTGGCCGTCGGACGGCCTCTCAATGGATAGCTGGTGCTCGGTGGCCCGTGAGTCTTCCCGCAATTTGATTTCGAACTTCATAAGGTTCCTGTGCCGGCACTCTCACCGGCCGGGCCAGTGGTTCAGCTCTTCTGCACGGCCAGCGGTCTTCCATCGTGATGCGTGTCCATTCGAGTGGGTCTCCGTGCGGACCTGCTGCTGCCTTCTCCTCATTTCAAGCGCCACAGCCAGAATGGCCACGCGGCCCAGTTCAGGTGGCGGCGGAATCTTCAGCGTGCCTTCCGCCAGCATGCGGTCGATGAATCCCGTGTCGAGTTGCCCCTCCAAAAATTCCGGATGCGCCAGCAGTTGCCGGAAAAATTGCAGATTGGTATGTGGACCGGCAACTTCATATTCGCTCAACGCGCGCCGCATACGGGCCACTGCCTGCTGCCGGTCCGTTCCCCACACCACCAGCTTGGCCAGCAGCGGATCGTAATCGAGCGGCACCCGCCAGCCTTGGTAGACGCCGCTGTCACTGCGGACGCCGGGGCCGGACGGAATAGCCAGGCGCGTGATAAGCCCCGGGGAAGGAAAGAAGCCGCGTGCGGGATCTTCCGCGTAGATGCGGGCCTCGATAGCCGCACCGCGCAGTTGCACATCTTCCTGCCGCCATTCGAGCCGGTCGCCGGCGGCAATGTGGATCTGTTCCTTCACCAGGTCAACGCCGACCACCATCTCGGTTACCGGGTGCTCCACCTGCAACCTGGCGTTCATTTCAAGGAAATAGAAGTTGCGATTCTGGTCAATCAGGAACTCCGCCGTGCCTGCGTTGGTGTAGCCGGCCAGTTTGCCTATGCGCACCGCGGTTTCGCCCATGCGGCGGCGCAACTCGGCATCGATCATGGGGGAAGGGCATTCCTCCAGAACTTTCTGGTGGCGGCGCTGCAGCGAGCATTCGCGCTCGCCCAGATAGATCAGGTTGCCGTGTGTATCACCCAGTAGCTGGATCTCCACGTGGCGGGGCCGTTCGATGCGCTTCTCGAGATAGACCGACGGATCGCCAAAAGCGTTCTGCGCCTCCGAGCGGGCGTTGCGCCAGGCGGATTCGAGCTCCTCTTCGGTTGCCACCATGCGCAGGCCCTTGCCCCCGCCGCCCGCTGAGGCCTTCAGCATTACGGGAAAGCCGATCTCGCGCGCCACGCGGACCACTTCGTCAAAGCTTTCCAGGTTGGCGTCCGTGCCGGGAATCACCGGCAGGTCTGCGTCCATCACCAGGCGCCGGGCGGCCGTCTTGGAACCCATCAGCTCCATGGCTTCGGGAGTGGGGCCGATGAAGACAATGCCGGCATCCCGGCAGGCGCGGGCGAAATCGGGATTTTCGGCCAGAAATCCGTAGCCGGGATGGATGGCTTCAACGCCCGAGCACTGGGCTGCGTCGATGATGCGGTCAATGCGCAGGTAGCTGTCAACGGCGGGCGCGGTGCCGATGGCAAACGCCTCGTCGGCGTAGCGTACGTGCAGCGCCTTGCGATCTACCTCCGAGTAAACCGCCACGCTGCGAATGCCCATCTCGCGGCAGGCACGCATCACGCGTACCGCAATCTCACCGCGATTGGCAACCAGAATCTTCTTGAACAACCTGCCTCCTCAACAACTGCAACTGCGATGTTCCCACCGCCAGGTTCTTGTTGGCCACGACATAAGGTCGATGTAATGAGCTACTCGGCTGCGGTTCCACGCTTGCTGGAGGCCGCCCTCTCAAAGGCCGCTGCTACGATATGCCGAACTTGCCGGTAGATCTTGCGTTCTGCGGTGTCCGGATTCATGCCTTCTGCAACAAAGACTGCACGTGTGAAACCGTCGATGTCACTTGGCGGATTTGCTTCCAGCCTTTCGATCTCTTTCGGGGGAAGGCAGAATCCAAGGCGAACACAAAGGTCATTAAGCAACCAGGCTGCCTCTTCATAGCTCAGCATTACAGATTCGTTCCGGCGAGCATCCCCTCGGAAATTGGTCATGATGCTTAGCCCCGATATTCCGACTCCTCAGCAAAGGTTCGGTGGCGCAAGGTTCTGCGTCCTTGGCTCTCTGCCTGTTTTCCTCGACTCTGCTGAAAACCTGATTATACACGCGCCCGGGGCCAATCGAGTCCCCGGCCCCGCCCTTCAGGCCATCACTCATGGAAACTGCCGGGATGGAGCTTGGCGCTACCAGATCACAAGGGGGGGCGCGGGTATGGGCGATTCAACCTCGAGTGGTTTCCCCACGCACTGCCCACATACGCGACGGAAGAGTGAAGGTTCCTCGAGGTTCACCAAGTCGCTTTCGCACCTCCTCGCGAAGAGCTGAGATTCGCGGTTTCGGCAGGCTCTTCACGTATGCCCCCGCTGGTCCCTGGCCGAGCAGGAAAGGGTCCCAGTAATCGTCGAAGTTCTCAAATTTCATCGTGATTTCGAGCGGCAACTCCCCGACCTTCTGAAGTCCTCCGCGCGCCCAAAGTTCAGACAGTTCGCCCTTGCGACAAAGTGGCATGTACTTTTCGTCGAGCCGCTCGGCTGAGGGATCGAGTGCTCCTGCGGCATCCCAGAAGATGCGCAACATTCGCATGCCTTCTCCGTAGTCCCATACAGCGGCCGAAACTGACCCACCCGGTCGCGTCACGCGCCGCGCTTCTGACAGCGCTCTTGCCGGGTTGGGAATGAAGTTGAAGACCAGCAGAGACACCGCCGCATCGAATGTTCCTGTTGCGAAGGGAAGTTTCTGTGCGTCACCCGTCTGGAATCGTACATGCGAGTTCTTCGTGCGGGTGCGGGCGAAAGCTATATACTCGCGCGAAAGATCAATACCCTCGACTTGGCAAAGGGGACATGAACCGGAGATTGCCAGCGCAAGCGAGCCAGTCCCGCAGCCGATGTCCAGCACCTTGCCACGATCCGGGATGCCCGCGAATTTGGCGAACAGAGGTGCGGCCACTTCACTCCAACGCCCCATAAAGCGTTCGTAGTTGTGCGCGTCTCCGAACATTACGGAGCCAACTTGTCTCAGGATGGATCTGAGGCCGGAAATAAGGATCGTTCTCCTCGACAACATAATGAGCACAGTCGTGCAAAGTTTCCGGTTCTTGAAACTTTGCTGGCGTTCCTCAAATTCCCTGAAAACCTGATTATACACGCGAGCGGGGCTCGGTATGTCCTTGCCTGCCCGTCACTCGATGCAGGACGGGTCCTCTTATCCCAAAATTGGCAGAGGCTGGGATTAGCAGTTCTATTTGGGAGGAGGGACAGCCAAATCGCGGCAGATTTTGCGGGCTAGAAAGTCATCGACCTCTCGGTGCCTCGGAACTGTGGATGTGAAGTTGTTTCGGGGGTTTACATATACAGAGTGCCTGGCACCTTCCCGATGTAGTTTGCAGCCGTGGTCTGCAAGGTGCCGGATCAGGTCTCGTCTCTTCACTTAGCCCCTAGACCTCGACCGTGATGGGCTCGCGACGTGCACCGGACAATGGCAGTTCCGCACTTAGTTCACGGTTAGCTTCAAGGACCAGTTGCAGGGCCTCCCGAAGATTCTCCCGAACTTCGGCGAGCGTTTTCCCCTGGGTATTCACACCTGGAATTTCTTCAATATAGGCGACGTACCAACGCCCTCTTTTGTTGATGACCGCGGTGAATTCCCGTTCCATATAAACCTTCTCCGGATTGAGTATACCAGATCGTACACGACGTTATAGCGGGATGTTGCCGTGCTTCTTGGGCGGGGTGGTGTCGCGCTTGTTTTCGAGCATTCGAAGGGCATGAATCAATCGTGGACGGGTATCGCGCGGAGCGATAACAGCATCCACGTAGCCGCGCTCGGCTGCAATGTAGGGATTGGCGAAGCGGTTGCGGTACTCCTCGGCTTTTTCCTTGCGGACCTTTTCCGGCTCCTTGGCCCGTTGCAGCTCCCGCCGGTTGACGATGTTGACGGCGCCCTCCGGCCCCATAACGGCGATTTCGGCTGTGGAGTAGGCGAGGTTTACGTCAGTACGGATGTGCTTGGACGACATCACGCAATAGGCCCCGCCGTAGGCTTTGCGCGTGATGACGGTGAGCTTGGGCACGGTGGCCTCGGCAAAGGCGTAGAGCAGCTTGGCGCCGTGGCGGATGATGCCGCCGAATTCCTGCTGGGTGCCGGGAAGGAAACCCGGGACATCCTCGAAAGTGATCAGCGGAATGTTGAAGGCGTCGCAGAACCGCACAAAGCGGGCTCCCTTCACAGAGGCGTCAATGTCGAGGCATCCAGCCAGAACGGCAGGCTGGTTGGCCACGATACCCACGCTGTAGCCGCCCAGGCGCGCAAAACCCACCACCAGGTTCCCTGCAAACCGCTCGTGGACCTCCAGGAAGTAGCCTTCATCCACAACGCGGTGGATGACGTCCTTGATGTCGTAAGGCTTGTCGGATTCCGCGGGAATCAGAGTGTCGAGTTCGGGATCGCGGCGGTCCACGGAATCGTTTGATTCGACAAAAGGCGCGTCCTCGCGGTTGTTTTGGGGCATGAAGGAAAGCATCTCACGCACCAGCGCCAGGCACTCGGGATCGTCGCGGGTGACAAAATGGGAAACGCCACTGGTGGAGCTGTGAGTGCGCGGCCCGCCCAGGTCCTCCTTGGTGACGTCCTCGTGCATCACGGTTCGGATGACGTCGGGGCCGGTAACAAACATGTAGCTGGAATTTTCAACCATCAGGACGAAATCGGTGATGGCGGGTGAATAGACCGCGCCGCCGGCGCATGGTCCCATGATGGCGGATATCTGCGGCACCACGCCCGAAGCCAGCGTATTGCGCAGAAAAATGTCTGCATAGCCTGCGAGCGAGGCAACTCCTTCCTGGATGCGCGCGCCGCCAGAATCGTTGAGGCCGATGAGCGGGGCCCCCACTTTCAGCGACAGGTCCATAATCTTGCAGATCTTGGCGGCATTGGCTTCGCTGAGCGAGCCTCCGAAAACCGTGAAATCCTGGGCAAAGGCGTAGGCCAGGCGGTTGTTGATGAGGCCGTAACCGGTAACGACACCATCGCCCGGGATGCGCTGGGCTTCCATGCCGAAGTCGCGGCAGTTGTGTTCAACGAATTCGCCGACCTCTTCAAACGTGGCTTCGTCAAACAGAAGCTCCAGGCGCTCGCGGGCTGAAAGCTTGCCTTCCGCGTGCTGTTTGGCACGGCGCTCGTCTCCGCCTCCGGCTTCTGCCAGCGCGCGACGCCTGCGCAGTTCTTCAAGCTTTTCTTCAAGTTTCAAATGATAACCCTCTGAATTCAAGGTCGCAAAGGCGCCCTCGGGGTTTCGACATTTACTTAGAGAAGAACCGGTGTTCGCAGTCCGCCGCCAGGTTCTTCCTCACGGCTTCTTCGTCGTCGCAGTAGAAGCCGTAAGTGTGCGATCGCCTTCCGGCTCGCCGACGGTGATGCTACGTATTCCCGACCACACCTCGCATGCGGCGATGGAGTTGCTGGGATGCTTCATTTCATACTTCACGTTGATACCTTTCCCGATCAGGTGACGGGCGGCAGCGGCAACCGTGGGCATTGTAGAAACATCCTGCGTCACTTCATAAGTGACGCCAGCAATGTCATAGCGGTAAACCAGCAACAGCGCGGTGTTGCCACGTTCCGGCTCAACCAGCCCGGTGACCTCTCCGGTGGTGATGCGACCGGTGCGGCCCAGCCACAATCGGCGGAGCCTTTCAATTTCCGCGGGATCCTTTTTTCGGCGAAACCGGAAATAAGCGAAGGCAACGGCACTGATGAGAACCACCACCGCGCCTGCTGCCAGTCCGATCTCAAGTGGCGACCAGGTCTTCACCGCCGATTTGACCTCTTCCAGTGCCGGTATGCTTTCCCCAGCAAGAACTTTACTCCCAAAATCCTACGGGGGCGGATGCCGCTCCTCGTTCCGGCGGAATTATACCATTTTGTGTTCAGCGGCGCGTTCCAGCCTGATCACTGGGTGCCGGGAGGAGGCGTGGTGACGCTCGCCGGCGCCGAGCGTTCGCTCTCATTGCCCGTAAGATCGACCGCCGTCACTGCGTATTCGTAGCCACGCCCGGGAGAAACCGTGGCGTCATGGTAAATCGGCGTGGGTGCAAGTTCCTTGTTGATGCGTTCGAAGGGCCCGCCGTCGGTGGCGCGGTAAACGTTGTAGCCGGCCAGGTCGTTACCCGAACTTGCGTTCCACAACAGATCGACTGCGCCCGCGGTATTCACCGCAGCGAGGCCCGTGGGGACGGGCGGCGGGAAAACATCGCGCGGCGTGATGCTGACCGGCGCGGAAGGCTCGCTTTCCGCGGCTTCCGTGCCAAGAGTTGTTACGGAACGGACGCGGAAAAAGTATTCCCGGCCAAATTCGAAATTCATGTCCTCGAAGTGGTTTGAAGAGGGCTCGCCGAGCAGTTCGAAGGAACCCGGCTTGCCGGAGGCGCTGTGATACACCCGATAGCCGGAAACGTGCGAGGGTGGAGCACCGGTGAGCGTTTCGCCCGGTTTGTCCCAGGTGAGCAGCAAGGCGTCCTGGGTGGGTTTCACAACGAGGTTCTCGACCGGGGCGGCAACATCCAGCAGAGTCGCCTGGGCGATGTTTGAAGGCACGCTCCTGCGCGGGTGTCCTCGGAAGCCGCGCGTCAGCCCAATCACTGAAAAGGAGAAAGTTGAGCCAACCTGCTGCTGAAAGTCCTGGGAAGGAATCTGGAGAGGGTAATCCACCTTTCCGGCGTGCGTGTAGGTGGTAAGTTCCTTCGGGGTGAGCGATATCCAGGGCTTGCCACTCGAGTCGGGATGTGCGGGTTGCTGCGCGGCCGAAATGGTGCGAAAAATGTCAACTTCCACTGCCTTGTTGAGAAGTTCGCCGTCTGTAGCGAGCGTAGGCATTGTGAAAGTGAGGTGGAGCGTCCGGCCGACCTGATCTGTGGCGAGATCCTTGATCTGCTGGGGGACCTCAACCCGTGGAGGCTCGGGCGGCGACTGCACACCGCATGCTGCAAAAACCAACGCTACTGCCAGCGGCGATATCGCACGAAAGAGACTGAACCACCGCTGCCGAAGAAGCGGTCTGATTGTACAGATTATGTTTGGGGCGGGGTCACCGCCGGAATCGGGCGTTCGCAATTGAAAGTTCACAGAATGTAGCGGCTGAGGTCCTGGTCCTTCACAATTTCGGCGAGCTGCTTTTTGACGTAAGCGCCATCGATCCGCATGGTCTTCTTTTTCAGGTCAGGGCCCTCAAATGAGATCTCGTCCAGAAGCCTTTCCATGATGGTGTGCAACCGCCGCGCCCCGATGTTTTCCGTCTGGTCATTCACCTTGGCGGCGAAATTGGCGATTTCGTCAAGCGCGTCGTCGGTGAATGAAAGCTTGATGCCCTCGGTTTCAAGCAGCGCCACGTACTGTTTGACCAGCGCGCTCTTCGGTTCCTTAAGGATGCGGACAAAATCGTCCACGTTCAGCGATTTGAGTTCGACGCGGATGGGGAAGCGGCCCTGAAGCTCGGGAATCAGATCCGATGGCTTGCTGACGTGAAAAGCTCCGGCGGCGATAAACAGAATGTGGTCCGTGCGCACCATGCCGTACCGCGTGTTGACCGTGGTGCCTTCCACGATGGGCAGGATGTCGCGCTGCACGCCTTCGCGGCTGACGTCCGGGCCAGCCCCGCGCTCGCGCCCGGCGATTTTGTCAATTTCATCGAGAAAGATGATGCCGGATTGCTCGGCTCGCTCCACAGCGGTGCGCGTTACCTGGTCCATGTCGATGAGCCTGTTCTCCTCTTCCTGGATCAGGTATTCCATGGCTTCCGAGACTGGCATGCGGCGCTTCTTGCTGCGCTGGCCGAACAGTCCGGGGAGCATGTCCTTGATGTTGATGTCCATCTCCTCAATGCCCTGCGAGGAGATGATTTCAAAAGCGGGGAAGCTCTTTTCCCGGGTTTCGATCTCCACCTGGCGATCATCCAGCTTGCCTTCGCGGAGCTGCGCCCGCAGCTTTTCGCGGGTGCGCTTGAACTGCTCCAGGGCCGTTCGGTAGCCATCATCGGGCTGGGTTTTGTCACCGCGCGGAGGCGTGGGCGGCGGCAGCAGAAGGTCCAGCAGGCGTTCTTCGGCGTTGGTTTCGGCCTTTTCCGCGACTTCGTCAATCTTTTCCTCGCGCACCATGTCGATGGAAATTTCGACCAGGTCGCGGACCATCGACTCCACATCGCGGCCGACGTAGCCCACTTCTGTGAAACGCGAAGCTTCCACCTTGATGAAGGGGGAATTAGCCAGGCGCGCCAGCCGGCGTGCGATTTCGGTCTTGCCCACTCCTGTAGGCCCGATCATAATGATGTTCTTGGGCAGGATCTCTTCCGCCAGTTCGGCCGAAAGTTTCTGGCGCCGCATGCGGTTGCGCAGGGCTATGGCCACGGCACGCTTGGCGTCTTTCTGTCCCACCACGTGCTTGTCGAGTTCCCCAACAATCTGGCGCGGCGTCAACTCGTCGAGCATGGTGGCCGTTTCAATATTTTCAGGCAAATAGAAAACCATTCCAAAGTCCCCAGAGTCCGGGAGCACTATAGCTCCTCGATGGTGCTTTCTTCGTTGGTGAAAATGCAGATCTGCCCTGCGATTTGCATCGCTTCCTCAACGATTTCCCGGGCGGTCATCTTGGTGTGTCTCGCAAGGGCGCGGGCAGCAGAGACCGCATAGGGTCCGCCCGAGCCGATGGCAACAATGCCGTCATCAGGCTCGATGACGTCGCCATTGCCGCTGACTAGATAAGTGGCCTTCTTGTCGGCAACCACCAGCAGGGCTTCCAGATGGCGCAGGGCGCGGTCCGTTCTCCATTCCTTGGCCAGTTCCACAACTGCCCGGCTGAGGTTGCCGTGGTACTCTTCGAGCTTTTGTTCGAAGCGCGAAAACAGCGAGAGCGCGTCTGCCGTGCTGCCGGCAAACCCGGCCAGCACCTTGTCGCTGTAGAGCCTGCGGATCTTCTTGGCCTTATGCTTGATCACGCTTTCACCCATCGTGACCTGGCCGTCACCGCCCATCACCAGGCTGCCGTTGCGGCGAATGCAAAGAATTGTGGTGGATCTGATTGCCCGTTGGCGTGCCAAATGTCCTCCGTTCGTCATTATAGCAGAAGGGGATGTCTCTCATTGGGAGGGCTGGAAATAGTTTGTGGGGATGGTCACGTTGTAGCTGGCCTTGTTCCTGTAGACCGCTCCGATCCGCTCGCCATTCAGGCTTCGGCCAATATTCATGGGGGTCATAATGCCGTCGAAGCGCTGGTAGTCGCTGTAATCGTCGACATAATCGTCCCAGTCCTGTGTGCGGGAGTTCTGAACGCGGTACGTGACGCGCAGAGGAAGGTAATTGTCCTTGCGAAGATAGAGGTGGAGCTGGACGTTCTGGGCGTCAGTAATGTCGATGACGTAAGCAGGCTGATTGGCGATGAAATCCACTCCATGGTCCAGGACCAGCACACCGCTCTCCTTGACGATTGAACGCAGAAGGTTGTCCAGACTGTAATGGTTGGCGATTTTCCACTGCCGGACCTGCTCGGGAAGTTGGTGAACCAGGCCGTACTGGTCGAGTTCCCAGGCCTCATCACCGTTGTTGATCAGCGTCACGGGCTTGCTCTTGCCGTAGGAGAAGCGGCGCTTGTCCGGTGGCTCGTAGATGCTCTTGTAAGGCTGGACGCCGGCCATCTCGCCACGGGTGAAGCCGAACACGCGCCCCGAACTCGAAATATTCTTGTAGTTCATGAACGCCGGGCCTCCCAGCGCCTGGATCGCCTGGTCGAGGAGTTGCTGTGCCTTGGGGCTGATGCGCGAAGGCAACGCGGTTGACGATGTCTGTGCCGGGGCCTGCTGCGCGCTTAATAGGCTGGTCGGCGTTGATAGGGCGAGAGTGTAAATGAAGGCCGCGCAGACGATGGTTGCCAGAACAACTCTATCTTTCTTACCCACAGAGGACGTTCCCTCCATTGATATTGATGATTTCTCCTGTCATATAGGTTGACATATCTGAGGCCAGAAAGAGAATTGGCATGGCGATTTCTTCCGGCCTCCCGAAACGGCGAAGCGGAATTGAATTTGTCGCTTTACGCTTCTCCGAGGATTTGCGAAGGACCGGCTTTGCCATGTCAGTAATAACCCAGCCGGGCGCCACGGCGTTCACCAGAATGTTGTGCGGGGCCAGTTCAGCAGAAAGGCCTTTAACCAGGCTGATCACGCCGCCCTTGGCTGCTCCGTAGTGCGTGTGGAAGGCTTCGCCGCGTTGCCCGGCGGTGGAAGAGACCGCGATGATGCGCCCTCTGTTTTGTGAAATCATATGTGGCACGGCGCAGCGGATGACCGCATAAACACCTTTCAGATTGACGGCCACCATCTTGTCCCATTCGCGCTCGGTTATTTTGTCGATCCGCTGCGGATCGGCTGTCCAGATGCCGGCGTTCGCCACCAGGATGTCAAGCCGTCCGAGGCGATGGGCCGCGGTATCGATCAGCCTTCTGGCGTCTGCCATTTTCGAAACGTCGGCGCGGACTGACGTCACGGAACCTGGCATCTTAGTGCAAGCCTTCTCGAGTTCATGCGCTGCTTTGGTTGATAGCAGATAATTGAACACCACGTTGCAGCCGGCTTCAGCAAACAGCTTGACGGTGGCCGCGCCAATTCCGCGCGAGCCTCCTGTGACCACCGCAACCTGATTCTCAAGACTGATTCTCATTGCAGGTTTGATGCTTGCGTAGCATCTATAGTTATTTTAGACGAAGCCAAAACTCATACCCACACTGCCGCAGGGGGTACTTGCAACTATGAGAAGGTTTTCTTATCCGCATCTTTTCTCTGTGTTCTATGTGAATAAAAAGCTTTCACACAGATTGCGCAGAGTTCCTCTTAGCCTCTGTGTTGATGCTTTTCGGGATCCAGAGGGGCGCAGGTCTGTCGTCGCCCCCAGTTCAGAATCATGATATGGCCCAGACTGCCTCGGCGCCGCTAATCCTTTGCACCCTCCAACCCCGATACAATCACTTCCCGTACGCGCTTCGAGAGATCGCTTGCATCGTGAACTGTGAGGCCGGAGGTTGAAACGGCCTTGTGGATGATTACTCGCACACGACCGGGTCGGATGTGAAGAGAGTCTGGTTCCAGTACTTCCCGGGAACCGATCAGCGTGATGGGCACGAGTGGGACTCCGGAAAGGATAGCCAGGTAGAACGTTCCACTCTTGAAGGGAAGCATTTCGCTGGTACGGCTGCGGCTGCCTTCAGGAAACACCACCACCGGACGGCCTTCCTTGATCCTTTTGGCGGCCTGGTCGAATCCCTTCAGCGCCTCGCGCGGGCGTCCACGGTCAACGGGAATGTGCCCGGAGCGCCGCAGGTGCCAGCCGAGAAACGGGACGTGGAACAGCACGCGCTTGGCCAGGAAGCGGAACTGCACGGGCAGGCTGGCGAAAAGAATGGGAATATCCATAGCGCTTGGATGGTTGGAGCAGAAGATGACCGTCTGATGAGGATCGACGTTGTCGAGGCCCTCCACTCTGAGGCGAACCCTGCTGGTCTTGAGGATCAGCCATGACCACGTGCGGGCGCATCCGTGCTGCCATCGGCCGTGGGCGTCAAAGAAGGAGCCGCAGATGGAGAAAGTTCCACAAACCGCCGTGTAAAGATAGATCAGAAGGTCTGTGAACACCAGCGAGCGGGCATAGCTGAGAAAATTCCGCAGCCGCCCTTCGCTGGACGATTCGAGAACGGGCGTCGGCGAACTGGAATCCATGATGAGATCAGTAGAGTTCCGAAAGGACTTCCGGCGGCGCCAGATTTTCCGGCGCGAGCCGTCTGTCAAGAACTGCTTTCTTGACGGCGCCCACCAGGAACAGGGATCCGGCCACCACGACCACGTCTTCGGGCAGGGAAGAATAGACTGCCTGCTCGAGGGCGCGCACCGGGTCCGGCTCGATCACAGTTTGGCGGGGCAAGGCTACTGCCGCCTCAAGAATCGCTTCCGGCGGGGCGGCACGATCAAGCCCGGGCCGGGTGAGATACACAGCGTGCGCCAGCGGGAAAAGGAGGCTGCTGATTTCGCCGATGGCTTTGTCACGCATACTGGCATAAACCAGGCGGACAGTTCGCCCCTCAAAATGCCGGCGGACAAATTCGGCCACTTCGCGGGCAGCGGCTGGATTGTGAGCGCCATCCAACACAATGAGCGGGCGCTGCCGTATGGTTTCCAGCCGGCCGGGCCAGGCGGAGGTTTGCAAACCTTCGCTGATAGCTTCCGGCGGAACCTTATAGCCCGCGCGGGCCAGTTGCCAGGCTGCGGTCGCGGCCGTGACAGCATTTTTCACCTGGAATCTTCCCGACATCTGAAGCGAGACCCCCGGAAGACGAAGTCCGTCCAATTGCAGATCGAAACTGTAGCGGCCATCCAGATGGAAAAGATTATGTGCGGCCTCAATGCCTCCGGTTTCAATCAGTTCAACTCCGGCATCCTGGCATTTCTGCCGGATGACTTCGCGCACCTCAGGATGCTCACACCCCGAGACCACCGGCCTGCCCGGCTTGATGACGCCTGCCTTTTCCGCGGCAATGGCTGCAAGCGTGTTTCCCAGAAATTCCTGGTGGTCCAGATCGACGTTGGTGATGATGGCGACGGAGGCGTCTGTGACGTTGGTCGCATCAAGGCGGCCTCCCATTCCGACTTCGAGGACGGCAAAATCCGCCGCCGCTTGCGCAAAGTGCTGGAAAGCCACTGCTGTCAGATATTCAAAGAAGCTGGGGTACTGGGACAATACCCCGGCCCCGATCAGTTTTTCCACAACGTAGTGAACCCCGGTAAAAGCGGCCGCAAACTCGTCGTCTGAAATCTCCTGACTGTTGATGCGAATTCGCTCATTGACGCGAATGAGATGCGGCGAAGTGTAGATCCCGGTGCGGTAGCCGGCACTCCGGAGAATGGCCGCAAGCATGGCGGAAGTTGACCCTTTGCCGTTGGTTCCCGCCACGATGGCGGTGGGATAGCGGCGTTCCGGATTGCCCAGGGCGGCAAGGATCACGCGGATGGCGTCCAGGTCAAACTTTCTGCCGTGCAGTTCTTGGCCGCGATCCCAGAGGATTCTCAGGCATTCGTCAAAAGGAATGGCGACTTGGGATGAGATCGGCTCGATCATTTGCGGGGTGTGGAGGAATTCCATGCTCCCATAAAATCCAGTGTCTTTGCGAGGTATGCCTTCATCTCGGTTCGCGGAACGATGGCGTCGAGCATTCCGTGTTCCAGCAGAAACTCGGCTGTCTGGAAACCGTCGGGCAGTTTCTGGCGGATGGTCTGCTCAATCACGCGTGGGCCTGCGAAACCGATCAGCGCGCCTGGCTCAGCGATGTTCAGGTCGCCGAGCATGGCAAAACTGGCCGTGGTGCCGCCGGTAGTGGGGTTGGTCAGAACAGAGATGAAAGGTTTCTGCACCTCATCAAAGCGGGCAAGCGCGGCACTGATTTTTGCCAGTTGCATCAGGCTGATGGTGCCTTCCATCATACGTGCCCCACCGGAGCAGGATACGATCACCAGCGGCAGCTTTTTCTCGATACACCGGTCGATGGCCCGCGTGATTTTTTCTCCCACCACCGCGCCCATGCTTCCGCCGATAAAGCGGAACTCCATGGCGCAGGCGATCAACGGCCTGCCATCCAGGCTGCCCTCGCCGACGCGGACAGCGTCCTTGGCGCCGGTCACAATTTGAGCGGCTGTCAGGCGGTCACGATAGGTTTTTCTGTCCACAAATTCCAGCGGGTCGGGCGAGCTCATGGCCTCGTCGTGCTCAATGTACTTGCCGTTGTCAAACAGCATTGCCAGGCGGGCCTCAGATGTCATTTTGAAGTGGAAATTGCATTTGGGGCAGCAGAGCAGGTTCTGTTCGATATCCTTTTTCCAGAGGATGCGCTTGCAAGACTCGCACTTGGTCCACAAGCCTTCCGTCTGGGCGCGCTTTTCGGCCGTAGGCGTTTCAAGCGGCTTCTTCTCTTTTCGAAACCATGTCATGAAATGTCCGATTCCTCGCACGCCGGTAACCGGATTTCCTCCGGCGGCGTGCCCGGTTCAGTATTCGATTCCTCGTTGGGCGACGATACCTTTCTGATACGGGTGCTTAACTTCGCGCATCTCCGTCACCAGGTCAGCGCACTCAATAATGGAAGCGTGGGCGTTGCGTCCGGTCAGGATCACGTGAACCATCTCAGGCTTCCGCTTCAAAGTTTCCACCACTTTGGCGGGATCGAGCATCTTGTAACTGATCGCGTAATTTATTTCGTCCATGATCACCAGGTCGTATTCTCCACCCGTTATGGCCTGGCTTGCAAATTGCCAGGCTTCCTCCACCATCCGAACGTCTTCCGGGTCCGGCTTTTCCACGCCGACTTTGACGAAACCTCGACCCATCGGAAGAATCTTGACCCTGTCCTCTCCCAGCATCCGGCAGGTGTCCAGTTCTCCGTAATGCCAGGATCCTTTGATGAATTGTACCATCAATACCTTCAGCCCCTGCCCGATGGCCCGAAAAGCCGTGCCCAGGGCTGCTGTGGTCTTCCCCTTGCCGGGACCGGTAAAAACGATGATCAGTCCTTTTCTTGCCTCAGGCAACGCAAACCCTTTCCTGGTATTGGAGTAGCGACGATCCCGCCTAGGCAGGCCCACCACATGGCGGCGTGAAGCCGCCGCTACTAAGTCAGATTCTGCTCATCGGGCGTAAGGAAAGCCTCGCAGGATGGTAAATGCCCGGTAAATCTGCTCCAGCAACATGGCCCGAGTCCAGTCATGCGTCAGGGTCATTCGGGAAAGCGAGAGAAGAACGTTGGCATGTTGCCGGAACGCTGGGGAAAACCCGTCCGCCGCACCCACCACAAACGCTATTTCTCGCGTCCCGTGCACTCCCTGGTCGCCCAGCCAGAGTGCAAATTCTCTTGACGTCCACTCGGCGCCCTCTGGGTCCAGAAAGACCCGCGTACACTTCGCCATTTTTTCCAGCATCCGTGTTTCGACCGGCGATGCCTTTTTAACGCTCCGGCTCCGGGGCTTTCTGGCTTCGGGCAACTCTTCAATCGCAATGTCGGTGAACTTGGCGATGCGATCCCTGTAATCCGCGACCAGCGCGCGCAGGTGCGGGTCTTTTGTTTTTCCCTCCCAAAACACTCGAATGCGCATAACGCCTGCCCATTGGATGCCGCGAGTAAGTGAGTTGTCCAAGGCTGCCGGAACAAATCAGTCTTGCCTCGGTTTTCAGCCCTTGGGTAACGTGACCCGCGGGGCCGCCTTCCAGAGCCTTTCAAGATTGTAGAACTCGCGGGCCCTCTCCGAAAAAATGTGTACGACGAAATCGAAGTAATCCATCAGGATCCACTCCGACTGCGTATAGCCTTCCAGGTGCGCCGGGATCAGGTCCCATTTCTTTTTCATCTGCTCCTGGATGGCGTCGGAAATCGCGCGCGTGTGGCGTGTTGAAGTTCCTGTGCAAATCACAAAGTAATCCGCAAATGAACAGATTTTGCCAACGTCGAGCACGGTCAGGTTCACCGCCTTCCGGTCCTGGGCGGCGCGGATGGCCTCACGCAAGTTCGCCGTCATTTTCCTCCGTGGAGCGAGTGGCTGCCTGGTACAGCCCCTGTTTCAGTATATATTGTTCGACCATGGGAGGCACCATGCCCTTAATGTCCTTCTTCTGCTGAATGGCCTGGCGCAAGTCCGTGGACGCCACCGGAACCTCGACATCCGGCAGAATATACACCGTGGTGTGCCGCAAACGGATCTGGTGTGAGTCTTTCCGTGGCCGTCGGTCGAGCATAGCGCGCGGCAGGGCCTTTTCCACTTCCCGGATCTCGAATCCCGGCCGCGACACAACAATAAAATCCGTCAAGTCAAGCAATTGACGAAAATGCTTCCAGTGGTGCAGGTCGAGCAAGGCGTCGAGGCCGATGAGGAAGTAGATACTATCGCCGGACTTCAGCATGCGCCTTGCGCGTCGCACCGTGTCAACCGAGTAATGCGGGCCGGGGTGCAAATCCGGAGATTCCAGCGTGGAGGGAATAAACCGTGAATCCTCCGCGCAGGCCAGCGCCACCATGGCATAACGGTGATGGTAATCGGTAAGGCCGTTGGAAGTCTTATGGGGCGGGCATCCGGTTGGGACAAATAATACCTTGTTCAGCTGGAGTCGCCGGGCGGCCGCCTTAGCCGCCTGCATGTGGCCGGAGTGAATCGGGTCGAAGGTTCCACCAAATATCGCAATTTTCACGCGGTCGTCAGTCCTGCCTGCCGTCGGGCCAAGGTCTCAATTCCAGATCACAGATCTCACGTTTCAGAAACAGCGTTCTCGGGAACGCTGAGCCGGGGAACTTCCTGCAGCATGGCCCACGTCACACGCTTCAGCTCTTCGAGACCCTCGCCGGTTACGGAGGAAATCTCGTAAAGTGGGCGTTTCTGTCCCCGGCAAAACTCCCTGAGCGCGAACAGACGATTGCTGTCCCCGGCAGCGTCAACACGAGAAGCTACCATCAGCATCGGCTTTCTGGCAACTACCGGGCTGAAGTTTTCCAGCTCTTTGACGATGACGTGATAGTCCTCGACCGGGTCGCGGCCTGAAAACTCGGCTACATCAATGAGATGAAGCAGCAGGCGGGTGCGCTCCACATGCTTGAGGAAACGGTCCCCCAGGCCCTTTCCTTCATGTGCGCCGGCGATCAGGCCAGGGATGTCCGCCATCACAAAGGAGTCTTCCTCGTCGACGGCAACCACGCCCAGTGAGGGTTCGAGCGTCGTGAATGGGTAGTCGGCAATGCGCGGCCGTGCGGCGCTTAGCCGCGAAATCAAGGTGGACTTTCCGACGTTGGGGAAGCCCACCAGGCCAACGTCTGCCAGAAGTTTCAGCTCCAGCCGCAAATCGCGTTCCTCACCCGGAGATCCGGGGTCGGCCCTGCGTGGGGCCTGGTTGGTGGCGGTGGCAAAGCGGGCATTGCCGCGTCCGCCCCGCCCGCCTTTCGCCACCAGGAATCGCTTTCCCTCGGCGGCAAGATCAGCCAGTTTTTCGCTGGAAGCGTCCTCATAAACCACCGTCCCCACGGGAACCTGGATGACCATGTCTTCGCTGTTCTTGCCGTGACGGTTGGAACCTTCGCCATGCCCGGCGCGCCGTGCCCGGAACTCTTTGTTGAAGCGGAATTTCAACAGGGTATTGAGGTGTGCCGTGGATTCCAGGTAGACGCTGCCGCCGTTGCCGCCGTCACCGCCGCTGGGGCCGCCGCGAGGGACATACTTCTCCCTGCGGAAAGCGACACAGCCGTTTCCGCCGCCTCCGGCCGCAACATGGATTCGGGCTTCATCGACAAACATCAGGAAACCTTCCCTGGCTTCAGGGACAAGAATACCCCGCACCTGGCCGTCAGGCGAGCAGGAAGTTCAGAGTCGCTTGTTGATGCCTGAAACAGGAAACGCGGTGAGGAAGCCCGCGCCTTACAGGAGCTACCCACCGCGTACAGGATTCAATTGGCTGACGGGATTAGGATGCTGACAAAACGGCCCGCGCGGCCTTTGTCTTCAAACTTGACGATGCCGGAGACCTTGGCAAAAAGCGTGTCGTCCTTGCCGATTCCCACGTTGTCTCCAGGCTTCAACTTAGTGCCGCGCTGGCGGACCAGGATCGATCCGCCCGTGACCGTCTGCCCGTCAAACCGCTTGACGCCAAGCCGCTGTGCGTTGGAATCCCGGCCGTTTCTTGAACTGCCTAACCCTTTTTTATGTGCCATTCCAAATGCCTCGTTTGTGTTCTCGCTCCGGCCCCCGGATTAAGGGACGACGATTTCGTTGATCCGGACTTCGCTGTAATTCTGCCGGTGGCCTATCGTCCGGCGGTATTGCTTTTTCCTCTTGTACTTCAACACGCGGACTTTGCTTGCACGGTCATTGGCAAGTATGGTCGCCGTCACTTTGGCGTTTTCCACGAGCGGCGTACCCACCACCAGCACCTTCTTGCGCACGGCAAAAACGTGGTTGAATTCCACGCCAGCGCCCGGCTCACCCGGAAGCCTCTCGACCCGCACCACGTCTCCCGGCGATACTCTATACTGCTTTCCGCCGGTCCGAATAATCGCATACATGTACAGTCACCTCAATGTTGTTGACAGAAAACAAGCTATTTTAGCGTTGATTGGAATGTTGTGTCAACGAGTTGGGGTGTTTGCCTTCGGAGCGTTCAGCGCGACGGGCCTTTAGAGTCGGCGGGTTTCATCGTCCGGTTTGGTCGCATTGGCAACCGCTGGACTTTGAGGTGCGCCTTGAGTAACTGGGATTTCCTGTCGGTTCGCTTGCCGAGCTTGTGATTAACAAACCGGCCCTTGCTCATTCTTCTACCCCGATTACCAGTTTAAGCCCGAAACGCAGCGGAGGCTCGGCAAAGAATGGTCCTGAAGTGCGGGATATTTCTGGTTTCCCCTTTTGGCGAAGACTGTCCAGCGTTACAAGGTGAAAATTGATATCCTGAAACTGGCTGCAATGCACCAGCACAGTAGGCTGATCTCAAGGCTGCTGGACAGCAGGCAGCTTTTGCTGACAGGGAGGGTGGATTTTGAAGACGAAAGATAACCGGCGGGAGGCGCTGGAGGCGCAAATCTGCAAGACCACGATCATTGAATCCAGGCGGCTGTCGAGCGCATTGGGAGCCAGGGTTGTTCTGGCCAGCGAAGCCTTCCAGCATACTGGCAGCTTCAAATTTCGCGCAGCGTACAACGTGGTGATGCGCGCCGAGGCGGACCTTTTCCTCACGGCCTCGTCCGGAAACTTCGGGCAGGCGCTCGCGTACGCGTGCCAGTTGCTTGGCAAGTCGTGCGTGGTGATGATGCCATCCACTTCGGCCCAGGTGAAAGTGGATGCCGTGCGGGGATTTGGGGGCAAGGTTGAACTGATTGACGTGACGGTCAAATCGCGCTGGGACCGGGTTTGGGAACTGGCGAAGGAGCATCCTGAGGCCTATGTAGCCAGCCCGTACGATGATCCTTTTGTGATTGAAGGGAACAGCAGTCTGGGAAGGGAGCTGGCCGCGCTGGAATATGACTTTGACAGCGTGGTTGTGCCAGTGGGCGGCGGCGGACTGGCGTCAGGGGTTGTGGTGGGACTTCGGGGAGCAAATAACCCCGTCCCTGTTATTGGCGCGGAGCCGCTGCTGGCAAACGATGCTGCACGTTCGCTGCGAGAGGGCCGGATTGTTTCCAACGAAAGCGAACCCCAAACCATTGCCGACGGAGCGCGGACACTTTGTCTGGGCGACCGCAACTGGGAGATTCTCAAAACCGGCCTGCAGAAGATTGTGGAGGTCCCGGAGGGGAAAATCGCTGAAGGTTTGCGTGTGCTCTTCAGCCTGGCGAATTTGAAGGTGGAACCGACCGGCGCGCTTGCAATCGGGGCAATGCTCAGCGACCCGGAAACATTCGCAGGCCAGACCGTCTGTTGCGTGGTGAGCGGTGGAAACGTCGACCCGCAGGTTTATTCCCGCCTGTTGCTGGAGTAACGGCCCGGCAAGAAATCCCACCTTCAGCTAGGAGATGGCATCCACTGTTCAGATTGCTGAAAGCGTTGGTTAATTAAAAGCGATGCGCGGGGACAATGAAGGTTCTGGACATCCGGTCATGCCAGGTGAGCCCCTCGGCGTCTACCGCTGCCCAAATGAACCCCAGCATCAGGGCCGACATTGAAACCACATAACCGAACCCGCGCCATAGGCAGTCGGAAAACCTGGGCGGATTGCCTTCGAAAGTAATCACCTCGAGCCCGGCCCACATCAGCCCGGGCGTGGAAGAGGTCAGTGCCGTACATCCTGTAAAATAAAGCAGGACAAAAAATGCGGCGATAAGGGCGGTCGTGCTGATTTGCAGCGGTCCGAAGGAAAATTTCCCGCCAACTTGCCAGAAAATAAGCGCGTACAAACCTGCTCCTGCCAACAACACAAGAGCATCAATCACGGCAGCATAAAATCGCATGGCCATTTGAGCGATGGCGACGGAGGCATGCTCGTCTTCTCCTGTGGATCCGGAGGAATCCCCTGAAGGTCCGAGTTCAATCTCTAACGGCCCCGTCTCCGGGCGTGGGGCTGGGGGTGGCGGGGGTGGAGGTGGATGAACCGGCAACTCACCATCTTCAAGGAAGGCCGATTCAAAGCTGCCCATGCCAAAGGAAGGAGGAGCGGACCTCACTTCGGGCTTCGGCCGCTTTCCCGAAGCCTCCACGGAAGGGAACTCGATGATGTGATGCCGGACCTCTTCCGGTTTTGTCGGTGGGCCGAAATCCAGATTAAGAGGATTGCGCCGGTTTTCCTCTTCCTGATGAAGTCGGGCGCGCCGCTGACGATACTCCTGCACGCGATCCGCAAGGTTGCTTTGCCAGGGAGAGGCGCCCTGTCCTTCCGGAGTCGGTTCGACCGGTTCTTTCGCTTCGGGTTCAATCGGGTCGGGAGGCGGAGCCTGCGGTGCCAGTTCTACATCCAGGTCTCCGGTTTCCTCTTTGCCCAGTTCCATCTGGTCCAGCGGAGATTCGGGTTCCGGCTCAACTGGAGCTTTTGACGCGTTTTTAAGATGGTGGAACAGCGGCGGAATGCCCTCAGCCTTGCCGTTCACTTGGGTGAACTGATGCCCGCACTTCTTACACTGCTCATATCCCGGAAAGGTGATAAACCCGCACTTAGGACATTTCACTGCGACTGGAAACCCCTTTCAAGCATCCAAGTAAAGTTCCCGCATTATCTTAACAAATTCATGCGCGTCAAGAAAGCTTTTGCGGGTAGAATACCAGCTTTGACAAATGTGATGGGTTTTATTGACTGCTTTTCCAACCGACAAAGAGCTTTCCGGATCTGGCTGGCAATCCCGAGCGCCTTAGTGCTGTTGACCCTTTCTTTTGAGGTGTTTGG
>DATLWV010000221.1:0-16787 GCA_035576145.1 Terriglobia bacterium
CGGAACTGCGCCTTGAACACTGCCTGAAGGGCGAGCCACGCCGGATTGAGCGGACCCTGCAGCTGTCTTTTCCGGGAGCCCAGGACGCATCGGGCCGCTGGGGAATCAGCCGCAGCAGCTTCCGCCAGAGCGGGCTTCCCATGGAGCTCCTGGTCATCACCGATCTTCGCCGAGCGTTGCGGGAAGAAGAGTTGCAAGCCTGGCAGCGGTTGGTGCGCGTCCTGGGCCACGAGATTAACAACTCGCTGGCTCCCATCAAATCGATCGCCGAAAGCCTGGAACATCTGCTTGGGCGTGAACAGCCCCCGCCCGACTGGCAAGAGGACGTCAGGAGCGGCTTGCAGGTGATCAGCGGACGTGCGGAATCGCTCAGCCGGTTTACGCGCGCCTATGCCACACTCGCCAAACTGCCCAAACCCAAATTGCGGCCTGTTGAGATCGACGCCTGGGTGCGGCGCGTGATCGCGATGGAAACGCGGGTCCCTGTCACACTTGTTCCGGGTCCCACGCTCACGGTTCGCGCTGACGCCGACCAGCTTGACCAACTCCTCATCAATCTCGTCCGCAATGCCGCAGAAGCATCCCTCGACACGGCCAGTGGTATCGGCGTGGGGTGGAAGAAGAACGTCTCCAGCCTCGAAGTATGGGTTGAGGATGAAGGTCCCGGCATTGCCAACCCGGGCAACCTGTTCGTCCCGTTCTTCACCACCAAGCCCGGCGGCGCCGGCATCGGGCTCGTCCTTAGTCGCCAGATTGCCGAAGCCCACGGCGGAACGCTCACCCTTGAGAACCGTCCCACCGGGCACGGCGCCATTGCCCGCTTGCTTCTTCCCCTCATCGGATAAGGCCTGTTCTCCCTCCAGAATGCTGTTGACATGGCCAGCTCTACGGCAGTAGAGTGTCTACATCCATATGGCTAAAATGACCCGTTACCAGAACCGGATTGAGCTGCTGCAAGGGACACTCGATATGCTGATCATGCGCACGCTACAGTGGGGGCCGCAGCACGGGTATGGCATCAGCCGGGCCATCCGGACAGGCTCAGGCGACATGCTGACCGTCGAAACCGGATCACTTTACCCGGCCCTTCATCGCATGGAAAAGCAGGGCTGGATTGCATCCGGGTGGGCGCTGACTGAAAACAAGCAGCGGGCAAAATTCTACCGGCTGACGCCCGCGGGACGGAAACACCTGGTGAACGAGCAGTCCCGGTGGGATGAATTCGTAAAGGCCGTTGGCGGCGTGATGAAACCGGCAGAGGAACAGTCGTGAAGTTTCCTTTCCACTTCAAACGACGCGACGAACGCGAGCAGGAGCTGGATGAAGAAATTCGCGCGCACCTGGCTATGGCCATTCGCGAGCGGATCGAACAGGGCGAGGACCCTGCCGAAGCCGAAGCAAACGTCCGCCGCGAATTCGGCAACGTTCCGCTGGTGAAAGAAGTCACGCGCGACCAGTGGGGATGGCGCTGGCTGGAGACATTTCTTCAGGACGTTCGCTACGGCATCCGCCAGCTCCGCCGCAATCCCGGATTCAGCCTGGCAGTCATTGCTATTGCAGCGCTGGGGATTGCCGCCACCTGTGTTGTATTCTGCTTCGCAGACGCGGCAATCTTCGGTGCCCTGCCTTACAAGAACCCCTCGAGCCTGGTGGAAGTTGCCATGGCTGACCTGAAGAACGATCCCGGCTGGAACGGAGTTCCGGTCCCGGTGTTCTTAAGCTGGCGCGATCATGCTGGCAGCATAGGGCAGTTTGCGGCGAATTTGGGGCAACTCAAAGGCAAGGCACTGGTTGGCGGCGCCAAACCGGTTCTGGTATTCGATAATCAGATTTCTCCGGCGACCTTTCGACTTTTCGGCGTGCGGCCGCTCATTGGCCGAGGCTTTCAGGCTTCCGATTATGAGTCCAATGGTACGCGTGCCTTACTCCTGAGCTACAACCTGTGGCAGCAACTGTTTAACGGGCGTTCTGGCGCTATCGGCAAATCCATCACGCTAGATGCCGTTGGGCACACCATTGTAGGGATCATGCCGCCGGGGTTCCTCCTGCCTGGTTCCTCAGCGGCGATGGAACCCAGTTGCTGGACTCCACTGGTCTTCGACGCGAAGCAGAAGTCTGCCACCGGAGATTTCTCCCTGACCGTATGGTCACGATTGCGACCCGGAATTTCACAGGAGAAGGCGCGAGCGGCGCTGAGCGTTTCAGCTCTCGAGGTTGTGAACCCGACCGGCGCGCGCAAGAACTCGGACTGGCGCATTCAGGTGACCCCGCTTATGGACAAGTTAATAGACCACTGGCGTTCGGTTCTGGCGTTTCTTTTCGGCGCGGCGGGATTTCTGCTTGCCATCGCCTGTTCCAATGTGACCAATCTACTGCTGGCGCGAGCCAGAACCCGTCAGAAGGAGATTGCCGTCCGGGCGGCAATTGGGGCAAGCCGCGCGCGTGTCATTCGGCAGTTGCTGACCGAATGCCTCATCCTGAGTGGGGCCGCCGGGGCGGCAGGAATTCTGCTTGCCTACTGGGGGGTTGGATGGGAACGCGCAATTCTTCCTCCATGGTTTCACACAACCAACTTCCAGCAGATGGGTATTGATCTGCGAATCCTGGCTGCAACGGTGGCTGTGTCTGTGGCGGTTGGGGCCGTTTTCGGCCTCGCGCCTGCTCTCCATGCCTCAAAAGTTGACTTGGTCGATTCTCTTAAAGAAGGACGCACGATCGCGAGCCCACGCAGAGGGCGGTGGAACACACAGAGTGTATTCGTCATTGCTGAAGTAGTGCTGTCATCGATTCTGCTTACTGGAGCAGTGTTGATGTTGCGCAGCTTTTTGAAACTTGAGGGCGTCGAGCCCGGATTCAATCCACACGAGATGCTGACGATGCGAATGCTCCTACCGAAGTATCGATATCCCAAGCCTGAGGGCCAGATTGCCGCGTATCAGCAAGTCCTTCAGGAGATCAGTGCAATTCCAGGAGTTGCAGGCGCTGGATTTGTAACTCCGCTCCCGATGACCGGTATCAATGCCACGGTTGTGATGCCGGCGCAGCCCGGTATGTCGAACGTCCCTGAGAACCGAAAGCTCGGTGTCGGCTTCCATGCGGTGAGCCCGGGATATTTTGATACGATGGGCATACCTCTGCTGCGTGGCCGCTTCTTTACAGACCAGGATACTCATGATTCCGAACTTGTCGCGATTGTGGACAGAGCTTTCGTTGACCGGTACTGGCCGGGGCAGAATCCTGTTGGCAAAGTATTCTATCTGCACTATCCGAAGCCGACGCCTGTTGTCCACATCGTGGGTGAGGTAGGGAGCGTCAGAGACCTTGCACTGGCGGACAAGCCACGACCTGAACTTTACAACCCATTCACTCAGCACTTTTTTGCCGAATTTGCTGGGACACTGATAATCAAGACGAGTACACCGGGGTCGACCGCTGTTGCTGTCCAGAAAGCGGTCCATTCAGTCGACCCGGAGGCGCCGATTTCTCAGATCGAAACGATGCGGGAGGTGCTCGGGAAGAGTGTTGCGGAAAAGCGCCTGTATCTGACGCTAGTGGGCGTTTTTGCCATGCTCGCGCTGGTACTGGCCGCTGCCGGTATTGCCGGTACCGTTTCATATGCAGTCAGCCAGCGAAAGCACGAAGTTGGGATTCGCATGGCGCTCGGCGCCCGTCGATTGAATGTGCTCTTCATGATAGTGGGTCAGGTCTCAACGCTGGTGGTGGTAGGGATTGTGCTCGGAGTGGTGGGCTCGCTTGCGTTTACGCGATTCATCGCGAGCCAGCTTTACGGAGTAAGTCCAACCGATCCGGTTACGTTTGTCGTTGCTTCGCTGATTCTGATCGCCGTGGCCTTGCTGGCCTGCTACATCCCCGCCCGCCGCGCGGCGAAGGTCGATCCCATGGTGGCATTGCGGTATGAGTGAATTTTGAAATGACGGAAAAATTGCGGCCCCCTCGTTCCGTTGGCCACGACGTTGCTTTCCCCACTTGTCTAGCGTTCCGGTTTCCGCGACATCGCAAATCCGAACTGGACCCTGTGATTCGCCCGCGATGCGGACTGGCACCGCAAAATGCTTTCGGCCAATAATTCCAGTCTTTTCTTACGTGCTACGGCGCGACGATCCCGGTGCGGATGGCGTAGTGGACCAGGTCAGCAAAGGACGGAAGGTTCAGTTTATGCATGATATTTGCGCGATGGGCCTCGACGGTTTTCACGCTGATGTCGAGTGCTGAGGCCACTTCTTTATTGCTCTTGCCCTGAGTAAGGAGCTGTACGATTTCGCGCTCTCTTGCCGTCAACCGGCCGGACTCGGGCTCGGCGCTTGGGTGCAGGAAGCCCTCCACGGCCACGCCTGAGGCTCCCGGAGACAGGTATCGCTTGTGCTCGAGGAGCGTACGGACGGCAGAAACCATGTCGCACATGGCGTCAGACTTCAGAACATAGCCATGCACGCCAGCCTCAAGAACCTCACGCAGCAGTTGCTCGGAGTTGTGCATCGTCAGAATCACGATCTCCGTCTGCGGCAGCGCCTTCAGAATCTGCCGGGCGGCCTCTGCGCCGCTCAGCTCCGGCATGCTGTGGTCAAGAATGACGACGTCAGGCTTCAATTGGAGCGTTTTCTCCAGGGCCTCCCGGCCGGACCCTGCTTCGCCGCAGATTTTCCAGCCCGGCTGCGTTTCCAGGAGGCGGCGGAGCCCGTGACGGACGATTTCATGGTCATCCGCCAGCAGGATTCGAACATTTTTCATCAGGCGACCTCCTTAACTTCAAGAGGCAGACCTACACGCACCGTAGTACCGCGCGAGTCGGATTTGATTTCCAGCCGCCCACCCAGTTCCCGCATGCGCTCTTTGATGCCGGCGATGCCCACGCCGATTCTTTCATCGCCTCCTGCCAGGTCCTCCGTTCCCGAAGAGATTCCGTGCCCTTCGTCTGTGATCTCAAGCAAAAGGCCTCCGGATTTACGATGCAGTGAAATCGCCGCCCACTTGCTGCCGGAGTGCCGGTGGACATTCGTCAGGCACTCCTGGACAACCCGGAACAGGGCCGTTTCCACATGCCGCGGGAGCCTTGGCAGGTCCTGCGGAGCGTCCACGTCAACGTCGATTCCGCTCCTTTGAGAGAAACCATGCACATACCACCGAAGGGCGGCGCAGAGACCATATTCATCCAGCACGGGGGGGTGCAGCAGGTAAGAGAAGTTGCGGATTTCAGACAGCGCCCGCTTCACCAGGTCAATGCTCTCCCTGACTACCACCTGGACTTTGGGGTCCAGCTCGCAGGCTGGCTGGTTCATCCAGGAAAGATTCATGGACAGGGCGGAAAGATACTGCCCGGTGCTGTCGTGGAGCTCGCGTGCGATTCGCCGCCGCTCGTCATCCTGGGCGTGAAGTAATTGCGAAGACAGCCGCCGGAGCACCTCTTCGGCCTTCTTGTGCTCCGTGACGTCTCTTAAGGTCCCCTCGTAATACAGCACTTTTCCGTCTTCGTCACAGACCGCATAGGCGCTACCCATCACCCAGATCAAAGTCCCATCCCCGCGCCGCATCTGCGCCTCAAATTCCGAGATGGCCCCTTGCTGCCTGAGCAGAGGGATGAATCCGCTGGGACGCCGGGGCTCAATATACAAGCGCTGGTCAAGATTTCGGACTTGCTCCATGAATTTCTGCGTCGTGCCATAACCCAGGATCCGGGCCATGGCAGGATTGGCCGTCAGCAAAGTGCCATCTTCCCGCACCTGAAAGATGCCTTCCATCGCGTTCTCGAAAATGCTGTGATACTTGCGCTCGGCCTCCTCCAGGCCTTGCTCAGCCTGCTTGCGCTCCGTGATATCCGCGAAAACGACAGCAAAATGCGCTGGCCGGGGCCGGAAGGCTGTTACATCAAAGTATTTTCGGAAAACGTCGGAATAGCCTTCAAAATGGATCGACTCTCCGGTCAAGGCAATCTGGCCGAGCTTCTCAAACCAGACGGGCTGAATCTGCGGAAACACTTCTGAAACTCTTGCTTCGGCAACCGATTCCTTTGCATACCCTGTGATGCGTTCAAAAGCCGGGTTTACGTCAACGAACATCGCGTCACACGGAGTTCCCTGGGTGTTGCAGATGACTTCAAGAAGAGCGCATCCGACGTTCATCTCGTTGAACAACTGGCGATAACGCTCTTCGCTTTCAAGCAGCGCTTCGCCAGCCAGCCGGCGCTCCGTGATGTCTTCTGAAATTCCCACGATGCGTTCAATTCCACCGCTGTGGTTTCGAATCGGAAACGACCGGTCGCGAACCCAGTGTACCGACCCATCCGGCCATACGACACGAAATTCGATCTCAAACTGCTGCTGGGGAAGGTCTCCTCCAAGGGCTGCCCGGACCCTGCCGCGATCTTCGGGATGTATGGCATCCAGCCAGCCTTGTCCCTGCTCGAAAATTGCCTGTGCCGTACGTCCCCAGACCCCTTCATACCTTGGACTCACATAAAGAACCTTGGTCCGGGTGGGATCCACCATCCACAGTACCTCGCGGATATTCTCCGCCATTTCCCGGAACCTTTCCTCGCTCTGGAGAAGAGCCACTGTTGCCTGCGCCCGCTCAGTTCGAGTGCGCAATGCCTGGACGCCGTATGCAAGGTCGCCCGCCAGTTCCATCAGCAACTTGATTTCTTCCTCGTCAAAAGCATCAGGCGCTTCAGCATAGACGCGGAGCACGCCGAGCGGCTGGTCGTTAACAATCAGGGGCAGCGCCGTGGTGGAAGCGTAACCGTGGCGTGCAGCGTCCTCGCGCCACGGAACAAAATGCTCATCGTTCATGATGTTTCTGACCACATAAGGTGTGCGGGTTCGAATCGCCGTACCCGTCGGTCCACGGCCCAGCTCTTCGTCCGCCCAGGTAATTTTCACAGACGCAAGATAGCCCTCGTCGGCGCCGGCAACAGCTACCGGCCGAACAGTTTTGGATGGGTCTCGTTCAGCATAACCCGCCCAGGCCATCCGATAGCCACCCTGGTCTACCAGAATGTCGCAGACCTTTTGCAGAAGTTCCTGCTCGGTTGTCGACCGCACCATTGCCAGGTTGCATTCACTCAACGTTCGGAGCGCCCGGTTAAACCTTCGGAGGTCTTCCTCTGTCCGTCGGCGTTCGATAGCTGCCGCCAGAATGTTAGCCACAGATTCAAGGAAATTGACGTCGTCCGCGGTGAAACTTCGCGCCCGGCATGTATGCGCCCCCAGGACGCCAAACGGCCGGTATTTCCCTGAGATGATCACACTCAATCCACTCACAACGCCATGATCCGCCAGCAAAGGCGAGGGGATGAACCGCTTCTCTTCCATGAGATTTCGGACAATTACCGGCCGCTCACTCACCAGCGTGTATCCGGCTTGCGATTCTGGTCCCGCATCAACAGTTGCGTGACCCACAAGCTCTTCCTTCCACCCCACTCCAGCCTGCAGGAGCAGAGACTTGCCGTCCGGCTGAAGTTCCTGTACCTTGCTGAACTCAACATTGAGGGTCTCTGCCACGAGTGCCACCGCCTCGGTAAGAAGCCCGGGAAGTTCCATTCCGCGCAGGGCCCGGTGCCCCAGACTAGCGATGGCGGCCTGTTGCCTTGCACGCGGCGCAAGCTCGGCGGAAGCTGCTCGCCGCGCCTGGTCGGCTTCATCGAGTGACTCTGTAGTCCACATCACGACAAGCACGAAAGCCGTCATCGTCATTACGAGGAGTAGCGTGAGCCCGACGTAACGAGGGAAGAGGTTGATTGTCTGTCCCTGACCAACCAAGGCTGCGAGTATGAGAGGAATGATGACCGCCGCAGGAATAAGCCGGCGGAACGCTGCGCCCCCGCTATGATCACTCTCCAAAAGCTTCCGGAACTGATGATCGGCCCTGGATGTCAGGAGTCCGGCACCCAGGACACACAGGGCCAGTGAGCTGCCCGGCGCAATTCCAGTCAGGGAGAACTCCGGATGCAGAATGCAGTCGAACAGGCCGAACATACCATTAACGACGACTCCGAGTGCGAGGAGTTCGGCGGGTTGAAGGCCGGACCTCTTCCTCCAGCCCAACGCCAAAAGTCCGAAACCCAGAAACACAAGACTCAGCGCACCAGTTGGGGTCATGCGGCCCGGCGCCAGCCCTACAATGGGCGCCTGGAGGTCTCGAAAGAAAAGATGATCTATGCCCGGATTGAAATTGAAAAGGTATTCACTGAAGGCCAGAAAGCCGCCTGTAACTACAAGAACAGCGCAAACTTGCCCCACCCCGCGCCAGACTTGCGAAGACCGAGAGCTGCTCCCCCCCTGGAGAATGAAGAGCGCAAAAGCCGCAAGAATGTAAGCCACAGCGGAATTCGGGCGCATCGAAATCTGCCCGGGGACTAAACTTGTGAATATCTGAATATTCAGTGCCCACCCAATCAGGACCAGCGTTCCCAAAAACGCCGCCCCCACGCTCGATAGCGTTGGGACTTTCCGGGTCCACAAAACGATTCTTGAATAGGGCTCTTCGGTCATCGCTTGTCCACCCATTGGACAGAAGGCGGAGACTACTGGGGGCGAGCCGTTTTCGGTCTCGCTAAGAGAGGATCCTATTCTCCGAAGCGCCGAACCTCATGCGCTGTAGAATTCTGAGATAAGGCATCCAGTTGGGGCAGGCAGTATGCCGCAGGAGTAATTGCGTCCTCTTCCTTACTTATAAACCTTTTAATCAAATGATTCAACTGGGCAAGGGAGAGGCTCTCCGGGCCCAGTCTGGGCGCACGCCTCTTGGGCCTCCTTAGGTACAACCACCTAGGTGCTAATCGTTACCACAATAGGGTTTAACCGAATTGTTCACTTTTTTTGAACCGCCCATACTCAACAGGTGGGATCAGAAAGGTGAAACAACTATGGCCAGTGTGGCACTGAAGGAAGATATTGAGCGGGTCCTCCTGGATCGCTGGGAAGGGGACCCAGAGCAGAAGGGGAAATGCCACCAGGTTCTAGTCGATGAATTTGAAGACCTCTACATCACTTACCGGTCGCGTGTATGGGCCTTGTGTCTGCGTATGACGGGCAATCCGGACGATGCTGAAGATTTGACGCAGGAAACCTTCGTCCGCATGTTCAGGAAACTCGATACATTCCGCGGCGAATCGGAGATTTGCACGTGGTTGCGACGGATCGCCATGAACGTAGTGCTTCAGAGGTTCCAAAAGGCCAGTTGGCGCCGGGAAACACCATTGGAAGAGGTTACGAGTCAGGACCCGGTGTGCGGGTGCCCTCACAAAGTGGAGTTCGGAAGGGTAGACACCCGTTTGCACGGAGCCATCGATCGAATCAGGCTGCAACGGGCTATCAACCAGCTTCCGCCCGGCTTTAGAGCCGTCCTGATCCTGCATGATATCGAAGGATACGAGCACGTCGAGATCTCCGAATTAATGGGCTGCACGGTCGGCACTTCGAAGTCACAATTGCACAAGGCCAGGTTGAAAATGCGCGAACTCCTCCATCAAACCTCGCTTGAACTGTACGGTGATCACAGACACGCAGACGCCAGGACGGTGAACACCTACCGCGCAAAGAAACCGACGGTTTTGCTGTTTTCGACCTCGGCGCCTCGAAGCTACGCCGCCGCCGGCACCCAAGCTGCCTGACCGGCTGCGAAGAGTCTGGCGGCCGGAGGCTCTCCGGACCCTGTATTGGACCGTGAAGCGATAAGCCTTGATGGCCAGGAACTGCTGGACTGTGAAGAGATGACGCAACCCTACCCGCCTAAAATGCCACGCCTGGTGGTCGCTGGTCTTTCGGGGGATTCAGGAAAAACCCTGGTTTCTCTCGCCTTACTGTTTCTCGCCCGACGGCTAGGGGTGTCCACTAAAGCTTTCAAGAAGGGTCCTGATTACATTGATTCCGCCTGGTTGAGTTGGGCGTCAGGAGGCCCTGCACGGAACCTCGACACGTTCTTAACAGGCAGAGAAAAGGCCGCGAAGACATTTTTTGCGAACTCTGTGCCGGACGGGCTGAATCTGATTGAGGGTAACCGAGGTCTTTTTGACGGCCTTGACGCGCACGGAACCCACAGCACCGCGGAATTGGCCAAGCTCTTGCAAGCGCCTGTCCTGCTGGTGGTGAATGCCGCAAAAGTCACACACTCGGTTGCTGCTCTCGTGCTGGGATGCATGAAGTTTGATCCCAAGGTTCGAATCGGAGGCGTAATCCTCAACCACGTTTCAGGTCGCCGGCACGAATCCGTGGCCAGGGGATCAGTGGAGCTTGAGTGCGGCGTACCCGTGCTTGGCGTACTGCCAAATATCGAGGCCGGCGAGTTGCTGCCGAACCGCCATCTGGGCCTTGTAACACCTCAGGAACATGGCGGCATCGACCTGCTTCGCGAGAAGCTCCTTGCAGCGGTGCAAGGCCGGTTCGACGCCCACCGGATTCTGGAACTCGCCGAGTCCGTGCCCGCGTTGCCGGGTTGCCCAAGAGAGACTTCGGAACCTGAAAATGGGCGAGGGTTGAGGATCGTCTACCTGAAAGACTCGGCTTTTACCTTCTATTACCCCGAGAATCTTGAGGCTTTGGAAAGCTCAGGCGCCGAGCTCCGTCCGATCTCCGCCCTTACTGCTGCGACACTGCCGGAAGACCTGGATGCTCTCTATATTGGAGGCGGTTTCCCCGAGACTCACGCCAGGGCGCTCTCCCAGAATAGTTCCTTATTGGCATCCATTCGTGAACATGCGCTGCAGGGGCTTCCCGTCTATGCCGAATGCGGAGGGCTGATGCTCCTCGCCCAGGCCATTCGTTGGAAGGGGAACACATCCCCCATGGCGGGTGTGCTTCCTTTTGATGTGGAGGTGTGTACCAAACCGCAGGGACACGGTTATGTGGAGCTTTTGGTCGACTCGGTAAATCCTTACTATCCGGTGGGCGCCAGGATTCGAGGTCACGAATTCCATTACTCCAGGATTACGACCGCGAATTCGCTTCCGATAACAGCTTGCTCGGTGCAGCGGGGAACTGGCTGCTTTGGCGGGCGAGACGGGATTGTGGCGGGGAACGTATGGGCCAGTTATGCCCACGTCCACGCGGCCGGCACCAGCGAATGGGCCCACGGGCTCCTTGCACAAGCGCGACGTTACCGGAACCAGAAGTTCAGCGCGAGCCAGTCTGAGCGACCTGTGAAACCTGGATACGGTGCGCGGGTTGCCGTTTCTTAAAAATGGCCGCCGGCCTCAGTTTTCCAGGCAACCAAATGCCACGTTGTCCTGTCTAGAGTTCGAATCCTTCCTCCCAAGGAGGGCCAATGCGAAGGAGGCTCCATGCCGAGCTATGTAAATCCCGACAAATGTGATGGTTGTAAAGCGCTGGATAGAACAGCTTGTCAGTACATTTGTCCAAATGACCTGATGGTCCTGGACAAGGACAAGATGAAAGCCTACAACCGCGATCTTTCGATGTGCTGGGAATGCTACAACTGCGTGAAGATTTGCCCCACGCAGGCCATCGAAGTTCGCAGTTACGCTGATTTCGTTCCCCTGGGAGCTTCGGCGACGCCGATGCGTTCGACGGACTCCATTATGTGGACGGTCAAGTTCCGCAACGGCACCATTAAACGATTCAAGTTTCCAATTCGGACCACAGCGGAAGGTTCTGCGGTTCCCGACGGTGGCTTCAAGACTATGTCTGACGGCCTGGATAGCCCCGCCTTGTTCACTGAACCTGAATCTCTTGGTTTGCCTGAGGTCTATACCTTGGGCAAAAAGGAGGCGTTCCATGCCTAATTTTGAAACCGTCATTGTTGACACCGACCTGCTGATTTTAGGAGGAGGAATGGCTGCCTGTGGCGCCGCCGTGGAAGCAGCTCACTGGGCCAAGCAGAACGGCCTGAAGGTAACCCTCGTGGATAAGGCTGCGGTGGACCGCTCAGGTGCCGTAGCGATGGGCCTTTCCGCGATCAACCAGTACGTGGGACTCAAGGATGGAACCAACTCCGTTAAGGATTACGTGGACTACGTGAGAAACGACTTGATGGGTATCACACGAGAGGATCTGGTAGCGAACATCGCACGTCATGTGGATTCCACGGTGCACCTTTTCGAGAAATGGGGACTTCCAATCTGGAAAGACGCCGAAGGCAAGTACGTTCACGAAGGCCGATGGCAGCTCATGATCAACGGTGAGTCCTACAAGGTCGTTGTGGCTGAGGCGGCGAAGAATGCTCTGCTGCAGGACGGGTTGGGAGAAATCTACGAACGCGTGTTTATTGTGGGTCCTCTGATGGACGGCGACCGATGCGCCGGTGCTGTCGGCTTTTCGGTTCGCGAAAACAAGATCTACATTTTCAAAGCCAAGGCCACGCTGACCGCCATGGGCGGCGCCGTGCATGTCTTCAAGCCGCGGAGTTCGGGTGAGGGCATGGGGCGCGCGTGGTACCCACCCTGGAATTCCGGTTCGTCTGCCTATTTCACCATGAAGGCAGGGGCCGAGATGACCTGCCAGGAAGTGCGATTTATCCCGGTCAGGTTCAAAGACGCCTACGGACCGGTAGGTGCCTGGTTCCTGTTGTTCAAATCCAGGGCTACAAACGCCATGGATGGCAACTATATGGTGGAGCGCAAGGCGGAGCTTGACAATTGGCTGCCTTACGGCCGCGTGAAGCCAGTCCCCGCGAACCTCCGCAACTACCTCGGAATGCTTGACATGATGGAAGGCAAGGGACCGCTCTTCATGCGGACCGAGGAGGCCATCCAGAAGATTGCCGACAATTTCAAAGACGATCCCAAGGCCTACAAGAAGAAGATGAAGGACCTGGAATCGGAGGCGTGGGAAGACTTTCTGGATATGACCATTTCCCAGGCTTTACTTTGGGCCGGTACAAACACCCAGCCGGAAGAGAAGAGTTCGGAGATTGCCCCTGCCGAGCCTTACTTTATCGGATCGCATTCCGGAGCTTCGGGAGCCTGGGTCAGCGGACCTGAGGATCTGCAATCCAGCGATAGCAAGAACGAATACTCCTGGGGCTACACCAACATGTCGACCGTAAAGGGTTTGTTCTGCGCGGGCGACGCCTCTGGAGCATCCAGTCACAAGTTCTCCTCCGGGTCCCACGCAGAGGGCCGCATTGCCGCCAAGTCTGCCATCAAGTTCATTCTTGACAACAAGTCAGCCCCCAAGGTGGGGCAGGCGATGGTGGATGCTGTGGTTGCAGACATCCTGAAGCCCCTGGAGATCTACGAAACACACAAGGAAGAAACAACCGATCCTGAGGTCAATCCCAACTATATCCGGCCGCGCATGTTCATGTTCCGGCTGCAGAAAATCATGGACGAGTATGCCGGCGGAGTGAGTTCACAATTTACGACGAACAAGCCACAACTCGAGCGGGCCCTCGAACTGCTGGAATTCCTAAAGGAAGATTCCAAGAAACTGGCTGCGCCGAACCTTCATGAGCTGATGCGCTGCTGGGAAAACATCCACCGAATGTGGCAAGCGGAAGCACACGTCCGGACGGTCCTCTTCCGCGATGAAACTCGGTGGCCTGGTTACTACTTCCGGGCCGACAAGCCCAAGATCGACGAGGAGAACTGGCACGTGTTTGCCAACTGCCGGTATGACCCGGTGACGGGTGACTGGCAGATGCGGACACGTCCCATCCATCGGATCTTTGCTTAACCCAAGGTCCGGCACCTTTCCCTTCCACAGGAGGCGTTCGGTATCGCCGGGCGCCTCCAGGAGGAGGCGGCATTATGGAAGAGCCGGAAAAGAACGTGTGCCCCTACTGCCTGGAGCCTATGACCCGCTGGTCCAATCCCCAAATGGGCTGCTGGAGCGGCGAATACCAATACGTTTGCTTCAACGATGATTGTCCCTATTTCGTCCGCGGGTGGGACTGGATGGAAGCGCACTTTCACGTCCACGTGTCTTACCGGCACCGGTTTGACCCGGTCACGGGAGAAAGTGGTCCACTTCCTGTCTGGTCAAAAGGGGCTCTAAGGGAACACATCATCCATGAAAAGGACCCGACCCATGTCTGACGGAGTAACAACACAGGAAGCGATTCTCCGCGATTGCCCGCGACTGAGCCTGGACGACACTCTCGACTTCCATTGCGGCAAGGGCTTGGACTGTTTCACGCACTGTTGCCGCGATGTCTCGATTGTCCTCACTCCCTATGACGTGATTCGCATGAAGAAAGCCCTGCATCTTGACTCCACGTCGTTTCTGGAGAAACACACCCTGCTCGGCTGTACCAAGGATAAGAAACTGCCTGTGGTTTTTCTGAAGATGGACTCCGTAGACAGGCGCTGTCCACTTGTAACCGACGAAGGTTGCAGCATCTATGCCCACCGTCCTTGGGCATGCCGCATGTATCCGCTGGGCCTGGCAGAACCGATGAGCCCTCACCCGGAGGAACGTGGCTTCTATTTCATCATCCATGAAGACTTGTGCCACGGGTACGGAACAGGTTCGCAGTGTTCAATCCGAGAGTGGATTTCGAGCCAGTCGATCGACACATTTGAAATGATGGGCGAACCCTTCAAGAACCTGATGGTGAACGAATTCTGGGAGAAAGGCGAGCCGCTCGAGCCCAGGAAGCTGGAGATGTACCTGATGGCCTGCTATGACCTGGACCGCTTCCGCCGGTTCGTTTTCGAAACTCGCTTCACGGACATCTTTAATATCGATGAGGCCCGGCTGGATGCCATTCGGACCGACGACGAGGAGTTGCTGGTATTTGCAATGGAGTGGCTTAGATTCAGCTTGTTCAACGAGAAAACGATGAAGCTGCGGCCTTCAGTGATGGACGCCTTGGAGGGGGCCGATAGTGCGACCGCCATTTCATCTGAAACGCCACGGTAGCTGAGATGAATAATGGGAAAACATCGAGCGACGGACGTAGCATTCTGGTAATCGGCGGAGGGATTGCCGGACTGACTGCTGCCATTGAGGCGGCTGAAGCCGGATGCACGGTCATTCTTATCGAAAAATCCGCCTTCCTCGGTGGCCGGACAATCGGTTTTAATCTTTACTTCCCCAAATTGTGCCCCCCGGCGTGCGGTTTTGAAATCAACTTCCGGCGTATTCGGAACAATCCCAGGATCACAGTACTGACGCAAGCTGAGCTGGAGGAATTGTCCGGTACTGCCGGAAATTACAGAGCGACCATCAGACTCTCGCCTCGCTTCGTGACTGAAGCCTGTACCCTTTGCGGAGCTTGCGCTGAAGCATGCCCTGCGGAGCGGCCGGATGAGTTCAACTTTGGCCTTTCGAAAACGAAGGTGGCTTACCTGCCGCACAAGATGGCCTTCCCAGCCGAATATGTGATCGATCGAAGCGCCTGCAAGAAGATTTGCACCGCCTGTGTGCAGGCCTGCCGCTACGGAGCAATTGACCTGGGCCAGAAGGTCGAACGGAAGAAGTTCCAGGTTGCGTCTGTTGTTCTGGCGACGGGTTGGGCACCTTATGATGCAACCAGAATTACGAACCTGGGGTTCGGCCGGTTCCCAAACGTAATCACCAATGTCGTGCTTGAACGGATGGCCGCTGTAAACGGTCCGACCGCGGGAAGAATTTTGAGGCCGTCGGACAGGAAAGAACCGGAGAGCGTTGCCTTCGTTCAATGCGCGGGTTCCAGGGACGAAAACCATCTGCCTTACTGCTCGAGTGTATGTTGTTCAGCCTCGCTGAAGCACAGTACTTATATCCATAGCTTATATCCCGAAGCTCAGGTCACAATTTTCTACATCGACACCCGGACGCCCGGATTCCTGCAGAACTTCTATACAAAGGTAGCTGCGAACGAGCACTTGAAAATGATCAAGGGAAAAGTGGGCAGAGTGGAAGAGGATCTGGAAACGCATGACCTGCTGGTAACAGCCGAGGAAGTTTTGACAGGCAGGAAACTCACCCAGAAATTCAGCATGGTCGTCCTTGCGACAGGGATCGTGCCGCAGACTGATGGGCTTCCTTTAAATGTGGCGCGGGATCAGTTTGGGTTTGTGACAAACGGAACGCCGGGAATCTTTGCAGCGGGCTGCGCAAAGCGGCCTGAGGAGGTATCTGCCACCGTTCGGGATGCTACCGGTGCGGCATTGAAGGCTCTGCAATGCGCGGTGAGGAGCGCCCACCATGGATAGGAAACTCGGCGTCTACATCTGCAGTGGATGTTCTATCGGCGAGTCCATCGATGTGACCCGATTAGTGGATGTCGCGCAACAGGATTACAAGGTCCCGGTCTGCAGGACCCATCCGTTCCTTTGCGGTGAGGATGGGCTGTCAATCATCCAAAAAGACCTTGAGCAGGGCACGATCGAAGCCCTGGTAGTCGCAGGCTGCTCAGTCCGCACTAAAACCGATGTTTTTTCTTTCGATTCTCACATGGTCATGGACCGCGTCAACCTCCGCGAGCACGTTGCTTGGAGTCACGAGCATGGGAGTGACGACACCCAGATGCTGGCCGAAGACTATCTGCGAATGGGCATTGTGAAGGCCAGTAAGTTGGAGCCGCTTGAACCAGTTTCGGACGGGATTTCAAAAAACATCTTGGTAGTAGGCGGTGGAGTTACCGGTATCACGGCGGCCCTGGAAGCAGCCGATGCGGACTATGAAGTTGTCCTGGTTGAGAAGAAGGCGCAGCTCGGCGGTTCGCTCGCGTCGGTCAAGAAGAATTACCCCACGCACCCTCCTTATACCGAACTCGAAGAGACCGGCCTTTCCGAGAAGATTGCGAAGGTGACGAATCACCCCAGAATCAAAGTCTATACGTCCACCCGGATCGTGAAGACGGAAGGCCAGCCAGGAATGTTTGACGTCACA
>DATLWV010000222.1:0-21569 GCA_035576145.1 Terriglobia bacterium
GAAGGCCATCAAAGAGTTGATTGCTTCCGAGACGGAGAAGAGTAAGTCTGAGGAGCGCCGTGCCTTTGCCGTCTCGCGCTACTCGTGGGACGCTGCAGTGGATCGATACCTTGAAATCGCCTTGCGCCTGGTCACACCGGAACGGTCCGATGCCGTAGAGAGTGAAAACCTGCCAGAGGAAGGCCGCCGATGAAATTGCGCCGCATAATTCTGGCGATGGCTTCCGTCGCGCTGGCGACCGTCCTCATCTACCTGGTCATCCGGATCGGAAACATTGACCTGCATGCGACGTGGCATGAAATTGCGGGAGCCCGCCCCTCCGCCCTGGCCGGACTGGTCCTGCTGAACGTCCTGCTGGTTTATCTTTCCACTGAGAAATGGCGCAGCGTGGACGCTGCTCTCCGGCACGCCTCGGACCCGGTTCCCTCAAGGATTGCCGCTTTCGGCTTCACCAGTATCGGCATGGCGTGGGGCCAGGTGCTTCCTGTGCAGCTCGGCATGACGGCAGCCCGCACCGTTGGGACGCGCTTTTACGGTAGCGCGCTGAAGCGCGGAACCGCCGGCACTCTTCTGGAGCAGAGTTTTGACGTTTTGAACGTTCTCCTCCTGGCCATCGCCTCGGCAGCCACATGGTTTCTGGGCGGGGGCGGGTTGATGTGGTTATTGTCCGCCGCAGGCATCGTGGCGCTGGCGCTGCTGGCCGTGGCGCCGCTTATCCGGCTTGCCCGGTGGCTCGCGTACCAACTTGCGAAAGTGCTAAGGCGATGGTACCGCTTCAGTAGTCATCTGCAGGACTTCTTCGATCTTCTGCAATCGGGCGTTCTAAGTGAAACCTTGACGCGCCGGCTGGTGCTGCTTTCCGCCACCCGTTTTGTTGTGGTTGTCCTGATGGCGGGCGAAACAGCGGCTGCCATCGGCGCCAACATTCCGCTGTGGGAGATCGCCGCTGCAGTTCCGTTTGTCTACCTTGTAACCGTCTTCGCAGCCACTCCGGGCGGCATTGGCGTCAATGAACTAACTCTCGCGGGCGTCCTGAAAATGTTTGGGACCCCGTTTTCGATTGCGGCACCGTGGACCCTGGCCAACCGCGTGCTTGGAGTAGCGTCCTGTTTTCTAGTCGCAGTCGTAGCGGCAATCCTGATGGGCATCAGGAGGCTTCTCCATTCATCTCGCCGTGGACCGGCTCGCGCCTGAAGCAGCCTTGGGGCCCGGATAGGGTTCAAGGCGGGGCGGTTTGTCATCGGCATAGACCAGCCAGACGCGGCGGCCGTTGAAATAGTCGATCAGGTCCTTGTTCTTCTCCTCACCCATGTCGTGCGCAAAGATCACCTTGGCCGAATCAAGATCGGCACGGTTGTAGACCCACTCATTGAAGTAGATGTCATGGTCGGGACTGTAGCGGACGATTACAAGCTGCCGGCCGGGCTGCTGGCTCAGTTCCCGAAGGACTGCCGCACGCGCAGGATTCTTGGGCGCCGTGGTGCACCAGATGGGCAAACCACTCTGGGGCCAAAGCGCCGTCAGGTGCAGCTTGAGGGGACCGGCGGCCATGCGCGTGGCAAGCAGAAGCACGCAAACCGCCGGGACAGCCCGCGTGATGAACCGCCCCACGGGCCTGCCGCGCCATCGCCACGGGCGAACGTAACGCAAGGCCGTCAGCATCAGCGCCAGAATCGCACAGGTGAGCTCAGCCGAGTAGTGCGCGTTGTACCAGATGGGCAAAGCCTCGCCTGCAAGGGTTACGGCGCACACGACCACCAGGAAACGCGTGCCGGGACTGATGTCTTTGAGTGAAAATCCGTAGGGCGTTGCCACCCACGCCAGCGCAAAAGGAAACAGGAATACAAACCCGAAATAGAAGCTCCAGAACTGTTCGAAAGCAAACCACTCAATGGCGGCCCGTCCGGTAAAGCTCTGGGCAAGTTCGTAACGCGCAAGGGTAAATTGTTTATGGAGCTTTTCGAATGCGGGATAACGAAAATGAGGCGCAGCCTTCAGCTTCTGCCACGGGAAGGGCGGCACGTCCCCCTGCTGCCCGGCGACCAGATAAGGAGGTGTTGTGGGATTGCCCGTCGTACGCCAGAAGTAGTAACCCATTGCAACCAGCGCGAGGACCAGCACGCCGAGCAGCGGGACCACGGCACGCTTGAGCGCCTGGCCCAGTTCCGGCCGCTTCAGTTTCCACAGCCAGACCAGCAGCGCCACGGCAATCGGTATGCCGAAGAATATGCCTTCATACGGCCGGCTGTTGGCCAGAATGGCAAAACCCACGCCCATCAGCAGGGCGTATCGCACTCGCCGATGCGGCTTCATCCGCGGCAAAGCTCCCAGCACCAGCGCTCCGCCAATCGCCGCCACAGCTCCGCCCCAGTAGCTGTCAGCCCAGTAGCTGTACGTGCCCAGGCGAATCGCGGCCAGGAATCCGCCCAGCAGAGCCCAGCTTTCGCCCACCCACGCTTGCAGCATCCAGGTGATGGCGGCACACATGATTCCCACACTGAGCCAGACGCCCCAGAAAGGATGTCCCAGGAGTACCTGACCGACGGCCATGAACAGTCCCTGCGCGGGATGATAAATGCCCACATGCGTGGGTTGCCAGAGGACCAGCGGACTTTCAAGATGCGGCCACATGGGGCTGGTGGGATTGGCCAGCCGTCCGTGGGCAAAAGTGTCGGAGATAAGCAGGTAGCTGAACTCGTCCATGGCTGCCGGGGCGGGGATCGGAAGGATGGGCAACAGCGCCAGGCGCAGGGCCAGTGCCGCGAGCCCAACCACGACAACTGAAAGACCGCGCCGCCGCGCCAGCTTGCCGAAGGTCCGCTCGAGAGCTTCAAACCAGCGCGAACCCAGCCTGGGAACAGTAAAGGCCAGCGCCAGTGCAAGAACGGAAAGGGCGGCTTCGATTTTAAGAAACATCCATCGCTCCCGAATTCGTCAAGCGGCGAATGTCTCATAATTGGCGAGCCACGTCAATTCTCATAGGAAGTGAGGGTCGCCGGAATCGGCCGAGAGTTAAGCCGGCCCTGCATTTCCGCGCAGACCTCGCGGGAGTTTGCGTTGTGCGATGGTCAGAGGCTCTTGCTGATGTCCGCCTGGCGCGTGAGGAACGGGAAACGCGATGACGCGAGGTGTGTCCACAAAAAGCGGCTTCAACAAGCCCGGCTGCAAGTACAGAAAAATCGCCACTGAACAACCAGACGGAGACGAAGCCGGAAGGGCGGATTGGAGCACGTCCGGCGAGGTTGCGGCACCCATCGTGTAGCCCCTTTCCAGCCCCAGACCCAACAGTAGTGCCCAGAAAAAGCCCCTGATCACATTCTTGCTGGTATGACATACGCGGAAACACCGCTGGGCTATGGGCTTGATCATAGGCCGCCGCACTGGCGCAGAGCTGCCACCTCGCATCGCAGTTAGTACCGGCGTCTTCGTCTTGCACTCGCCGTGTTCTTAGCGCTTATCACCTGCAATGATTTCCTGAAATGCCGGATCGCTTTGCAAGGCAGCCCATTCAGGATCGATACGGATCGACTCAACGGGATACCCAAGGTCCCGGGCCCGTCGGAGATAATCGAGGGCCTTTACTTGCTGGCCGGCCAAGAGATATACGATCGCGGCGTTGTACATGAGTTGGACATTCTTGGGCGCGAGCGAAAGAGCCTTCTCAAGGTCTCGCATAGCTTGCTTGATTTTTGAGCTTTTCGCCTCATACAGCGCCACGTCACCCAGCAATGAGTAATCGTTTGGATTCACGCGCAATCCTTCCTGTGCAAGGGCCGTGGCTTGGCGGTAAGCACGGACAGCCTTCGCCCGTTCATTGGGCGACCATCTGTAGGCGTCAGCGAGGTTACCCCACATTCTCGACTCCTTCGGGTTAATCGTGACGGCCTTCTTGAAATATCCAGCAGACTCCTCGAAATGCCCCTCGTAGAATGTTATCGTCCCCAAATTCGAATACGCAGACCCACTGGCCCGGATGGCGATGGATTTCTTACACATTTCTTTCGCTTCGATCCATTTCCCAACCATGAAGTCGGCCCCGCACAGATTGGATATGGCCTGTTGGTTCTCGGGAGCAAGCTGAATGACCTTCCTGAACATCTCTGCAGCTTTTGCATTTTCACCGGTGCGAAGATAAAGAATCCCTAACCAGTTATAAGGCGCCCAGTAATTGGGCCGAACGCTGATAGCCTGTAGGTAAGTGGTCTTAGCGTCGCTGAGCCTTTTCAGGTTGTATTGGGCATTTGCAAGGCCTTCATAGGCGAAGGTATTAGATGGCTCAATATCGAGGACTTTTTGGAACTCCTCAATCGCTTCAGCGTAGTGCCCGGTGCTGCCTTGCATGATGCCCTGGCACAGATGCGTATCGGCAAGGTTCGCATTCAGCGTCGCAGCATGGCTGCACGACTCCTGCGCCTTGCTCATCCAGGCCGTGTCCTGGGTTGTATCGAACTTCCGCCAGTAGGCCTGTGCGAGCGCGGCGTAGGCGAGCGTGTAGGCAGAGTCAACTTTGACCGCAGACCTAAACGAATCAATGGCATTGTCAATGTTTTCGGTCGTTTCATAGTTCTGGAGATAGCCAATCCCCTTGAGATAGTCCCGAAACGCCGCAGCCACCTGCGTGCCGTGCGATTCAACCTTCTCCCGCTCGGCGGTTTTGACGTTCAGCCCCAACATCGTGGCAGCACTCTCAACCACCTGGTCCTCGATCCCAAAAGGATCAGACGCCGGACGGGTAATAGTATCGGCTTTGCCGCTGATCTGGAAACCCGAGGAAGGATTAATCAGCCCATAAGAAATGCGATAAAGATCGCTTTCCCTCTGGATGCTTCCGTTCAGTACCAGATTCACGCCAAACACCCTCTGGGCGTCCTTGGCTGTCTGGACGTTCTTTGCGGCCAAATCCCTGACCGGTACCACCTGGAGTGAAAGACCGGAGGAAAGTTGCGCGAGTTTCGCAGCCAACATCTCAGCAAGGCCACGACTGAACGCGTCGTCGCCAGGATTCCCACCAATCACAGAGAAAGGCAGCACAGCCAGTTCCATTTGTTTCGGAAGGGCGTTGGAGGTGGAAGGCGTCCCAACAAAAAGCTGCCGAATGGCAGGGACAAAAACGAAGAGGAGAAGGGCCAGAAGGGCAAGGGCGAATCCCCCGATCACGGCCATCTTTCCTTTTCGCATGGGAGGCGCCATGGCTGGCTTAATCGTCCTGGAGGCCGACAGAGGAAGCCGCAAGGCGCTGTCTTGCAGGCCCAGGTCAGCCATCAATTCCCGGGCGGACTGGTACCGCTTCGCCGGCTCTTTTTCCATGGCTTTGAGCGTGATGGCTTCGAACTCTTCCGGGATTTTCGGGTTAAGTTCTGACGGACGGCGAGGTGTCTGGGTGAGGATGGCGGAAATCAAACGGTTTGTCTGGGATTCGGGAAATGGACGCCTACCCGTCGCCATTTCATACATCAATTCCCCAAGCGCATAAAGGTCGGTCCGCGCATCGACGGGTTCGCCACGCAGCTGTTCGGGAGCCATGTAGGGGACAGTTCCCATCACGGCTCCTGCTTGAGTCAGAAACAGACTTTCCTCGGTTGGCGCATCCGGCTCAACTTCCCGTACAAGTTTTGCAAGGCCGAAATCCAATATCTTGACGCGGCCTTTCGCTGTAACCATAACGTTGGCCGGTTTAAGGTCACGGTGGACGATGTTGTGCTCATGGGCTTCTTCAAGGGCGTCGGCAACCTGGCGTGAGGTTGCCAGCGCTTCTTCAATCGGCAGAGGGCCTTTCTTCACCTTTTCTGCAAGGGTTTTCCCCTCAACCATTTCCATGGCGATGAAGACCCGCCCCCCATGCTCGCCGATTTCATAAATGGTGCAGATGTTGGGATGGTTGAGAGCGGAAGCGGCCCAGGCCTCGCGCCGGAATCGCTCCAGCTTCTGGGCATCTTGCAGGAACTCTTCGGGCAGGAACTTCAGCGCGGTATCGCGGCCGAGTTGTGTATCACGCGCGCGGTACACGATACCCATGCCACCGCGGCCCAGATTTGTAAGGAGGCGATAGTGGGAGACCGTCGAGCCGATCTCAAGCGCTGACGTGGATGAGCCCGGTAGTCGGTCGTCGGCCGCCATGGAACGCGCGGCCACCTCGATTGCAGGCGATTCGATGAAACTCCCGGCCTGTGCGTCGCTCTCAAGCAGCGACTCCACTTCCCGCCGCAGCGATTCGTCCCCTGCACAGGCCTTCGCCAGGAAAGCCGGGCGCTCGCTCTCGTCAAGCTCCAGCGCCGCGTGGTAGAGCTGCTCGATCTCAGTCCAGCGTTCTGTCTCCATTGTGTTGATCCGCGCTCAGTTCCCGGTAAAGCCAGGCCCGGGCCAGCTTCCAATCCCGCATCACAGTCTCGGGGGAAATTCTGAGAGCCTCAGCAGTTTCATCGACACTGAGGCCCCCAAAAAAGCGCATCTCAATCACCCTGCCCTTTCTCGGATCGAGCGCCGACAGCCGGTTAAGGGCCTCATCAAGCTCCAGAAGGTTTGAATCGAGAGACCACGCGATCCCTGAAGCTTCGTCAAGCTGGACGCGGATATTCCCGCCGCCGCGCTTCTGGTAACCCCGTGAACGTGCGTGATCGACCAGAATCCGGCGCATGGCCCGGGCGCAAACCGCATAGAAATGAGCACGGTCCTGCCAGTTCACCCGCCGCACGTCAATCAGACGAATGTAGGCTTCGTTGATCAAGGCAGTGGTTTGGAGAGTATGATCAGGACGCTCACGCGCCATGTAGCCACGCGCGATGCGGTGCAGTTCCTGGTAAACAAGCGGCGTCAGGCGTTCCAGGGCCTGGGCGTCGCCACCGCCCCACGCCTGGAGCAAAAGCGTCACCTCATTCGACGAAGCCTCTTGCCGCATGCTTCCTCCCCCTCCGCGGAAGAACATTGCCGTGTGGCAGAAGAATATCATACCGGCCAGCACCAATCCAACTGACGGTATTGCTCGGAATTTTTCTTCGGCTGGAATGACAGTTTTGATAACCGTTTCCCGCTTTAATAGATAAAGGCAGTAAACAAGATGAAGCCGATGGGGAGACACACGGTGGGGCAGGGAAAACCCCAGCCAACTGGTGACGGATAAAACGCCGTTGCGGGAGGGGGGGCCAAACACGATGAATATCCGTAACCACACTACTTTGGTTGGGGTTTTCCCGGTGATTTCCTCACTCGGCCCGGCGTGGCGGAGCAGTTTCAGTCTCCACAGCACCGAATTCGCCGGACGTTTTACGCTGCCCTTTGAAGCCGCATGGGGAGAAATGGTCCTGCCTGAGGGGGACTACGCTTTGTTCTACGGGACCATGGGAAAAGGATTACAGTGCGTGGAAATCCTCGGGGCAACCCAGGGGGCTCCCCAGGGCATCTTTCTTGTCCGGGAGCAGAGCACGGCTTCCGTCGTTCAAAATGCTTTTATCTGTATATACAAGCGGGGCAGGCGCATTATCCGCGCGCTGGAGTTGCCGGCAATCGGCAAGTCTGTTTCCTTTGCGTGCCCGACTGGCAGGAAACTCACGGACAACGCAGGAAGCAGTTCCGGGACTCAGGTAGCCGGAGCGCCTGTGTGATTCACGGTTGTCCGTCAAACGGGATGCCCCCTGTATGATGATGGTCCTGTTCACTTACCGACACGGGGGTAGGCGGGGACGACCCTAACCCACGGTTTCGTAGTGGGATATGGGGTCTTCCCCGTCGTCGGACTTGCCGGGTTTCTGCGGAAGGCGAAACTCCGCCCTGCTCTCACCGCCACACCAGCAATTTCCCGCCGAGTTGAGGTTGTTGAATCCCGGTTCAGGGGAATGCCTCAGTTGCCGCCTGAATTCGCTTGGGTTGCCGACTGATCCAGTCGAAAGACCACTGTGATGGTGGTTGCAACCTCCACAGGAACCCCGTTCAAGAGTGTCGGCTGGTACCGCCACCGGCCGACAGCATCCATGGCAGCCTTAATCAGTGCAGGGTGAGCACCGTTGTAGGGTTCAAGAGATAGTATCTGGCCACTTGTCCCAATAACAGCCCGCAGAATGACGGTACCTTCAATTCCTTGCTTCTTGGCACTTGCGGGGTAAACAGGTTTGGCCATTTCGACTACTTTAGGCGCCTGGACATTGCCACCGACGAGGATACGCTTTGGCGGGTGGCGAGGGGCTGCTATGGCTTCAGCAGGCCTTTGCCCGGTAACGGTAATGGTCTGCGACACCTCGCCAACATCCAGAGTGATAGCCTCATGAAGGTCGCCGGAGGGCTTTAGCTCAAGAACCGGGCTCCTCTTGCGGACAAATCCAGGACTGGCAATTTCAAGCTGGTACCGGCCCGCAGGAATGGCTGGGAATGTAAACGAGCCATCCTGCCCCGTACCAATCTCTATCTTGTCGTGCGACTTCATGTTGAACAGGCTAACCGCCGCGCCGGGAATAACAGCGCCGCTGGGATCGTGAACGGTTCCTGAAATACTTCCTGTGGCATTCTTGACGGTGCCACGGATCGACGCCACGGGCACAAGCAGAGCGAAGGTAAGAACAGCGGCAAATAAAGCCCGGTTTGCCGTCAAAGGTTTGTGATTCATCATGGGATCAAGCAACGCTTTCATACGGGCCTCCAGTTGAGATGATTGTGCCATTGCGATACTTGTTGACCACGCGGGGGTAAGGCTCCGCAGGCTGCGGCCCAACATCACCAGAAATTCCGCATAGTCCGCTGCCGGGTGGCCCAGATTCAGGACCATGTCATCACACGCCCGCTCCCGTTCTTTGCGCATCTGGACAGCCGCAAACCAGACGAGTGGATGAAACCAGAAAAGCGCACAAACGATTTGAGCGGGGATCTGCGTCAGATAGTCGTGCCGGTTGACATGAGCCAACTCGTGGGCCAAAACGAACTCAAGCCGTTCTCGGGTCCACTCCCGGGCCTCTTCCGGCAGGAAGATCGCCGGACGGAAGTCTCCCCGGGTGAATGGAATTCCGATTTCTGCGCTGGTCCGCAGTTCGACGGCACGGGAAATGCGAAGTCCTCGGATGGCGTCCTCCAGAACAGAAAGTGCCTGGCTGGTCCGAAATAGTCGCGAACGACCCGTAAGGCTGCGCACGCGGATCTCCCCAACAGCCATCCGTGCCAGAAAGAATAAAGCCCCCGTGGCCCACACGAACAGAAACAGGCTGGGCCATGCCGGAACTGCCGGTTGCCGGGTTTCTTCGGTTGTTGCAGACCGACGGCTGTGTGGGTTCGCTGTGAAAGTTCTTTTCGGTGCCACCTGCACGCTCCCATTAAAGGATGAGGACGGCGCGGGGACTGGCACCTCCCAGGCTGGAAGCGTCAGCGCGAACACCGGCAAAGCCAGCAGCGCACTCAGCGCGAGAGTCCAGACAAGATGGCGACTCGCCGCCGAGGCGGCACGCAATACCAGACCCAGCGCGAACGCGACGAGCACAAGAATGGTTCCCTTAACGAGGACTTCCGAAAGAAACGTGAAGCTCCATCCGTAAAACGCGGAAGGAAACTGCGTCACTTGTACGAGTGAATGGAAAATGCCGGTCATGAGGCACCATTCTTTCTGGCCTGCTCAATCAACTTGGAAATGCGGTCGAGTTCATCGTCTGACAGGCGCGCCGTTGAAGGATCCAGCAGCGCCGCCACAGTCTGGGCGGCGGAGCCGTCGAAAAACGTGTCCACCATGTGCCGCAACGCCCTGCGCCGTACGCGTCCGCGCGGCGCGGTTGGGAAGTAGACATAACGGAGGTCTTTTTCCTCGTGCCGGATGTGCCCCTTTTCCTCCAGGATGCGCAGAAGCGCTCGCACCGCCGAGTAGCTGGGAGCGTTGGGAAGCGATTCTCGAATGTCAGCCGCGGAAGCCCGCTGGCGCTGGTAAAGGACATCCATGATCTGGCGCTCGCGGCGGCTGAGTTTATGATGGTCGTGATGGATCACCACCGTTCCTCCTGCTAATCTGTTAGCAACCTGCTAAAATATTAGCACGCTGGACATGCATGTCAAGCATTTTCACTTCACAGCTGTCGACAGCCAAAACAATGGGGTATGCATGGAGGGACCCTCTTGAAGGCGAAACTTCTCAGTGGGTCGTGATGTGAGGGATTTTATCCTGAGACGCTGACTGGCGGTTGGATTCAGGCGGTTCTTCAAAAACCTCTGCTGTAAACGCCTCGATTCGCGCGCCCTTTTTCCAGGCGTCAATGGGAAGCCCTGCCTTGAGGCAAGTTTCTTCCAGGAATTGCTCACGGTCCCAGTTCCAGGTGACAGGAACCTGGGGCAGAAGCAGGCCTCGGTGCCAGCCGCGGGTGATTATGAGGCCATGCACGCCGACCTCAATCTGGTCAGGAGCAATTTCCTGGGGGGTGCTGAGAACAGAAATTTCCATGTGCAGGAAAGGGGCTTCATCAGGCGTTACGGGGCGGAATCGGGGATCGGAAAGGGCAGCAGCTACAGCACATTCCTGAATGGTCTTGTAAAGCGGGGCAGAAGTTTGCACGTGCCCGATGCAACCGCGGAGCTCTCCATGCTTTCGCAGCGTAACAAAAGCTCCCCGGTGCTCTGCTAGCGCCGGTGCGGGGTGAGGAAGTTCCTTAGGTTCCGTGGCTCCGCAAACGCCTTCTTCCATGGCCTGCCGGGCCAGCCGGAGCAGAATCTTCCGGTCCTCTTCAGTGAGCGGCGGCATCCTTCTCGCCCTCTTTGTCCTTGCCGCCCGGAATCACAACCAGTTGCCCGGGGGCCTGAGGCTTCAGTCGGGCTTCCATCTTCCTGCGGAAATCCCAGAAGTATTGCGTACCAGAAATCAGCGCAAACACAACAACGGCCCACAGCAGGAGCATACCGGTGAGAAACGTGGATGGGAACCGGGGTTCAAGCGTAATCACACTTATGGCCGCCACCTGCAAAACCATTTTCGTTTTGCCGAGTTCAGAAGCCTGGAGCAGAATTCCCTGCGCCGAGGCGATGGAGCGAAGCCCCGTCACCGCCAGTTCCCGCCCCACGATGATGACTACCATCCACGCCGGGACCAGGTGCAGCCAGACCAGTGAAATAAACGCTGATGCCGTGAGCAGCTTGTCCGCCAGCGGGTCCAGCAGAATTCCCAGCGCCGTCACCTGCCCTCGTTTCCGTGCCAGGTATCCATCCAGCAGATCGGTGGCTGATGCAAGGAGGAACACCCCCACAGCCCAGATGTCCATGTTGCTGCCCTTCGTCAGCATCAGCACGACGATGAGGGGAACGAAAAAGATCCTAAGGACCGTCAGTGAAAGAGGCAAATTCATATCAATTGGAGTTTTCATCCCCAGCGGAACTTTACGGAAGAAAGGCTCACACGCCAGGGTAATCCACGGATTTCAGCAGGGAGCCTGACTGACACCCCCACTATAGCCAAGGAGGTGCGGGGTGTCAACGAAACTCCTTAAACTATTGGAAAGATTTTTGTGCACCAATCATCTCCAATAGTGGCAAGCAGATTGAAAACCCAGCTCTCATTTTTCCGCATGACGATCGGCAAATTCTGGTGCAGACCGTGTGCGCTCCTGACTCTGCCATTCGAGGAAGTGCGCGGCTAAATCCAATTCGCAAGGTTCAAAAACAAATGCATCCCTCAACACATCTGCCGAGTGCAAACATCGACTGGACCAACCAGCTTTCCTCATCGAGACACGCCATCACGGATTCCCGCGTCCAGTGCTGTTGGCGCGTCATGCGGTGGCAAGCGGGCTACGGCTACCCAAAGAGCCTATATTCCGGAAGGATTGATTTAACCGGCAAAAATAAGGTGTGGCAGGCTACAACTGCAAGAAACGTTCTGGCCCTGTATTTGTGCAAAACTCCGGCGGCCTTTCTTGGCCCCGTCAGACCATAAATCCTCTGCATTTATTAAGGAAGCCCTCATTAGTGGAGACTTAAACTGTTGAAATAAAAGGGCGGAATTAAAATGGCCCGAAAAATGGCCTTTTTGGCTCGATTCACGACGTCCGCCAACGGAGGAGTGGACAATTTCTTTTCCACAGTTTTTTCCACAGGTTTCGGACCCGCGAAAATACTGGGGTTTAATGACGTGCCAGGAGACGTGAAGGGGGGTTGGATTCAGATTCAAGGCGTTGTCTCAGCGACCGCGCAAGGCGTGCGCGAACCCAGACACGGTTGTCTTTGTACCGGGTTGAAAGGACGTTACCAGCCCGGTGCAAGAGGGCCAGACGTTCGCCGTCCCCGGCGGAAAATTCGAACTCCGTCTCAACAATCGGATCTTCTTCAAGAGCTGAATCGATAGCATCCTGCAACGTCTCGAAACCCTCACCGGTGCGTGCGGAAACTTCCACCTGCCCGGCACTCTTTGGCAGGCGAGACCGCGCAGATCCATCCAGCAGGTCAATCTTGTTCCAAACCAGGAGGCGCGGAGTTTCGGCCAATCCCATTTTTTCGAGCAGACCTTCCACAGTAGTCTCATGCTGATGCCGTTGGGAATGGGAAGCATCCATCACCTGCAAGAGCAGGCTGGCATCCTCAAGTTCTTCAAGCGTGGCTCGGAAGGCTGCGACAACGTGTGGAGGCAGCTTGCGAATAAATCCCACGGTATCGGACAGCAGCACTTGTCGATGTGAAGGAAGCTGAAGCGCCCGGACGGTCGGATCAAGCGTTGCAAACAGCCGGTTTGAAGTTGAAACCTGCGCGCGAGTAAGTGCGTTAAACAGTGTCGACTTGCCGGCGTTAGTGTAACCCACCAGGGCCACGGTCAGGAACCGCTGGTCACGTCGATGGGCCCTGTGCAGAGAACGCTCGGAGCGCACCTTGGCGATACCACGGGTCAGCCGCTGGATGCGGGTGCGGATTCGGCGCCGGTCAAATTCCAGTTGCTGTTCACCAGGACCTCGAGTCCCGATGCCGCCGCCCAGCCTCGAAAGGCGCGTGCCACGGCCGGAAAGGCGGGGCAGAAGATAGGTCAACTGGGCCAGTTCGACCTGCAACTGGCCTTCGCGGCTCCGGGCACGCCGGGCAAAGATGTCCAGAATCAACTGCGTGCGGTCTATCACCTTGGAATGGAGGGCGGATTCCAGGTTACGAAGTTGTGTCCGGGTCAGGTCGTGATCGAAGAGTATGACATCCGCATGGGTCGCGCGGGCTTCAGCGCATATTTCGTGCGTCTTGCCGCGGCCCACCAGGGTGGCAGCATCAGCTTCCGGCGAGCGCTGCAACACTGAACCCACCACGTGGGCGCCGGCGCTAGAAGCCAACTCGCGCAGTTCCTCCAGGCTCTCTTCCGGGTCATAGTCAGCAACGATTTTTCCCCGCCGCGTTTGGACCCAGCCCACCAGGTACGCTTTCTCAGAAGCCTGCTGCTGGCGAATATCCAACTAACCTCCCGGTGACGCCGACGAAGCCGAGGTGTGATTTGTGCGATTCAACAAGACAGTTGAAATCGCGTGCTTGAAGATCAATTGCTCCATGCCATTGCTGTCCAGAATGACCGCAAATTTATCAAAGCTGCGAATCCTTCCAGTCAGCTTGACGCCACTCATCAGGTAAATCGTGACAAGCGATTTTTCTTTACGCAGGGAATTTAAGAAACCGTCCTGTATGTTCTGTTGTTTTTCCATAATGGTCCTGTTATCCGCCGGCGCATTCACAGCCCTGCCATCACTTACAAGGATACAACCTTCGGCGAGCAGGGAACCTCATTAAATTTTGATGCTAACCAGACCTTCAGCGCTTCCAAAACCTTGCGCTGGAGTGCAGGATCGTCCCCAAAACCCGGGAACCAGTTCATTCCCGCTTCGCGCCTGAACCAGGTCATCTGGCGCTTGGCATAATGCCGGGTGGCGGTTTGCGTATCGCGAACGGCCTCATCCAGCGAGATCTCCCCGCGCAATGCCGCCGCGACCTGGCGGTAGCCTAACGAACCCAGGCCCTTGATCGCCTCGGCATCCGGCCGCAGCAGCATCCGCCGCGTCTCTTCTACGAGTCCTGCGGCGAGCATCTTTTCGACGCGCCGGTTGATGCGCACATAGAGCTCATCCCTGTCTGGATTGAGCCCGATTTTGAAGCACAGGTAGCCGGCCAGCGGTTCGCGGCCCCGCGCCTGCAGGGCTGAAATCGCGCGCCGGGCAACAACACAGACTTCGACAGCCCGAATCACCTTTTGAAGGTCGCGTGGATCAACGCGGCGGGCTGCCACAGGGTCAAGCCGCCCCAACAGACGGTGGACAAACTCCCGGCCACGGCGGTCTGCTATGGCGCGCAGCTCGGCCCGCAACTCTTCTGACCGCGGAGGCCCCTCAAACAGCCCCATCAGCAGCGCTCGCAGGTAAAGGCCCGTCCCGCCCGCCAGGATGGGAAGGTTCCCACGCTTGCGAACTCCCTCAATTACGTTCGCGGCTAGTTGGCGAAAATCACCCGCTGTAAATGGCTCCGCGGGATCGAGGCAATCCAGAAGATGGTGTGGAATGCCCTTTCGCTCTTCAACCGGCAGTTTACCCGTTCCAATGTCAAAGCCCCGATAGAACTGGACAGAGTCATAGCTGACCACTTCACCGCCCAGGCGCGCCGCGAGAAAAATTGCGAGTTCAGACTTGCCCGAAGCCGTGGGGCCGGCAATGGCGATCAGCGGATAATCCCGAACTACTTCATCAACCATACCCGATGCAGATACCCGCCAAGAAGGATACAAAGAATCACGGCAAGCAACAGGAAAGCTCCAAGTAATTGCAGCCTTGAAGGGTGCTCCATGAGACGATGAAAGGACTATTGGGTTCGAATGTCGTGGAAAATCAGAGACGCAACTCCGCAAGCGATCTCTCTTCAGCCCCCTGAATTTCCCCGTCTTAAATTCTAGCCGACCATCCCGAACCATTCAATAGTTCGTGCCCAGGTTGTAGAAATAAATGAATTCCAGCACCAGATGATTGCCGGTAAACTGCTGAGGCAAAGGGGGAAAGGGATTGGATGCCCGGATGGAGGCAAGTGCAGCCTGATCCAGGGCCGGTGATCCCGAGGATGCCAAAAGGCGCAGTTGTGGCACGGAGCCATCCTTAATAATCTCAAAAACAAGCGCCACGCGGCCTTTTTCACCAAGCCGTGCCGATTCCGGAATAACGGCGTACCAGTTGCGTCGGACGATGTAAACCACCCGGGCCAGGTAGGGCCCAAAGTTTACCCCCCGGGTATCGGAAAGAATAATCGGCCCCGAAGTCGAAAAATTAGGCTCGATGTTCTGAAACTGGGCGGTCGAATCGCCCGGGCCCACTGGCCCCGGGCTGGCCGGGTTCTGGATAGCTGCTTGAAGCGACTGCTGAATCGCCTGGCCGGCAGTGTCAGATGGAATCCTGATGTGTGGGGTCCCTCTCGTGTCAGGCGGCTTCACGGTACTCAGGTGAAGCTGAGCCTCTTCGGGTGGTTCCTTCTTGGGCGCCGGGGGGGCGGGCGGGGATGGCTTGGATGCCTCGGCCAATTCCTTCGGAGCGGGCTTTTCGGCTGGCGGTTTGGGTGGCGGAGCCGGTGGTTTATGGCCTCCCGCTATTTCCGGCAGGGGCGTGTTGCCCCGCAGGTAGGGCATGTGTAACCCTTTGTCATCAACCTTGGGTGATTCACCCTGGGCCTTACGGTTCTTGTCAGACAGGCTGTTGGTTGGAGGAGGCTTCTTTAGGGAGCGCTGGAGGTCCGGCGGCAAATAGAGCATCGTCTGCTGCTGGCGACGTTCTTCCTTAGGCTGAACCTCGAGGGCGGTCATCCCAATCAGCCGGGTGAAAAGTCCGGGCGAGAACATCAGGATCAGGCCAAACGCGGTTTGCAGAAAAACCGCAAGCAGGAAATACGTCCGGCGGCGCCAGCGGGCGACTTCCGTCTCAAGGTCAACCAGAAGCCGAAACTCGGGTTGGAAACTCATAACGTCAGAATAATCTGCAGGGGTCCGAACATCACCGGGCCGGACTTATAACTCGCCACTGTGCCCTGCCGGCCTTGTCAAGGGAACCTTCACACGGGTCGCATGTTCTTCGATGCAAAACATGACCTTCTCGGCTAATACCAAGGCAGCACGGCCCTCCCGCCCTCCAACCAGGGGCGACCGTCTGGTCCGCACACAATCGGCGAACGATTCGATTTCAGCCTCCAGCGGGTCCGTGTTCTGTACGTCCAATTTGCGAAACGCAATTTGCGGTTTATGGCCGTCGGCACCCACACTCAAAAGAAGTGCGTCCCGCCTGGAGAAGTCGATGGAAATATACTCGTGAGGCTGGAAATAGCGGAATTTTCTTACTTTCTCAGTGCTCACGCGGCTGGCCGTAAAGTTTGCCACAGCTCCATTTTCGAACTCGACCCGCGCGTTGGCGATATCGACGCGGTCGGTCAGCACGGGCAGGCCGACGGCACGTACATCACGCACCTGCGCGTTGGCCAACCAGAGAACCAGGTCGAGATCATGGATCATGAGGTCAAATACCACGTCCACGTCCAGGCTGCGGGGACTGAAAACTCCCAGCCGATGGACCTCAAAGAAAAGGGGCTGGCGCGTGACGGCTTTGGCGGCTACCGCTCCCGGGTTGAAGCGTTCAAGATGACCTACCTGAAGAATGCGCCCCGTACGATCTGCAATTTCAATTAGTTCATCGGCTTCTTCTACTGTACGCGTAATCGGCTTTTCAAGCAAAACATCCTTGTGGGCTTCCATCGCCAGACGTGCCACAGCCGCATGCTCCGTGGTCGGGATCACGATGCTGACGGCCTCGACGGCTTCGAAGGTTTCTTCCAGGCTCCTGAATGCCATGACGCCCAACTCAGCGGCCAGGGCGGCCGCACGGTCATGGCTTTGGTCGTAGACTCCTGCCAACTCCACGCCGTGAACGCGTCTGATGGCATGTGCGTGTCTCTTCCCGTGCTCTCCCACGCCGATAACAGCAACGGGCACTTTCTGCAACTCTGAGATAAGTCCCCTCGGTCCCCCGCAGAAGCGGCCTCACCCTGCGGCAAAAGAACTGTTAATCAGTCATTCCAATCACGGTAATGCCGGCCTGGTTTGCTTCCCCAATCAGCTGCTCCCGTTCAAACAGCAGGGTCCTCTCCGCATCCACAGCCAGCACTCGCGCGTTCGCGCGCTGCATCACCCGGATAGTCCGGACGCCCGCCACGGGAACATCAAACCGCATGTCCTGTTGCGGCTTACTGACTTTGACGACCACCAGCCGCTTTCCGTTACTCAAACCCGCCGCGCGTTCAATGGCCGCGTCGGTCCCCTCCATTGCCTCAATCGCCACGCAGGCACGGTCCGCTACAACAATTGTCTGGCCAATGTCGAGTCCGGCGATCCTCTTGGCGATTTCCCTTCCGTAGGCGATGTCGGCCAACTCGCCCTCGTCAGGCGGCCGCCCGGTCATTACACCTGCGTGGGCCAGCAGGGGCTTCAGAAACAATGTCGAGTCCACGACGTTGATTCCCCGCGCCTCCAGCATGCTGACAAACGCCCCAATCAGAGCGTCGGTATTCTTACGCTCCATTCCGTTCAAGGTCTGCTCCACCACGCCATCAGGTTTGATGGAACTGAAAAGCTGAACGTGCTTAACCTGCCCCGCCAGCACCACTTTGTTAACGCCGCGCTCGGCGAGCAGTTCCAGCAGCCGGGCCACTTCTCCCAGGCTCAGCCATTCAATCTCGCGGGCTTTCTTGCCCAGTTCAGGAAAAGCTTCTTCCTTTATGGCAACGACCAGCGGATCAATCCCGCGGTCCGTCGCCGCCTCGAGCACCAGGAACGGAAAACGCCCATTGCCCGCAATGACGGCATAGCGATCCCTCCCCCCTGTCGCTGAGGGGGTTTCGGGAGCGGCCTCGTTCGCTGCCTGAATTCCGGTTTTTGTGGATTCTTCGGTCACTTCGCAACACCGCGCGCGGAGGTCTTGACGAAATCAACCAGCGCCTTCACATGAGCTGACTTGATTCCGCCGGCTTTAAGCTTTTCGAGGGCCTGCGTCGTGTTCAGTTTGGAACGGCAGAGGATACGGAAGGCGGCCTGCAACTCATCGATATCTTCCTTCGGCAGGCCCACCCGCTCAAGCCCCAGCCGGTTAGCTCCGTAGACTCCCATAGGCCGGTCGGCCGAGGTTTTTGAGTATGGAAGTATGTCCTTGTTAACAATCGTGTAGCTGCCCAGAAAGCTGTAAGCTCCAATCCGGCAGAACTGGTGAATTCCGCAGAACGCCCCCACGATGGCATGGTCGCCAATCTCGACGTGCCCCGCCAGCGAGGCCCCATTCGACATGATGATGTGGCTTCCAAGCTGGCAGTCGTGGGCGATATGGACATAGGCCATCAACAGGTTGTGGCTACCGATGCGGGTGACACCGACATCAGCCGATGTTCCACGATGGACGGTGATGAATTCCCTGAAAATGTTGCAGTCGCCGATTTCAAGGTACGTCCGCTCGCCGCGGTACTTGAGGTCCTGCGGGTCCTGCCCGATGGAGGCATAAGGAAATATCTTGTTTCCCTTGCCGCATCTTGCCGGCCCGTTCAACACCACGTGCGACATGACCTCGCAGTCTTCGCCAAGCTCAACGTCCTCGCCGATCACCGTGTAAGGGCCGACCGTGACGCTGCACGCTATCTGGGCTTTAGAATGAATCACCGCTGTCGGGTGAGCTTTCATGAACCAGGCTTCTCCACGATGGCGAACAGCACTACGGCCTCCGCCACCAGTTTGCCATCCACCGTGGCGCGCCCCTGCATCTTGCCGAAGTTGTTGCGGCGGTTCAGGAGATTCATTTCCACGTGGAGTTGGTCACCCGGCAGGACAGGGCGGCGGAACTTGGCGTTCTCGATCCCGCTGAAATAGATGAGCTTCTTCTCCTTGTCCGGAAGGTCGCGATAAATAAGCACGCCGGCCACTTGCGCCATAGATTCAATAATCAGCACGCCCGGCATCACCGGCGCCCCGGGGAAATGCCCCTGGAAAAACTGCTCGTTGATGGTCACGTTCTTGAGCCCGACAATTCGCTTTTCCGCTTCTATCTCAAGAATCTTGTCCACCAGCAAAAAGGGGTACCGGTGCGGCAGGAACTTCATGATTTCTGCAATCCCGTATACCGGCTTCGCTTCTTCCTGGGAACGCTTGTCCGTTTCAGAAGTCATAGTTGGGTTGTCCACAATACACCATCCCACAGATATCCTGGTTGGTTCGCGCGCCGGATTTGCCATGATCCACAAACACGCGAGCAGGAGACGGCGAATGCCGTAAGAGCATTATAGTCGAAAGGTTAACTCGTTCCAAATGCGAGACCCGCGGGCCGGCGCGTGGACGGGCTGTAAGCCCAATCTTTTCACACTTTGCCCGAAGCGGGCGGCGCCTGCCAATTGTGTTAAACTGGCAGGTTATTCCAACCCAGGGAGGCAACCGCCGTGGCCGCGCGCATTCTCGATGGCAATAAGATCCGTGACGAAATCAAGGCAGAGCTCGGGGGGCAAATCAGTGAGCTGAAGGCAGCCGGCATTACGCCCGGACTGGCGGCTGTGCTGGTGGGGGAAGACCCAGCTTCCCAGATTTATGTCCGCAGCAAGGTGAAGACCTGCGAAGCGCTCGGGCTCTACAGCGAGAAGATCGAGTGGCCGGCGGATACCACCACTGAGCGCTTGTTGAAGCTTGTCCATGACCTCAACTCGCGCAATGACATTGACGGTATTCTGGTCCAGCTTCCGCTGCCGCCGCAGGTAGACTCCAAGCTGGTGCTGGAAGCCATTGACCCGGCCAAAGACGTTGACGGATTTCATCCGGTCAGTGTGGGCAATCTTGTCCGGAACCGCCCGGGGCTGGTTCCCTGCACGCCGGCAGGAATCATTGAGATCCTTCGCCGCAGTGGCATCGCCATGAAGGGTGCACACGCCGTGGTGATCGGGCGCAGCGACATTGTGGGGAAACCCGTCGCCATGCTGCTGCTCCATAACCACGCCACCGTCACCATCTGCCATTCCAGGACACATGACCTGCCCGGCGTGGCGCGCGAGGGCGACATCCTGGTGGCCGCCATGGGCAAGCCCGCCTTCGTCACGGGCGACTTCATCAAACCCGGAGCTGCGGTCATTGACGTCGGCATTAACCGCCTGACAACGGAAGAAGAGGTCCGGAAGATCTATCATGATCCGGCAGGGCCGCTGGAAAAACTGCGTGAGAAAGGTTCGGTCCTGGTCGGCGACGTCCAGCCGGAAGACGCCCGGGAAAAGGCAGGAGCGTTCACTCCGGTCCCGGGAGGCGTTGGTCCCCTCACCATCGCCATGCTGATGTCCAACACCGTCAAGGCCGCGAAGCTTCGCCGGGGGACACGGGCCGCTGCGAAGGCCTAGCCCACCCCCGCGGGCAGCCTGGGTGAGGACAGACGGCGTTTGATCATCCTTTTTGCACGACCCTATTCACCTCAGACCCATGAGTGTTTCTGCGCGTTATTTTGGACTGACAGGCGGCATCGCTTCCGGCAAAACCACGGTCGCCGGGATGCTGCGTGAACTCGGAGCGTACATCATCGATGCCGACAAAATCGGCCACGAAATGCTGCTCCCTTCCTCGCCAGCATATCCTGAACTCGTGGCTGCGTTCGGGCGCGGAATTCTCGACTCCGCCGGCCGGATTGACCGCGGAAAACTCGGCTCCCTGGTTTTCCGAGACCCTGCAAAGTTGCAGCAATTGAACCGCATTGTACATCCGCGCATCATTGAACGCGTCAGCAGGCTGGCCGCGGATCATCACAGACGAAATCCCGGGGCGGTGGTCATTGTTGACGCCGCACTGATTTATGAAACCGGCATTCCCGGCCGCTTTATGAAGACGATTGTGGCCTGGTGCAGGCCTGAACAGCAGGTTGAGCGGCTGATCACAAAGACCGGCCTCAGCCGCGAGGAGGCTGACCAGCGAATCGCGAGCCAGATGCCTGCTGAAGAAAAGCGCCGCCGCGCCGATTTTGTGATCGACTGCTCCGGTACCCTGGAAAACACCCGCCGTCAGGTTGAAGACCTTTATCCTGTGCTGCAACAACTGGTCCGCAACGAGTAACGCAGGCGTAAGACGCTCAATTCGTCTCTTCGGGAACCAGGCAAGCCCCGACATCTTTATGTACTCCGTCAAAACCACCTGATTTTCTTGTCCAATCGTGATAAAAATACCTCGCTCAACTTTTATGATCTGCGTCCAAAGGAGCGCTCAGCAATGAAAAAGAGTTCCATGGTTTTTCCGGCATTTTTTGCCACCCTTGCAGTTGCCGTGCTGGTTGGTTTTCAGGTTCGCGCCAACGGCCAGCAGCACAAGGAACCCATTGGTTATGAAGACACACCCATGCTGCCCGGCGGCATGTGGCATGTGCATGACGGCCGGCGTCCGCACCCGCCCGTTGTCACCCCCGGGACGTTCAGCAACCAACAGACTCCCGGCCAGCCGCCCTCCGATGCCATCATTTTGTTTGACGGCAAGGACTTGTCCAAGTGGCAGTCCGCAAAAGGCGGGCCCGCCACGTGGAAAGTGGAGAACGGCTACGCAGAGGTCGTTCCCGGCGCGGGCGTCATCGAGACGCGGGAGAAATTTGGCC
>DATLWV010000223.1:0-19589 GCA_035576145.1 Terriglobia bacterium
GCGGACCTGTTCCGGTGTGGAAAGTCCAAACCCGACGGCGAGCGGGAGCCGGGTCATTTTCCTCACGCGCTCGATCAGCGGCCGGGTGCTTTCCGAGATTTTGTTCCGTTCGCCCGTAACGCCGGCGCGCGCAATCAAATAAAGAAAACCCGTGGAAGCATTTGCCACGCGCTGCAGCCGCTCATCGGTGGAAGTAGGAGCACCAAGGAAAATGGTATCCAGATTCCATTTCCTCATGGTTTCAATGTAGAGCTCAGATTCTTCCGGCGACAGATCGACGGCAAGCACGCCGTCAGCACCGGCCTCGCTTGCGTCGCGGGCGAAATCTTCAAGACCATACTGCAGGATTGGGTTGTAATAACTGAAGAGGACAATCGGGGTTTGGACCCGCTTCCTCCACTCCGGCAGCATCCGGATGACCTTGCGGAGAGTTGTTCCTCCGGCCAGAGCACGTTCCGACGCCCGCTGGATGACGGGGCCGTCGGCCAGCGGATCAGAGAAAGGGATCCCGAGTTCGATGACGTCGGCTCCTCCGCTCTGAATGGCTTCGAGCAGCGCGCCCGTGGCCTCAAGGCTCGGGTCGCCGGCGGTCAAATAAATCACCAGCCCCTTGGCCCTGGCCTCATTCAGTTGCCGGAACTTTTCCTGAATTCGCGAAATTGAAAGTGTGGGCATATCGGGCAAAATCGATTCCTGTTCGCTCTACAGAATTCCCGCGGACTGGAAAATTCCCAGGTCCTTGTCTCCCCGGCCGGAAAGGTTGACGACATAGATGGCGTCCTCGCCGGCGCCGGGGGCGCGCTTCACCACTTCCGCGAGCGCGTGCGCGGATTCGAGCGCGGGGATAATCCCCTCCCTGCGGGCCAGCAGGCGCGCGGCTTCCAGCGCTTCCTGATCTCGGGCATAAGTATATTCCACCCGGCCCTGCTGGTGGAGCGCCGCGTGTTCGGGACCGACCGCAGGGTAGTCGAGACCGGCGGACACCGAGTGGGTCCTCGCAATCATTCCATCCGAATCCTGCAGCACGTAGGTGTAAGTGCCGTGCAGCACTCCCGGCTTTCCGCCGGAAAAGCGCGCTGCGTGCTCGCCCAGGTCTGGCGAACGTCCGCCGGCCTCAATGCCCACCATCTTCACCTGCGCATCAGGGATAAAGTCAAAAAACAGCCCGATGGAATTGCTTCCTCCTCCCACGCAGGCGAAAAGGCAATCCGGCAGGCGGCCTGCAAGTTCGAGAATCTGCTGCCGCGTTTCCTGCCCGATGACGCGGTGGAAATCACGGACCATCATGGGGTACGGGTGAGGCCCGAGCACCGAGCCCAGCAGGTAATGGGTGTTTCCAATGTTTGCCACCCAGTCACGCATGGCCTCGTTGATGGCATCTTTTAACGTCCTGGAGCCGGAACTTACGCCCACCACTTCCGTGCCCAGCAGGCGCATGCGGAAGACATTCGGCGACTGCCGGGCCATGTCTTCTTCGCCCATGTAAACCCGGCATTCGAGGCCCAGGAGCGCCGCCACCGTCGCGGTGGCCACGCCGTGCTGGCCGGCGCCGGTTTCGGCGATCAGCCGCGTCTTGCCCATGCGCGCTGCCAGCAGGCCCTGGCCTATGCAATTGTTGATCTTGTGCGCCCCGGTGTGGAGCAGGTCTTCGCGCTTCAGATAAATCTGCGCTCCGCCCAAATGTTTTGTCAGCCGCTCGGCATGATAAAGCGGCGTGGGGCGCCCGACGTAATAGCGTAGCAGCCGTTTGAATTCGGCCTGGAACGCGGCGTCGTTCCTGGCTTCTTGGTAAGCGCGCTCAAGCTCCTCAATGGGGTGCATGAGCGTCTCCGGCACGTAACGTCCGCCGAAATCACCAAAGCGCCCGCGGACGTCAGGCCCTGTTATCGTTTCTTGCGTGTCCGGCATTTTGCTCACTTCCAGTCAACTCCAGATGAACTACAAACTGCGGTCCGCCTCCTGAACAGCGGCGAAGAAAGCGCGAAGGAGCGTTGGGTCTTTCTGTCCCGGCGCGGATTCCACGCCGCTTGCAACATCGACGGCGTAGGGACGAACTTCCTGGATGGCACGCCCGACATTCCCTGGATTCAGTCCACCGGCCAGAATGATAGTCCCATACTTGCGTGCTTCGCGCGCCAGTTTCCAATTGAACGGCTTTCCCGTTCCGCCGCTCAGTTCAGGATGAAAGGCATCCAGGAGAAAAGCGTTTGCAGGGAGACCCGCAAGCGATTCGGCTCTGAAATCTTCTCCCACGGCCACCGCCCGGATCAAGAAATAACCGGCCGGCTGTTCTGCAAGCTCGGGGAACATGGGCCCGTGAAGCTGGATTGTGCTCACCCCGGCTTCTTCAGCGATGGCGGCAACGTGGGCCATCTCCGTCTCGTTCGCGTAGACTCCAACAGCTTCCACAAACGGCGGCAGACGCTCGATGATGGCTCGGGCCTCCGCGGGGGATATGTACCGCGGTGAAGGGGGATAGAAATTGAAGCCCAGCGCGGAAGCCCCCAACTCCACGGCCAGCAACGCTTCTTCAAGGCGCGTAATCCCGCAAACTTTGATCCTGGTCGGCATGGCGTCAGGCTCCAGCCATTTTGAGAGCTGGCGCGCTCTTAAGAAGGCGTGACAGTTCTTCTCCCGGGTTGTCCGCCAGCATCAGATGCTCGCCAATCAGGACGGCGTTGAATCCTGCCTTCGCCAGCTTTTCCAAATCCGCGCCGCTCTTGATTCCGCTTTCGCTGACGGCCAGGCACGTGGGAGGAATCTTCTCGCGAAGCCGGAACGAGATTTCGAGACTGACCTCAAGGGTGTTCAGATTGCGGTTGTTAATTCCGATGATTCGCGCGCCGGCGCCGATGGCCCGGTCGAGTTCCTCCGCCGTGTGGACCTCCACCAGCGCGGCTACATGCAACCTTTCCGCGAGCTCGATGAAGTGCCTCAAGTCTTTATCCTCGAGCGCTGCCACAATCAGTAGAAATGCATCGGCGCCTGCAGCCACGGATTCGTAAACCTGGTACTCATCAACGATAAAGTCTTTGCGCAGGACGGGCAGGCTGACCGCGCCGCGCACGCCAGTCAAATAGTTGAGCGAACCCTGGAAGAACTCCTCTTCTGTTAACACCGAAAGCGCTGAAGCGCCTGCCTTCTGGTAAGATTCCGCGATTTCCAGGGGCTGAAAATCAGGCCTCAGCAAACCCCGTGAAGGCGAGGCTTTCTTGAGCTCCGCGATCACGCTCAAAACTTCGCCCGAAAGCGCCGCAGCGAAGTCCCGGAAGTCAGCCCGCGATTCCGCTGCCTGGCGAAGGCCGGTAAGGGGGACGCTGGCACGCGCTCCCTCAATACGGCGCCGGCGGGCAGCGATAATGGTCCTCAAAACCTGGCTTTCCTTCACCTTAATTCCCCAATGCAGGCTGTTGTGCACGAAGTGGAAAATAGTGACTGGGACAAATATTAACTCTAACCTTCCGGAAGAGCCGAAGTCAACGCTGGCTGGGCATTGCGGAGTATACTGGAATAAGAGATCAACAGCCGCTGCCGGTGATTTTGGGCCACCCTTCCCGTGAGCCAGCAGGGGACGGTCTTACAAGTCCGAAGACTGTTTCCCGAATCGGATCACAAAAGTGGCTGAATTTTTCCACGGAAAGCCTTATATTTACCAGTTTGGCTTGAACTTATTGCGGAGGATATCGTTATGGCGGATGTTGTGACCTTTGGCGAAGCGATGATTCGGCTTGCGCCCCCACACTTTCAGCGGCTGGAGCAGACAAATTCTCTTGACGTCCAGGTCGGGGGCGGCGAACTGAATGTGGCCGTGGGCGTCAGTCGCCTTGGTCTAACAAGCACCTGGGTGTCGCGCCTGCCCAAAAATGCCCTTGCACGACTGTTGGAGAACCGGGCGCGGCAGGCCGGAGTTGACACCTCGCAGATTGTGTGGGCCGATGCCGGCCGGCTTGGCCTCTACTTTGTGGAATTTGGCGCAGCGCCGCGGCCGAGTTCCGTTCTCTATGACCGCGCGCATTCAGCCATTTCTGCCATCAAACCTGGCGAGGTGGATTGGAAGAAAGTGTTTGCGGGAGCCAAATGGTTCCACACCAGCGGTATTACTCCGGCGCTGAGCGACTCGGCAGCCGCCGTTACGCGCGAAGCGTTGGAGGCTGCCAAACGCGCCGGTGTTACGGTCAGCTACGATCTGAACTATCGCGGAAAGCTCTGGTCGCCGGACAAAGCACAGGCCGTGCAGGAACCTCTGATGGAATTCGTCGATGTTCTGATTACGACGGAGGAAGACACGGGAGTGGTTTTCAAGATCAAGGCGTCAGGAGCGACTGACGATCAGGGATTCAAGGAGATTTCAGTCGGAAGCTACAAGGAAGTGGCGCAGCGCCTCCAGGAGAAATTCAAGTTCAAGGCCGTGGCCATCACCCTGCGTGAAAATCCTCTGGTGTGGCGAAACACCTGGTCGGCCATCGCCTATGCCGATGGCAAGTTTTATGATGACGTCAAGTATGACCTTGAGATTGTTGACCGCGTCGGCGGCGGCGATTCGTTCAGCGCAGGATTTGTTTATGGGTATCTTGCAAAGAAAACCTATGATGCCGCCGTGCGATATGGGAACGCCTTCAGCGCGCTCAAACAGACCATTCCCGGTGACTTTAACTGGGCGACGCTGGATGAAGTTGAAAAACTACTGAAGGGCGCGAGCCTGCGCGTGGCCCGTTAAGCCTGAATGCATGGAGTGAGGGCTTGACGGCCGGACTAAGCAGGATGCTCTTCCCGCGACGCGGCCCTTGCAGGCAATCGCGCTTTGCAAACTCCAACGAGAGGATTCAGCCATGTCGTGGTCAAGAGAGAAAGTTTTAAGCAGGCTTCGGGAAGTGGGAGTTGTTCCCATTGTCCGAGTGTCAAATGCGGAAGATGCATTGAAGGCGGTGGAGGCAGTTGTCGCCGGAGGTGTTCCGATTGTCGAGATCACAATGGGTGTGCCGAACGCCCTTCGGGTGATGGAGCACGTGGTGGAACAGTTTGGCGAAAGTGTCCTGCTGGGGGCGGGCACGGTGCTGGATTCGGAAACCTGCCGCGCGGCTTTACTGGCCGGCGCCGAGTTTATTGTGACTCCTGCTCTTGACGTCAAGGTAATTGAGACTTCGCGGCGTTACAGCAAAGCCTGCATTCCGGGCGCCCTGACGCCAACGGAAATTGTGACAGCCTGGCAGGCCGGGGCGGACATGGTGAAAGTATTCCCATGCGGTTCAATCGGCGGGCCAAAATACATCAAGTCGTTGCGAGGCCCGCTCCCGCAGATTGATTTTGTGCCAACCGGCGGTGTTACTCTTGAAACCACGCCCGATTATATCCGCGCCGGGGCAGCCGCGGTGGCTGCCGGCGGGGAACTCGTCTCGAGCAAGGCACTACGTGAGGGAAAAACGGAAGTCATCACTTCCAATGCCCGCGAATTCCTGGAAGCGGTCCGCTCTGCCAGGGCTGAGCTGAAAAAGTAATACGGCCGGAGCCTAAGTGTGGCTCGTCCTTGGAATCCACCAGGCAGCAGGGGGATCTCAGGGGTGGTTAGCCGCAGGCGAGTGAGTGCAGGAACAGTGTTACATAGCGCCTCAGCGCGCTGGTGATCAGAAAGTGCTCGCGCACATGCTCGTGGCCAAGCAGGCCAAGCCGCGAGGAGAACGAAGGGTTGGAAAGCAAGTACCGAAGCTGGTAGGCCGTACCTTCTACCGAGTGCACCAGCATTCCCGTCTGCTTATGGATGATCTGGACGGGAATCCCGCCGACTGCGGACGCGACCACGGGCTTCTTCTTCCACAAGGCTTCAGTGACGGTCAATCCAAAGCCTTCCCGCAGGCTTTTCTGGATCACAATGGTTGAAGCGCGTTGCAGAGCGTTGATCTCAAGCGCGCTCCACGGTGGCAAGTCCAGAATAAAGATGTCGGGATCTCCTGCCGACACGTCCCTTACTTCGTCAAGCACTTTGCCGCCTTCGGGGTCATCGGCCGCTCCGCCGCCGGCAAGAACCAGCTGGCAATCGAAATAGCGTTTGACAATCTGGTAGGCCTGGACCACGCCGACGGGGTCCTTCAGCCGGTCAAAGCGTGAAATCTGGGTAAGAATGGGCCGCTTGGGATCGATTCCGAATCGATCCAGCACTTCTCTGACAAATTTCGGCTCCAGTTCCCGGTTTTTTTCAGAAAGGGGATCAATGCATGGATAGAAAAGATACTGCGGAATTGGCAGCTGGTGGGTGAAATCCGGCGAGGAAAACAGGGCACTGTCGTACCGGACCACGTAAGGCTCAAGAAAACCCCACACTTTCGGATTCGGTTGTGACAGATCGATGTGGCATCGCCAGATCCAATGCCCTCCGTGGTTATTGCGGCCATTGATTAGAGCCGCCGGCTGAGGATCGTGGATCACAGTGAATTCAGAATCCATCTCCAGGCGGGCACGGTTTTGCTCATTGTATGCAAGGAAAATGTCAAAGCATTCAGGCGGCTTGTCGAAGGCCGCGCCGTGCAGGGCATTGTGGAATGCCTTGGTGATTTCAAAGAAGTCATTACCACCCGTTATGACGTCCCACCGAGTGTTAATCCCAAGCTCCTTGAGCAGCGGAACCAGGCGGCTCAAGATTTCGGCCACACCACCGCCGACCGAGGTGGAATTCACCATCTGGACCGATCGCCCGTTAAGGTGCGAAGCCAGAGCATGGAGTTCTTGCATCTCCGGCGCGCCCACAACCGGAACGTAGTCGTCCAGATGGACAACGCGCGATTCCCGCCGGGTCTCGTTCACGGGCCAAGCTCCTGGCTGATTAGAAACTGAAGCTGTTGGCGTGCTGCTTCTAACGTGTTGGTGTAGATATCGATGCGGTTTGCCTTTTGCGCCAGATCATCCATTCCCAATCCGGTGGAGAACCACAGGGAGAAATCGTTGCTGCGCAGGTGAAGCCGCAAACGTGAGGTGACAAAATGAAAATGGAACGAAGCGTTGCTTAATTTTCCGAGGGCTTCCAGGAATTCCTCCAATGTGTGCACCCCAATGCCGAGCGGGAATGAGACCTCGATGGCTTCCGAGAAGTAAAAGGGTTCAAAGGCTTTCTGCTGCGAGCGTTCGGGAAACGCCAGGCAGTAGTCCGCCACCAGTGAACGGAGGTCATCCCTCAGGTCAAGGAGACTGGCATACTCGCGCAAATCCAGAGAGGCCAATTGCTCGGCGAGTTCCGCCAGATTGCAGGCGGCCATGATCCATTGAGCAAAATCGTCGGAAAAACCCTCAGTGAGGAAATGGTGACGGCGAAGGCTGTGAAAGGTGTGGTAAAAGATGGAAGCATCACTGCATACGCCAAGACCCTTGTGCAATTCAATCAGGCGCGTTGCCCGCTGGTTGCAGATGCGGGTCAGGTAAGAGGCTGTGGCAAATTGAAAAGGCTGCCGGGCCCTTGTCAAGTGAGGGTCTCCTCCAGCTTTTTGAGAAGCATCAGGATCTCAGCCGGGCCGTGTACATAAAAATTTGCCTTCGTTTCCCGGAACTTGCCAACCCGTATTGTGACACCATTTCGGAGCAATGCAAAAGCTGTTTCATCCGTTGTGTCATCTCCGGCGTAGATGACCAGCTTGCGGCCCGGAATCTGGTGAAGCAGGTCCTTTGCCGCCTTCCCTTTGTTGCCCATGTCCTTCGGGAAAATTTCCCAGATCTTTTTCCCTGCCATCAGGCCGAAGCCGGGGCCCAGGCGCGTCAGCACTTCTTTGACGATGGCGCGGGCTTTTTCCACGGCCGGCCTGCGGGCAGCCCGATAGTGAACCCCGAAGCAGATTCCCTTGTCCTCCACTCTTATCCCCGGAATGTCGCGGACTTGCTGCCGGGTCGACTGCATGGCCTTTCGAATCAGGCGTGTGCCCGGCAGGTCAGGCGGCTTTCCATTGCTCCGTTCCCAGCCGTGCAGCCCGAAGTAGATGGCGCCTTCCACGCGGGCCCGATGCCGCAGGTCATCAAGTTGCCGCCCGCTGATGAAGCAGACTGTAACCCGCCGCCGGCGAACCAGTTTGCTCAGCACCCGCCGCACGGGCTCACCCAGAAACACCTCTGTGGGTTTGCGACGCAACCGCACCAGGGTTCCGTCGAAATCAAGAAACAACACAATGTGCTTTGCGCGCCGTGCCCGGTGTTCCACTTTCTTCCAGCAATCGAAGAGGTATTGCGGCGGCAAACCGTCACGGAGTGCAGGGGCCTTAGCTGAGATTTTCGGTGGCTTCAAATCGGATGAACGGCGGCGGGACAGTCTGCTTTTTGTCATAGTCACAGGTTGGGGCCGGCGTTCCAGATGGAAAGTTGTGCAAATCTTTCTCTTGAAAAGAAGGGCTATTCTTTTCGTTACCGGACTTTCAACGGCTCAGGCGTGTCGAGACGAACTTCGGAAAGCTCGTGAACCATACTTGCCGCCCAGCGATAGATGTTATGCTCGCGGACCACACGCCGCATGCGCTGCATTCGGAGCCTTTTTTCTTCAGGGTCCATCGACAGAGCGAATTTGATGGCTTCCGCCAGTTGCTCAGTGTCATAAGGATTAACAATCAGCGCGTCGCGCAGCTCGCGGCACGCCCCCGTAAAGCGGCTCAGGATCAGGACGCCCTGACCGTCATTGCGCGTTGCGACAAATTCTTTGGCCACCAGGTTCATGCCGTCGTGGAGAGACGTCACCATACAGAGATCGGCGGCTTTGTAATAGCGCATGATCTCCTCGTGACTGTGGTGCCGTTTGAGCAGGATAATGGGTTTCCACGCGCCCTGCTGGAAGCGGTCGTTGATACGCTGGGCCTCCAATTCAATTTCTTCCACCAGGTTGCGGTACTGCTGGATGTCGGTGCGGCTGGGGGCTCCGATTTGCACAAAGCTGAACTTGTTGTGATAGGCCGGGTACTTTTCCAGAAACCTCTCGACGCCCCGAAAACGTTCCACAATCCCCTTTGTGTAGTCCATACGGTCGACACCCAAGCCCATCATCGTGCCTTCCGCTCCCAGCTCCTCGAAAAGGTCCGTGGCGTCAGGAGGATCTGACAGGGCCGACGCGTGCGCCGTTTCGGTATCAAACACAACGCTGACGGGGAACGGACGCACCAGCGTGAAATGCCCCCTGCGGTTGACGGCGAAACGGTCCCATTCAATCCGGCATTCGAGAGCGCGGTCAACTGTTTCGAGAAAATTATTGCAATGGTTTTGGATGTGGAACCCGGCGATGTCAGCGCCCAGCAATCCGTCCAGGAGTTCACGCTGCCAGGGGCAGATGCCGAAAGCCTCCGCGTTCGGCCAGGGGATGTGCCAGAAGATCGCCACCCGGGCATCCGGTCGCTTTTCTTTTACCATCCGAGGCAGTAATGCAAAATGATAGTCGTGGATCAGAACGGCGGGCTCCTGCACGCCCTCCATCTCTTCCAGCAACGCTTTGGCAAATTTCTGGTTCACTGCCTTGTACTGGCGCCAGTCCGCCTCGCGGAAAATGGGGCGGGTATGAGCGATGTGGCAGAGAGGCCACAGGCCTTCGTTCGCAAAACCGAGATAGAATCCCTGTTCTTCCTCTTTGCTTAGCCAGACCCTGCGTAATGTGTAATGGGGGTCATCGGGGGGCACGCGCAGGCGGTCTTTATCATCCACCATTTCGCGGTCGGCGTTTCCGGCCCCCGATGCCACCCATGTACCGTCGCACGCCCGCAATATGGGTTCAAGGGAAGTGACAAGACCGCTGGCCGGCACCAGGCATTCGATGCCGCCATCCTGGTGCACGTGCATGTAGGGCTCGCGGTTTGAAACCGCAAAGAGGGGTTTATCGCGAAACTGGTTCCGCACGTGAACGCGCAGGCGTTCTGCCGTCCAAATGGCCTCGCCCACTTCCCGCAGGCGGGCTTCTTCTTCGGCTGCCGTGCGGGCCACTTCCAGGCTCTTGGCCAGTTGTGTTACTTCGTGGGCGATCGGCTGGAAGATTTCTTCAGCGGGCAGCGAAGCTGTTCGAAGTCCCTTGCCGGTTCTCAGAGCACGCAGCCACTGCGCAGTCTTTGTGACCGGCTCCAGGATGCTGATGCGGATGATCAGAAGGCAGATGAATGCGATGAGGAGCGTTTCCACCAGCAGGCGGAGAAAGGTATCACGCCAGAGACGGAAAGACTGGTCCTCAATAAAACTTGTGTTGTGGTAGATCGCCAGCACACCTTCCACTTCTCCGTTTGCATGAATGGGCAGCGCATAAACCTCCATCGGTACGCCATTCAGGTTGAAGAACTGGCTCACTCCCCGGTCACGAAAAATTGCCTGGTGGACCGCAGAAGGGGCAATATCCAGCTGTGTTTCCAGCGTGCTGGCAACGGCGATCTTGTTCCCTTTCTTGTCGTAGACTGCAACCCCGTCAAGGGCTTCACGGTTCTCAAAGCGGTCCAGAAGCTGCTGCAATGGGGCCCAGGATTGGCTCGTGAGTAAAGGTTCAACGGTGTCCAGAAGGCTTTCAGCAAGGATTTCCGCACGTTTTTCCAGATCACTTCGAAGTGTATGTTTCTGGGAGCGGACTTGGAAAAAGGCAAAGACAAAGGCTACCAGCGTAATACTGATTGTGAGCGATATGATGAGCCTGTGGCGAATGCGCATAATGTAAATTTTACATCACCCTCCGCGCGGTATCTCCGCAGGAGGAAACTTCACTGCTGATAGCCGGACGATAATCGTGCAACTATTGTCCGTTGACCTGGGATGATTCGTGGTTTTTATTATAAGACATCACGGAGGTGAATGGTGGATTTTAAGGATCGAGTGGCTGTTATCACAGGGGGAACGGGTGCTCTGGGCCATGCGGTCACGCTGGATGTGCTCAAAAATGGGGCACACGTCGCAGTGCCTTACATCGGGGAAAGCAGTTGGGAATCACTTCGAACGGCTGCCCGGGAACTCGCGACCAGCTTGACGGGAGGGGCGGTGGACCTCAGAAGTTCTTCTGACATCGAAGGGTTTGTTTCCAATGTCTTGAAAAGTCACGGCCGCATAGATTTTCTGGTCTGCGTGGCAGGAGGGTTTGCCGCAGGCAAAAGTTTCGAAGCCGACGATCAGGCGTGGGACCATATGCTTGGCCTTAACCTCATGAGCGTTGTCCGGATGCTGCGCACGGTGGTTCCCGTGATGGTTCGCCAGAATTTCGGACGGATTGTGACGGTTTCGAGCGGTTCCATCCTGAAGGGTGGGGGAGCGGGGATGGCTCCCTACGCAATTTCGAAAGGGGCGGTTCTGCAGCTTACCGAAATCCTTGCACAGGAGCTTGAGAAGTACGACATCCGGGCGCATTGCGTTTTGCCCGGGACCATGGATACAGAGGCAAACCGGAAAGCGATGCCAAAGGCGGACTTCTCCAAATGGGTCCGGACGGAAGATGTGGCAAGAGTCATCCACTTCCTGTTGAGTGACCAATCGCGTGCCGTGCGCAACGTTGCAGTGCCTGTGCTTGGCTAGACCTGCGGTGGGCGCCGTCACGGTTAATCGTGGCGCCCATTCGCCGTTGAAGACAGGAACACGAACTCAAAGTGTGATTTTGGACATCCACGACGGCGTTCGACACTGCTATGAATTTTGCTTGACGTCTAACACCCGCTGCATTAGCGTTGCTGCTGTCAGTGATCAGAACTCACCTTGCGGGGTTTTGGGAGGGCGCGACGGATTCGCCGAAAAGACCCCGAACAAAGTGGCACGCATGTACGTTATGAGAGCCAGAATCATCTGCAGGTCATTTATTGCCGTTGTGGTACTCGGATGGGCAGTAGGTGTCCTTCCGCCAGTACCCGCCCAGGCGCAAACGAACACCGGCCAGCCGTGGATGAACCAGTCGCTCTCGGCCAGGCGGAGGGCCAACCTGCTGATCAGGGCGATGACGCTTAAGGACAAGGTTGGCTTGGTTCACGGCGTCGACCGGAAAGAGCATCCGTTCAAGGGGTACGTCGGGTATGTGCCAGCGAACCCACGCCTGCATATACCTGCGCTTAAGCTTGCTGATGGCCGTGCGGGGGTTGGGAACAAGGCCGCGGGCGTAACGCTGCTGCCGGCGCCGATTGCCGCGGCCGCCAGCTGGGACACTTCTCTGCTCGAAACCTTCGGTCAAGTCATTGGCAAAGAGCAGTGGGGGAAGGGGACGAATGTTGAACTGGGCCCTACCATCGATGTTGTTCGTATACCCCAGTGGGGTCGGACTTTTGAAACCTACGGTGAGGATCCCTATTTGAACAGCCAGATGGCTGCTGCCGAGATCAAAGGTATCCAGAGCCAGGGTCCCATTGCGAACGCGAACATGTATCTCACCATGAACCAGGAAAGCGACAGGTTCAAGATTGATTCGGTCGTGGACGAAAGGACATTGCAGGAGATTTATTTGCCGCCATTCCAGGCCGCGGTCTCGAGCGGTGTCGGCACTTTCATGTGTGCCTACATCAAGACGAACGGCGTCTATTCCTGCGAGAGCTCACACGTGCTGGGTGACCTTCTCAAGAAACAATTGGGCTTTGGTGGCTGGGTCATGAGTGACTGGGGTGGCACTCATTCTACGGTTGCTTCCGCCGAGGCCGGCCTGGACCAGGAAATGCCCGACGACCGCTACTATGGGAAGGCGCTTGAAACAGCCGTTACCAGCGGCCAGGTGAGCATGGCGACCCTGGACGAACACGTGCGGCGGATACTTGTAACAATGTTCCGGCATGGCCTTTTTGACAAGCCGCAGCCGGGCGACTGGGATTCAAACGTTCGAAGCCCGGAGCACGACGCTTTTTCCCGGAGGGTTGCTGAGCAAGGGATAGTGCTCCTGAAGAACGAAGGCAACATTCTTCCGCTTTCCGTCGGTTCTTCCATTGCTGTGATTGGTGCAGACGGCGGAACCAAGCCTCAGGTTGAAGGTGGGGGCAGCTCTCACGTGGTCCCGCCATATGTGGTGAGCCCGCTGGATGGCATCCGCAAACGCCTGGGCGAGGGAGGTCACGTCACCTATTCAGACGGCAGCGACCTTGCCAGTGCCACCAGCGTGGCAAAGTCTGCTGCAGTTGCGATCGTATTTGTGAGCACCGTCGAGGGAGAAGGCCATGATCGGCCGGACCTTGAACTGCCAGGCAAACAGGACGAGCTCATCTCAACCGTTGCTGCGGCCAACCCTAAGACTATTGTTGTTTTGAACACGGGCGGTCCGGTTCTGATGCCATGGGTTGATCATGTACGTGGCGTCATCGAAGCATGGTACCCGGGGCAGGAAGACGGTAATGCCATTGCCGCTGTCTTGTTCGGGGACATTAATCCGGCTGGCAAACTGACGCTGACGTTTCCACGCACGGCGGACAAAATTCCTACCAGCACTCAGCAACAGTGGCCCGGAGTGAACGGAAAATCCATCTACAGTGAGAAGCTTAACGTCGGTTACCGTTGGTACGACGCAACCGGCACCGATCCGCTGTTTCCGTTTGGGTTTGGCTTGTCGTACACGACATTTCGGCTCAGCAACTTTGTAATTACACCAACCATGTTGAGTAAGTCGCCCGCCAATATTTATGGGACGGTCGATGTCACCAACACGGGCCATCGCGACGGCGCAGAGGTTGTCCAGGCGTATATCAGCCAGCCTTCGAGCAATAGGGAACCTCCCAGGCAGTTGTGCGCTTTTGCGAAAGTCTTTTTGAAACCCGGTGAAACCAGACAGGTTCGGCTCACCATTGAGCCCCGCGCACTTTCGTATTACGACATATCAACTCGTCGCTGGACTTCGGCACCGGGCACATACCAGCTCCTGGTGGGGACTTCTTCGCGAGACTTGCCGTTACACCGTGATATCACCATAACGGACGGCTCAAACCGATGAGCGGTGTGCGTTTGACTTGACTAGTGCTCGCGGGGGGCAAGTCTCAACCCACCCGCTCCGCGGGAAAAACTGCAATTTGTTGCCCGATATTCAGAACTACAGCCTCGTTTGACTTTCCCGGGGCGGGTGACGTAGAGTACCTTCTTCCCGCAGGCTATGTCGATCGCACCGCCTTGTTCCGGTCCACTCGGGAAGCCTCCCGGCCGACATCTGCTGGAATTTAGTAAAGCCTCGTGGCGAGAATCATTAAGGAAATGATTTCTCGCCGGGTGTCTCGCACGCCGGGTCGATGGAGTTCTAGGAGTTGACCCGCGGGTGCCCGTTCATGTTCCCGGTTTCACATCGGCTCGATCAAAGGAGAATGCTAATGTCCACACCCAATGAAGGAAATGCCTCAGCGCGGTCAACGGCGCGGCCTGCCGGAAGGATTTTCAACTTCGCCCCGGGGCCGGCAATGCTTCCTGACGCGGTGATGGTCCGTGTGCAGCAGGAATTCCTGAATTATGGCGGCATTGGTGCGTCGATCATTGAAATCAGCCATCGTTCCAAAGACTTCGTGGCCGTGGTCGAAGAGGCCATCGCTCTCTTCCGGGAACTGGTTTCACTGCCTGAAAACTATGCGGTGCTTTTCGTGCATGGCGGCGCCCGAATGCAGTTTTCCGCTATCCCCATGAACCTGATCGGGTTGAATCCTGCGCGCCGGGCTGCCTATGTGGAAACAGGAGTGTTCTCGGGCACCGCGATTAAAGATGCCGCTCCTTATGGCACAATTGAAACCGTTGCCAGCGGCAAGACCGATAATTTCGTGCGAATCCCGGACCTTAAAGCGGACTGCATTCCCAGTGACACCTCTTACCTTCACATCACCACGAACAACACCGCCTACGGTACGCGGTGGAACAAGTTTCCCGAAACGGGCGATATTCCCGTGGTGGCTGACACGACTTCGGAGATTCTTTCGCGCGTTATGGATTACACAGAGTTTGGCGTGGTTTATGCGAGCCTCCAGAAGAATCTGGGTCCCGGTGGGACCGCCATCGTCGTCATCCGTAAAGACCTCCTCGGCCACGCGCTCCCGATGACTCCACCCTTGCTCGACTATGCTGCCGTGGATAAAGGCCAGTCGCTGATTAATACGCCGAGCACTTTCAACATTTACTTCACCCGCGAAGTCTTGCGCTGGATTAAAGAACAGGGAGGCGTCAGCGAGATCGAACGCCGCAACAATCAAAAGGCCCAGCTCCTCTACGATGCCCTTGATCATTCGGGTTTTTACAGGCCCCTGGTGGATAAGGCCCACCGTTCAACCATGAATGTTACATTCGACCTGCCCACGCCTGAGGTGCTTGAAGCATTTCTCAAGCAGGCCGGCAAGGAAGGGCTTTATTCCTTGAAAGGTTATCGCGCGGTTGGCGGGGTGCGCGCGTCGATCTATAACGGAATGCCCGTCGAGGGCGTTCAGGCCCTCGTCTCGTTTATGAAAGAGTTTGAGCGAAGGAACGGATAGAAACCTTTGCGCAGGCAGAAGGAAAACCACATTTGCCGCGAAGGGAGGTTGAACCGGCCTGGAAAATGAACTGATATTGGCGCGGCGAAGAACATGAAAATCCTGGTTGCGGATAACGTGTCCCAGAAGGCAGTGGAAGTACTGCAGGCGGAAAGTTCCTGGCAAGTAGTTTTCCTGCCCAAACAGAAAGACCTCTCGCTGACCGAAGAAATTAAAGACGCCGACGCGTTGGTGGTTCGAAGCGCCACAAAGGTGAATGCCGATCTGCTGGCGCATGCCAAATGCCTGCGTGCCATCGGGCGGGCAGGTGTGGGCGTGGACAATGTTGACCTCGAAGCTGCCACAAAGCACGGCGTTGTGGTGATGAACACTCCGGGCGGCAGCGCGCACAGCGTTGCGGAGCAGGCGGTGGGACTTCTGGTGTCGCTTGCTCGACGGATTCCGCAGGCCGACGCTTCAATGAAAAGGGGGGCTTGGGAAAAGAAGAAACTGACCGGCACAGAACTGCACGGCAAGACGCTGGGGCTGGTGGGGCTGGGGCGGATTGGAAGTGAAGTGGCGCGGCTGGCCCGTGCCTTTGAAATGCAGGTGATCGCTTACGACCCATACGTCCCTTTGCGGCTTGCCCATGAGCAGGGAGTGAAGCTGATGAAGTTTGACGAGTTGTTGGCCGAAAGCGACTTCATCAGCCTGCATACCGCCGCGACAGCGGAAACGCATCACCTCATCAAGGCCGAAACGATCGCGAAGATGAAGCCCGGCGTTCGCATCATCAACTGCGCGCGCGGAGAACTTATCAAGGAAAATGACCTTCTCCAGGCCCTGGAGAACGGCCACGTTGCCGGGGCTGCGCTCGACGTCTTTGAGAAGGAACCGCCCACGGATTCCAGGCTGGTCGCACACCCGAACGTAATCGCCACGCCGCACATCGCGGGCTCAACGGACGAGGCGCTGGAATTCGTGGGTATCAGCATTGCCGAGCAGGTTCGTGATTACCTGCGGTTGGGGGTCCCGCGCAATGCCGTCAATATGCCCGCCATCTCCCCGGAAGAATACAAGAAGCTTGAACCTTACATTGAGCTCGGTGAAAAGCTCGGAGCCTTTGTGGCGCAAATTGCCGGCGAGCGCCTGGAGGAAGTGAAGATCAGCTACGACGGCGGCCTGGCCGAACTGAATACGCACCTGGTGAAGAACGCCGTCCTCAAAGGCGTCCTCAGAAAGCCTCTCCTGCATGAGATCAACCTGATCAATGCTGCCGCCATGGCGCAGGAGCGGGGAATTGAGGTTGTTGAGGTCAGGAGCGCGCGTCGCGCTGCCTATTCGAACTCGCTGGGCATCGCGGCCCGCACGGACATCGATTCACAGTCGGTCCTTGGCATGGTTGGAATGCGTGGTTTGCGTATCCTGGGCATCAATGAAATCGACATCGAGGCTTCGCTCAAAGGATACCTTCTTTTTATCCGAAATCAGGATGTGCCGGGTGTGATTGGCCGCGTGGGAACGATCCTGGGCGAAAAGAAGGTCAATATCGCCAGTTTCGCCCTTGGCAGGAGCCAGCAGGCGGGGGAAGCAATTGGTCTGGTCAATATTGATGATCTCATTTCCCAGGACGTGCTGGAAGAGATTCGCAAAGTGCCGGCAGTGCACTTTGCCTGCGTTGTGGATGTGTGATGCGGCGCGAGGAATTTGAAAGTCGCGCCAATTTGGGCCTGGTGGGAAATGGCTGTGGAGACCAAGGTCGTCTCGCTGTCCAGTTCGAAGATCGGCCCGTTCCGGCCAGAGGCAAGCTAAGGTTGCGCGTTTAAGCTCCCCACGAGCTGGCTGGATCTCACAAGAAAATCTCAGCTGATTTCACTCGAGTTCTTCAATCCCGACCAGAAAGTACCTGAGCAAGCCTTCACGAAATCTAGTCACTTCGTACCACAGCCGGCATCGCACTTCGCGGCGGCGATGATGGACGTAAACGCGCCGCTCTTCGGAGACTGTCCATGCCATAACCCCACCCCGGATGCGGAAGGTCCCAACTGAGTCAAGCACCTCAATTGCCAAACCTCACACTACTGCTTGTTGTTCATGAGGTATATATGTGCCACAGATAGACGTGTGCGCGAAGGGGCTTTCGCCGGGTGCAAAGTTTTTCGTGGTTCACGCGGCAAAAAGCCTTTTCCCTGCCTTCGCGTAGTGGGGATGCCGCATCAAGCGGGGTTCCATTTTGCCGGAATAAGCTGAAGTGGGTTGTCGGTTTTAGCCTGGAATTACGTCCCGTCATTTCCTACTGACCATCGGAACGGGCCGCACAGGGAAGCCTTGTACTTTGCGGCAAGCTTCCAAAACAGCATGATGTGCGTGAACCCGCTTCAGACCTTACCGCGCAACCTCGTTTTGGCCCGGATCTTACGAACAGTTGAATACGCCCCGAAACCGATCATCGCAACGATGAAGACGTAAACCCACGCAGGAATGTTGCGACCCACGACGAGCAGGTAGAGATACGCGGAGATGAAGAAAAAGGAAGCGGCCGTGACAGGCAGAACGATGGATTTCCTTCGGCGCAGGTTGCCGATGACCCAGCCGACACACAACGTAAAGAATGGGATAGCGCCCACATAGATCCCGCCGAAGATCGCTGGATTAACGTTGTATTTCCTCCCCAGGCTTGCGAACCAGTTTTGAAACCAGTTCTTAAGCCAGTTGATGCCCAGTTGGAATGTCGTGTAGCCCTTGCCTCGCCCGGACTGATCATTCAGGCCCCAGTGGTAAGTTGCAAAGCGGATGGCGAACTTACCGTCTCTGAGCTTTTCCGTGGCCGCCGGTGGACCGAACTTGAGCAGGAATCCGCGAAGGCCTCCAGGATACTCATCGAAATCCTTTCCATACCACTTGAATATCGGGCTCACGTTCGCTAAGCGACGATCGGGATAAAACTGGTTGAGGGCGGAATTGGCCAGCCACTCGTGAACGTTCGAATTCAGTTGCTCGTCAATGTTGGCCGCTGTGTAGGCTTCACGCCTCAGCGGCGGACAGCTGCGCGCGGCGCATACCAGAGCGGCATGAATCCTGGGGTCGTTCATCTCCCGAAGGCGAGATTCGATATCATCCAGCGAAACTGATTCTCCGGCCAGCAGGAAACGGCGCGCCTTGAAAGGCATTTGCGTTCCCCAGATGCTCTCCACCGGGTAATTCTCGACGATCCATTCCATTGTCATCGAATTGTAGGCGTTGAGCAGGAGGGCTTTCTTTTCGTCTGGCGATAGTTCCTCTAACCCTCGCTGCCCGAGGCTTGCAACGAATTCTCGGAGCTTCTTCCAATCCTGCTGTTTCAGCCTTGCGTAATCGACCAGGTGTTGAGGGTTGACGTACTGATGCAGGATTTCATCCCATGGCACCGGGTCAACCTTCGGCAGCATGCCGTGGCCGGCCGGAAACAGAAAGAAGAGCCCAAGAATGACGGATGACAGTTTCACAGAAAAATGCCCTGTTCTTTCGCAAGTTTAAATCGTGCAGAGGAGGCGCCTGAAACAACCGATCCGCGACACCCGCCTCCCTTGTTCTAATGATGAACGGCTTTGGGTTCCGTTGCATCAAAAACTCGCTTTGGTGTCCTGTGGGGTTCCCAGGGGCGCAGCGGCCGGACGCCCGCTTCGGGAAGATATCGGCTGGCCGCAAGCCGCACTGCGGGCGAAATCCCCGGTTTTTATGCCGAAATTCCGCGTCTAATAAATAACAACCTGCAATCGAGCTATTTTTTGCAGCGCAACTAGTACCAATCCATTATTGTGACGGCCTGCGTTAACCCATAAAATCACGGGGTTTCTTCGGGGCTTATTAGGGGCTCAAAAAGGAAAAAACATGTCTACAAATTTCGGGCGTGGACTGCGCCTCATCACCGTCGCCCTGTTCATCTTGCTTTATTCGTTGCCGGCATCCGGCCAGGGTTGAGTGTGCCAAAGACAGAACCCATCCGTGTTTGGTGGGTCCGACGCTTATATGACAAAGGGGCAGTGGCAGTTAACGACTTCTTTCTTCCACTACTATTCCGACAAGCATTACATTGGCACTGACCCGAATACCAGGATCGATGCTTACGACGGGCCAGTGAACATTCGAAGCCAGTTTAATTTTGATCTGGCTTACGCCATCACTGACCGCTGGACGGTCTCGCTGGACGTTCCCTTTCAACATCAGAGGTACGATCTTCACCGGACTTTTCCAGAATCGGGA
>DATLWV010000224.1:0-2192 GCA_035576145.1 Terriglobia bacterium
AGCCGGGCTTCATCCTTGACGGTCATGCACACAACTTATCACCGATTCTTCCGGATGGAAATCACCGCTGCCAAAGGCGGGCGCATTTGTCTCCCGCCTTCACAGGGCCGCGCAGGCGGAGACACAGATGGCAGGCCCGCACGCACGAAGAATTCCGCCGCCCCCGCCTGGCTTTGAGCGGCCTGGCGCGCAGACATCAAATGATTAAAGCGCTGGAACCAGCAGGACCAGCATCGGATGGAAATTTCTTTTCCATTGTTCCATTTCTATATATGACAAAGTATTTTGTTCACTAACAGGTTGCTGAAAAACTGTTTTTCTCTTTGCCGATACGAGCTAGAACTGCGTTGCACTAAAGTGCGCAGAGCCTAAGGCCGCTTATTTTGCGCACATTGACGGCCCGGCTCGAAGCCGGGCCCTGATACCTGCAGCCGCTTCTATGAGACGGCTGGGTTGTGTCAAGAGTTATTTCGTCGCCGCACCAGTTTTTCTTGTGGCCAGGCCACAGAGAGACATTCCGAACATAGTTGGGGCTGGTGTACAGGACATTGTGGCCCTGTCCACGCCCCGGAGCGAAGCGGAGCCGGCAGGCGCCCGGCAGGGCGGGGCTTGACAGGGCCACAATGTCCTGTAGGCTGCTCCAGGTTCGGAATGGCACGCGCGTCGCTGGCATAGATTTCTCGGGCTTCTATACGCACTCTTCGAGGAGCCGTCTGAAAGGCTCGGTGCAAGTTGGGTCCCGATCCTATGAAATGGTCGGTGCTGCCATCTAAAGCACGGCCTCGAAGGGCCAAGCGGCTGCCCGCAGTCACCGAACACGAGATTGCTGCCATTCCTACCACCATGTCGTTTACTCTGCACGCTCCTCCAACTTCAGGCGGAAAGCCTGACTGTGTCCGATTCCGGAAAGGCCTGATAGTTCTCGCCGGTCTTCCATAGCCGATGCAGCAGCACTGCGAGTTTGCGAGCTACCGCCACCACCGCCCGCTTCTTGCCTCGTTTGCCGCCACTGGTCGCCAGTTGCAAGCCCCAGCGACGAAGAGCCGAATCTTTCCCGAACCGCCCCAGGACATAATGCGCGCCCTGCACCAGCAGCCGACGCAGATAGCGGTTGCCGTTCTTACTGATACGGCATTGTGGGTGGGAATTTCCCGAATCCTTTTGCCGCGGACGTAACCCCAGAAATGCACCCGCCTGCCGACTGTTGCTGAACACCTCGGGCCGGTCCAGCGTCAACACATAGGCACTGGCAATCAGTGGCCCCACACCGGGCACCGTGCGTAAGGTCACAATCTCCGGGTACTTCTCGGCTAACTTCTCGATCTGTTTTTCCAAGCTCAATATCTGGACGGTCAGCATTTGGGTTTGCTCCAACAATGGGGTGGCCGCTTCTTTTAGCTCCGCCGGGATCTCGGTCTTCACCTGCGTGGCAAAAGCACTGGCCTCACACTTGGGCAAGCGCCCGCCCGCGCTCTTCACCAGTCCACGCACCGAATTGATGATCATGGTTCGCGCCCGCACCAGGGTGTCCCGCACTTGAATCAGGTTCAGGTCCCTCTGCCGTTCCACGCTGCGATGTTGTATGGGCTTCAGCAGTTCGGGATCCGAATAAGCCAGCTCCGCCAGCTTCTCCGCATCATTACGGTCATTCCTCGACTCACTGGCCGTCAACGCTGGAATCTGCCGCGCGTTGGCCACGATCACCTGGTGTCCCCACCGCTCCAGCAAACGGCTCACCCAGGGCGAGTGCGTCCCGCATTCCATGGCGATCCGTTGCCGGGGCTGACCTTCGAAGTGCTTACTCAAGGCCTTCTCCGTGCTCGGTATCTTGCCCTCTTCCACCATGTCGCCTTCCACATTCAGCATCCAATAATGGCTGTGCCGATCTCCAAGATCCAACCCTACGACCATGGCTGGTCTTTCTTTCCATTGTTTTTTGCGCTCTACTTTTTGGCTGTTTTTGCTATGCTTCTTCATTGGCTGGTCTCCTTTTGCACCTCGAGTGCGTTGTGGACAGGATAAATCCTCGTTCCACGAGACCAGCCGTCTCATCCCATCTAAAGCGCTGCATCCGGCATTTTTCAGCAGCCTGCCAGGCTCTCAGGCCGGGGGCCGAGGGGGTTCTTTCAAGCTTTCGGGCCGGGTACCCCTCGATAAAGGCGAAAGCTCTGTCAGGCACAAACTATCCCTGG
>DATLWV010000225.1:0-39455 GCA_035576145.1 Terriglobia bacterium
TGAAACAGTTTCTCGTCAACAGGGCTCGGACGTTTATTTATAGCACCGCCCTGCCCCCTTACTTTGCCGCGCAAATCGGGAAGGCGATTGAAATTGTCGCCGAAGCGGACGCTGAGCGAAGCCGTCTTCTTGGCTTGGCGAGCTTTCTGCGCGCGCGTTTGCGCGATGCCGGATTCAACATCGGGACCAGCGACACGCAGATTGTACCCGTCCTGCTGGGCGGGAACGATGCCGCCATCCACTATGCCCGCGAACTTTCGCGGCACGGCTTCGCCGTCCGCCCCATCCGCCCGCCTACCGTCCCCGAAGGCACCTCGCGATTGCGGCTTTCAGTTACCACGAAACTTTCAGAAGAAGTTCTCGACCGGCTGGTGAAGGAAATGCTCGCGGCTAGGGATGTGTCCCAAGAGTAACCAGCCGTTTCAAATATATTCCGCCCCGATAGCCAGTTCGCTCTTGGCGATTTGGCTAAACCCAATCTAGGGACTAAGAGCAGTAGAAACTGCGATGGGGGTTTCGTAGAATGCTCCTATGCTAGGGAACGAGTTCGATCCGCGCGATCTCATCTCAGGGCCTTGGAGAGCCTGCCCTGCGTGCGGCAAGGATAAGTTCGGAGTCATCAACATCGGCGGCTCGCGCCTCACGAGGCGCTGCCGGGATTGCTGGCATGGGCAGGAATACCGGCTACCGGAACTGCGGAAGAAGATCATTTACCTGGATCAGTTCGTCGTCAGCAACTTGATGAAGTTGGAGAACCGCGCAATTAAAGGGCACGCCAATGTAGCGGCAGACCCGTTCTGGCGGGAACTGCATGACCTTCTGTTCCAGTTGATCCACCTTCAGATGATTTGCTGTCCGGACTCGGGCTCGCATGAGGAGGAGTCGCGTATAGCGCCATTCAATCCGGAGCTAAAGAAGACGTATGAGGCATTGTCGGGCGGCATCACCTTCAAAGCATTTGACTCGATTAAGTCCAACCAGATTGCCGAACTTGCTACCGCCTGGGCAGAGGAAAGAGAGCCATCATTCGACTTCGAATCGAAGAAGGTCTTGTCACGTAACCCAAATGAGTGGAACGAACGCTTCTACGTCGTCGTCGGGGATAACCCCTTCATTTCACCAGCCGAACTGCGGCGTGTGCGGACTGAACTCCACGCTAATATAGCGCGACTCTTCAGAGACGTTTGGGGTAAGGAAAAGCAGAGTTTCGAGTATTGGTACGAGCTTGAGCGAAAGGGCTTTCAGGGGCATTTATTGAATGCGGCGGCGACACACAAGCGCGAGCGCGCGAAGGTTATATCGGCATTTAAGCCGGGGGAAGAGCCCTCACTCGAAGCGCTCGACAAACTGTTGCCGTCGTTTCCAGAGAGGATCATCGAGGGCATCGAGTCGATCATGAGGTTTCCGAGGGGCGGCGGACTGAGGTCGCCCGAAGAACAGGCGGAACTGGTCAGAAGTTTCCTCTCGAAGAATCGCACCGCCGAGGCGCCCTTCGTTAAGCTGCAGTCGCTTTTGTTCGCGGCGATAGCGGTGCGGGCGGAGCGAGGGCAGAAGGAGCCACCGAATCAAGGGACCGCTACGGATATAGATACGCTTTCACACCTGTTGCCTTTCTGTGATGCGATGTTCATGGACAACGGCTGTAGATCACTCTTGCAGAATATTCCCGGAAAATTGCGCCCACCGGAAACGGCAAAGGTATACTCGCCGAATGTCAAAGCTGAATTTCTCAACTATTTGCGCTCAATTCGGGACGGCATATCTGCCGAGCACGTTCAGGCAATCCGCGAAGTGTACGGAGCCGCCCACCTAGGGGGCGTGCCCAGCGCGCAAGGTCAATGATTTCGGCGCAACCGTGGAAATCACGAAAGCATGGATAGTATGGAACTGACCGCAGTCTTCAAAAAAGTACCGGAAGGCTACATCGCCTGGGTTGAGGAGCTACCCGGAGCCAACACCCAGGGCGCAACCCTGGCCGAAGCTCGCGAGAACCTTATCGAAGCCATCGAGATGACGTTCAAGGCGAACCATGAGCTTTCCGGGACTCCGGGGTGACCGCCGGCCGAACTGCCGACTTAAATCCAATAAAAGCCATGGATCTGTGTGAAGGCCCGAGCGTGCTTCAGCGCCGCTTAACGGATGAGGGATCCAGCACCGGGAGCGAGGAGAAGTATTTTCGGTAAAAGCCGCGGTCTCGTGAAAGCAGTTGAGAGCACTGCACATCGGCGTGCGCTCCGATAAGGAAACCCGCCAGGACGCGGGCGCGAGGGCCTCCCTGGCGGCGGTAAGCCTTCCAGGCAAGGTCGGCCTGAAAGAGAGCAGAACGATTCAAGGGCTGCACCTCGATAGAATTCTCATCGAGGAAGCGGTCCAGTTCCTTTTGGGAGAGAAAGGCCAGGGAGAGCTCGGCGTAAACGAGGTCGCATATCACGAGCGACCCGCGTGAGGCGGCTTGCTCGACGACCCGGATTGAAGACTCCTGGAAGCGCTCATCGCCAGTCAGAATGTCGAGCAGAACATTAGTGTCAAGAGCGGTGATCATCGGCCCCGCACGGCCTCGATGAACTCATCTACCGACTTGAAGCCCAACTGCTTCCAGCCGCGGGCGCCGGCACCAGCCCACTTCCGCAAGCTCAACCCGGGCGTACTCTTCCGCAGCACAATGACGCCCCTCACGACTTCAAACTCCACTTCCGTCGTGGGGCGGAGCCTCAACTTTTCACGGATAGCCTTGGGAATGGTCACTTGTCCTCGTTCCCCTATTTTCATACTTTTAAGTATGACTCTGGATCCATACCACGTCAACCGGTCCCGCACGCGGCCGGTACGATCTGGGAGAAATACACAGCCTCGGGGAAAATTCGTTACCCGATTGAACAGCTGGCTTATAACAGAAAGAATGTGGTAATGCTGCGGCGAATTGAAGAAGCGCTGACGAGATGATAGCTAGAGACGGCGCAATTTCTGGGCGTGGGCCTATTGACATGCGGCAATCCTACGGTCAATCGAAAACCGATGGGGTCTTTGTCGCTGCCGGGTGCCATCGCACCCCAACCAAGACCAGGTCACCGGGCGCAGGAACAGCAGTTTGCACCCTCCGTACACGTCATCGATAGCCTTGAATTGTAGGCTATGTAGGCAGCGGTTTTCACCGGAAATGGGACGAATGGGATTTTCGCAGGACGAAAATCTCAAATTATCAAGTTGTTGATATATAATGGCTTAGTATAAAATGCGCAGCCGAAAACTAACCTTTCACGCAAATAGTGTTTCATTTATGCACAGTGGGTAAAAATTACAATTCGGCGGGTGAAGCATCGTTCGCTCCGTTTGCGATGTGTGCAGTGATGAGGCAGGACTACGCCAGGGAAGTCCAGATGGATTTGACGAGGCCTTTGCCAAATTCCAGCCGATCTTCGACCGTCGGCCAGCGGCCGAGCTTGCCGCTGTACGCGATCTTCTGCTCCATCAGGAACGCGGCAATGGGTCGCTTGCTGTACAAGCCTTCCGGCACTTGCATCCTGCCGGGGGCGGGTGGCTTGGCTTTGGGGGGATTCGCGTCATAGGCGCGGCTTGGGTCAAAGGATGTTGTTCGCTTGAGCTCGTCAAAGACTCTTTGCCCCAGCTCGCTGAACTTCGGGGAAAGTGGCGGGGTGAGATATTCGTTGGTTTCGTCATTGTGGAGTGAAAGGAAAAAGTCGATTCGTTTTCCCGCGTCCGCCCAGTTCAGAATGGCGTTGCGCGCCGCCGTGATTTCCGACATCTTCACCGGATCGTCAGCGTCCCAGTTGCGGTTGAGGTCATAGCCGTAAGCATTGAACCGCACGCCGCCGCGGAAGACGCCGTCAGGATCCTGCATGGGGAGGATCTTGAAGATGGCATCCTTGCGAATTCGCGCCGCGATGGGATCTGATGACAGCAAGAATCGGATGGCCCCGTCGCCGACCCAGGACGATCCTGCTTCCCAAGAGTGCTGGCGGAACATCAGCCACACCACCTTTTTCTGCTCCGGCGCGCGATCGGGGCTGGTGATGGTCAGCATGGGAATGTCGCGGCCCTGAACAGACTTGCCGATCACCTGGTATTCGAGCTCAGGTGCGTCCTTGGTCGACTCCAGCAGGCGTGCCAGATGTTGATTGGTGTAGGGCGGCACATGGGCGATCCACAACCGGGGTTGCGCAGGCTTGATCCTGAGCCGCATGCTGCTTGCTACGGCAGTCCAATTCTCTTTAGCAACGTGCGTCCAGTGCTGGTTGTCGTAGCTGTAAACGGGAGGAGTGTCGGGCGTTATGGCCTGGGCCCCGGGGCGGAAATTGTACTCGCCGACGATGTCAGTGAAATCGATGGTCAGCTCTGAATGCGGTGCGCCGTCAATCCGAAAGTAATACCAGCTGATCTGACGGTTGCGGCCAAACTGGTCAACTTCGCCGAGCAGGATACACCGCGTGCAGGTATCCGTGACCCTGATGACTTTGCCTAAACTGCCACCTTCGAAGTTGGTTGAGAACGTAGCGCCAGATCGACTGGCTGCCGCGGCAGTTACTTCCGGTGCTTTGGATTCTGTTCCTTCAGCACTTGAGGGCAGCCCTTTGGCCACAATGCTACCGAGACCTGCGGCTGCCGTGTTGCGGAGGAATTTCCGTCTGCGCATAGCTGTCCGTTTGCATCACTTCGCGGCCGGGCTACGAATGATGCATTGTTCAGGCTTTATGGGCTTTGAACATTTCCTTCATGCGCTGGGCGATCAGTCGTTCTTCTCCCGGCTTCAGCATAAAAGAAGTCATGGAGATTGAGTTGTCGCCAGGCCCCCCACCCATCATCACCGCAGGATCACCGCTCTTGAGGTAATCGAGCGCCTGGGCGGTGGTCAGGTCCACCTTTTGCGCATCCCACTCAATCCGCATGGTGGGAACGTGGTTGGCAATCGGGGGAACAAAATCGGCGGTGTATACACCGTTGATGCTCCGGACTTGTTTTGAAACGTAGTGCAGCCGGTCCCACCATTCCTGAGTAAGTTTTTCCTGGTTGTTGTTGAGATAGATTTCCAGCGCCTTCCACATCCCCACAATTTCTTCCTTGCCAACTTTCATGCCGCGTCCGATAGTGGGAGCGAAGGGAGCGGAATTGAAGCGGGCGGCACGGACCAGGTCCTTGCGGCCCAGCAGAAGGCCGGAGCATTGCGGGCCCCGCAGCCCCTTGCCACCGCTGAATGCCACCAGGTCGTATCCCATATTGTTGTAGTCCGTCAGGTGCGAGACGGGAGGCGTGTCAGCCGCGGCATCATTAAAAGTGGGGACGTTGTATTGCTTGCCCAGTTTGGCCCATTCGGCCACCTTGATCTCGCTGCTTTCATCCATATAATTCGCAAAGAACATGAGCGCCGTCTTCTCGCTAACGGCCCGGCGCACGTCATCGGGAGATTCCACCTCGACGATCCTCACTCCGCTGGCCAGAATCTGCGGGTTATATCCGTAGTGCCGGTGCTGGCTCTTCAACATGAGGACTTCACTTTTCATGCCCGTGAGGTCAGGCAACTGGCGGATGAATTCCTTGTTCTCGCCCGTCAAGGTTCCGGCGACGCCGCACATGATGGCGCCGGCCGCACCGGAAGTGATGGTGGCGGAATGGTCAGCGGGCAGGTCTTTCAGCATCCTGGCGATCCGGTCTCCGGTAGCCTCAAGAAGATCAGGAATGCTGACGTACTGCTCAGCGGCCGCACTCATGGCGGCAACGGCCTCGGGCGGAATCAGCGAGCCGCCAATAATGGTGATGGTCCCCCAGGCGTTGATCATGGTTTTCACGCCGAGTTCTTTGTAAATGTTACCGGCAGGGGCGACGGCGCTGGCTGCCTCTTTGCTCCGGGCCAGGGCATTACCGGGCCAGGCGGCCGCCGCCATGGCTCCGAGACCAGACAGAAAATTGCGGCGATTCCAAACGCCTGCTCTTCTCATTTTTCCCTCCCTTTTGTGCCCTGGAGCCAGCGCGGAGTTTCGGGCCGGCGAGACGGTATGGCTTTATGGTCCAATTCAGAACCGTGAACTGCAGGGGCTAACCTTACCCAGACTCTAAGCTACCTGGTCCTCCAGGATATCTGCTACGCTTTCAAAGCAGTAAGCTGTTTTCTTTATACGCCCAAAGTAGCTGTAAATCAAAAAAGATGAGTGTGGTGGGAGCCCGTCGGAATTGTGTCTCAGCTCTGTGTATGGTCATTTTGAAGTGGGCGCGGGATTGAAAACCGTCGGGCAGGAAGGGCTACACCATAAAACGGGGTGCTGGAGCGTTGCGATGGCGCTATATTAGGCAGACGTGATGGGTACGGACCTTTTTGTGACCGGAACGGACACGGGAGTCGGCAAAACGCTGGTTTCGGCGCTGTTGTGTGCCGCGTTGGACGGAGTTTACTGGAAGCCCATCCAGACTGGCGCTACGGAAGACAGCGACCGGCGCACGGTGATGCAGCTGGCCGAGCTTGCCCCGGAACGGACGCTTCCGGAATGCTACGTCTTTGATCCGCCGGTGTCGCCCCACCTGGCCGCCGAGTGGGCCGGGGCGACCATTGATCTTTCTACAATCCACCGCCCGGAGGGCAAACTGCCGGGGCCACTCATCACTGAAGGCGCGGGCGGCGTGATGGTGCCGGTGAACGACAGGGAGTTGATGCTGGATCTGATGCGCCGACTGGGACTGCCCGTGTTGGTGGTGGCCCGCAGCGCTCTGGGGACCATTAACCACTCGTTGCTGACCCTGGGAACTCTCCAGCGAGCAGGGCTCACGGTTAAAGGCGTCGTAACGGTGGGAACACCGAACCGCGACAACGAGCGTGCGATTGAGCGCTACGGCTGTGTCCCCGTCGTCGGCCGCGTGCCGCTCCTGGAAGTAATCAACCGGGAGGCGCTGCTGGAAGTTTTCAACCGAGAATTTGACAGGGGCCAATTCGACTGAATGTCTCAAAAGCCACTTTCCATCTGGCATCCATTTACGCAGGATGCCCTTGATCCCGCGCCTGTCTTCATTGAACGGGCCGAAGGTGTTTACCTATACACGCAAGATGGCCGCCGCCTGCTGGACGCAATTTCTTCCTGGTGGGTGACCCTTCACGGCCACGCGCATCCTGCAATCGCCGAGGCCATTGCAGAGCAGGCGCGAAAGCTTGAGCAGGTGATTTTCGCCGGCTTTACGCACGGCCCCGCGGAGGAGCTTGCGGCGCGACTCCGGAAGGTGCTGCCGTCATCGCTCGAGCACATCTTCTTTTCGGACGACGGATCAACCGCCGTGGAAGTCGCACTGAAGATGGCAGTGCAGTTCTGGTGGAACCAGGGCAACCGCGAAAAGCTGAAGTTTGTGGCCCTGGAGCACGCCTACCACGGCGACACAGTGGGCGCGATGTCAGTGGGAGAGGATTCTTCGTTTGTTGCGGCGTTTGACAGTCTGCGGCTTCCTGTCTACCGCGTGCCTTCGGCGTATTGCTTCCGCTGCCCGGTGGGAAAGAAGCGAGAAACCTGCAAGATTGACTGTGCTGACCCACTGGAACAATTGCTGAAAGAGAAACACCAGGAGATCGCGGCAGTGATTGTTGAACCGATGCTGCAGGCCGCCGGAGGAATGATCATCCACCCGGTTGAATTCCTCCAGCGCATTCGCAGGCTTTCCGCCCGTTACAACGTGCTGCTGATTGCCGACGAGGTCCTCACTGGCTTTGGGCGCACCGGCCGGATGTTTGCCTGCGAGCACGCGAGTGTTGTTCCAGACATCATGTGCCTTTCAAAGGGCATCACGGCGGGATTCCTTCCGCTCGGCGCCACTGTGTGTACCAGCCCCATTCGGGAAGTTTTCCGCTCCCATGATCGCATGCGAACTTTTTTCCATGGGCATTCCTACACGGGAAGTCCGCTTGCTTGTGCGGCTGGAATTGCCAGCCTGAAAATCTTTGAATCAGAACCCGTCTTTGAGCGCATCGCAGCCATTGAGCGGATTCACGCGGAGCGCCTGCCAGGGCTCAAGAATCATCCCGCCGTCGGAGACACGCGCGCCATTGGCACGATTGCGGCCATCGAAATCGAGGTCGAAGACGCGGGATACCTTTCAAAGCTGCGGCCGGTTCTCTATGACTTCTTTCTGGAAAAAGGAGTGCTACTGCGCCCGCTGGGCAACATCATATATATATTGCCGCCTTACGCGATCACGCCTGATGAACTCAACATTATTTACGACGTCATTGCGGAAGCCCTGGAAAGGCTGCCAGGCCGGTAAGGTAGTGGCCACACGGAATAAAGAAAACCTTTTGATTCGTGGGCGCGGAGAGGAGCGCAAATTCGGGTTTCAGCGTCTGCAACTGCAGTCGTGTGGAAGTGAATCTGCGCGGTGACTGCGCCGAGAACTTGTGAGTTGGCACACCCAGGCGGTGCAAAGGGCGACCTTAACTGGCTGGCTTGAGGTCTTTATTGGCCTCGGATTTGGACTGCCAATTGACAGGGCTCTCGGTGGTAATGCTGAAGGCACCATTCATAACAGCCGGTTTGCTGCTGGCGACCGCCATCTGTGTCGAAGCGCTGGAACAGATTTTGTTTACTCTGGTTGCCAGACCGTTCATGGCCGTTACGGCGGTCATGCAGACCAGAATCAAGAGCAAGGCGTATTCGGGCAGGTTCTGGGCTTCATCTTCATACCATATTCTCTTCAGAAACTGTGTCATCTTGCCTCCCCCCTCAGCGAGGCTCACTCAGCATATGTCTTGCAGGAGCGGGAAGAACTTTGAGTGACATTCAAGGATTGTGAACTTTCCTGCATCTCTGCGTCCCTAAAGCTAACTTCTGTCATCATCAGTTCTTCTCTTTATCCACAAGTCCCAAGGGTGTTCCTAATTGGAGTATCTCTGGAAACCTCCTTGAGACACCCTAAGCATAAGCCTGACAAGACATTTGCGACAATTCGGTGAATCCAGCAATATAGTCAGTCAAATAACCCGGAAGAACCGAAGGAAATACCTGATTAATGATGAAACATTGTCGCTTGAGTAATTGTGTGCACTTGTGGCGAGAGGCTGCCCCCCAGGTTGAAATGGTCCTGCGGGTAGTTCTCCCGCAATTCGTTATTAATCAGGACGTTACTTGACTTTCTTGGACCAGCGGGCTAAGATCGCTGCGCGATTGAGTCAAACCTACGCATCGGCGGGAGACGTTCCTGCGTGTGCCGCCGAAGATGTGAACCATCAGCAATTGCCGGGTTAAGGGGCTTCTTCAGAAGAGAGTTCTCTTCGCTTATTTCGCAGGGTCCAGAAAGGGTTGAAGGACAAGCGGCCGAATTGTCAGCCTGGCAGAAACCTTAGCGACATCTTAATGGCGCCAGCCGTTTAATGGGGAATTGGCGGTGGCGCGACTGGATCCTGGCCATTCCATGGCCTCCGTGGTCGACGAAGAGAACCATACGTCTAATCCTTCGTTGGGGAATATCCCTCACATTCCTTCAGATGTCCTGAACAAGCTGGCGATCAGCCATCGTTGCCCGCACCATTTGCGAGATATGGACCAGGTTGCCAGGGGACCTGGGCCATTTTGCAGTGGCGAGAGTTGTCCCTCAAGAAGGAATTATGAATTTGGAAAAAGAATGGAATGGGAGGATCGTGATGAAGCGATGGCTGGGCTATGTAATAGCAATGGTAACACTCGCGCTGTGCGGGACAGGGTCGGCGGCGGCCCAGAAGTCGCCGCGGGCGGGGCAGGTGATTGTTCCACCCAGCAACGTGCTGGCTCCGCAGGATGTTGGCAGGCGCATGCATACCAATTTCCTCCTTTTTATCCCGTCTGATAGGAGTGGGAACAAGCCGGCGCCTCAGTCCACGATCTGGAATGGTGGTGAAACGCCCAGCTCGATGGCTTGCGTTTACCAGACAGGTCCAGCGTCTCTTCCTGGCTGCCCGATCAGCGGTGGCAACTACAACAACCCGGTGGGCGGCTCCCGCATGATCGCCATCGTTGACGCTTATCACTACCCCACCGCGGCGAGCGACTTCGTCACCTTCTCGCAGCAATTCGGACTTCCTTCAGGCGACGCCTGTGGCACCAATGGCAATGCGGCTTGCTTTACGCAGGTGTACGCGACGGGTTCCCAGCCTCAGTCCAACTGCGGCTGGGCGCAGGAAGCTGCACTCGACATCGAATGGGCCCATGCCATGGCCCCCAAAGCCCAGATCGTTCTGGTGGAGGCCGCGTCAAACAGTTTCTCTGATCTTTTCCAGGCTGTGAATGTGGCGAGCAATATGGTGGCGAACGCCGGGGGCGGCCAGGTTTCCATGAGCTGGGGTGGCAATGAGTTTTCGTCGGAGGCGTTGTACGACTCCAATTTCAGCACGCCAGGAGTCACTTACTTTGCGTCCAGCGGAGATACCGGGGGCGTGGTCATCTACCCTTCAGCATCGCCTAACGTAATCTCAACGGGCGGGACGACTGTAAACCGGGACAGCAACGGAAATTTCATCGGTGAGAGCACCTGGAGCAGCGCTGGCGCGGGCCCCAGCGCGTATGAACCAGCACCCACCTACCAAAGCAGTATTTACACGCTGGCGCAAGTCCTCAACGGAAAACGGGGCACGCCGGATTATTCGTTTGACGCCAACCCTGCCTCCGGCGTTTCGGTCTACGACAGCACGTCCTGCCAGGGTTACGTCGGCTGGCTGGTGTTCGGCGGGACCAGCGTGTCGGCACCGTCGCTTGCCGGCATATTCAATCAGGCTGGCGCATTCGATGGCGGCTGGGAGGGCGGGAGCAACACAAGCAGCGTGCAAAGCAACATTTATCAAAACTATGATACAACCTCTTCCGGCGGAACGTCTTGCCAATACCAGAGTCCCTTCTATGACGTTACCTCGGGCTCGGCGGGATCCTACCCGGCCGGGGCCTGTTGGGACTTTGCGACCGGCATAGGAAGCGGCCGCGGCGTCAGCGGTTTGACCGCTTCGGCCGGCTTCTCGCTTTCCGCTACTCCCTCCAGCCAGTCAGTGGACCCAGGATCGGGTACCAGCTATACCGTAAATGTTTCTTTTTCGGGGGATTTCAGCGGCACGGTTACGCTCAGCGCCGCAGGCCTGCCGACCGGGGCCGGTGTCACCTTCTCGCCCGATTCGCTAAGCAATTCCGGATCTTCAACAATGGCGGTCACGACTGCCGGGAATACGCCTGCTGGCTCCTACCCCGTCACGATCAGCGCCACCAGCGGCAGCGTGAGCCATACCACAACAGTCACATTGGTGGTCAACACAGCGTCGTCAGGCGACTTCTCGCTTGGTGCTTCTTCTGGAACCATCACGGTGGCTGTGAATTCGAGTAGTACGGACACCATTACCATCGTGCCTTCGGGCGGCTTTACCGGAAGCGTAAGCCTCAGCCTCAGCGGCTTGCCGCGACGGACCAGCTCGAGCTTCAGTGTCAACCCTGTTTCGATCGCCGATAGCAGCTCCAAAAGCTCGGTCCTGACGATCATCACAAACAAGAGAAGTTCGACGGGAACCTACCCGCTGACAGTTACGGCCACCAGCGGCAGCTTGACGAAAACCCTTGTACTGACGCTCACCATCGGATCAACGTCTTCACCGGACTTCTCGATTTCGGCATCGCCATCGAGCCAGACCGTGGACCCGAATTCGAGCACATCTTTTTCGGTGAATGTTGCCGCCTCGGGCGGTTTTAGCGGATCTGTTGGCTTGAGTGCCAGCGGATTGCCGACTAACGCGACCGCCAGCTTCAGTCCTGCTTCGGTCGTTGGTTCCGGCCCATCCACGCTGAACATCACAACCGGCAGCACAACGCCGACGGGCACCTATTCTGTTACGATCACGGGGACCAGTGGCAGCCTGATCCATGCGACGACGGTGACGCTGGTGGTGGGCCAGGCGGCCGGAGGTGACTTCTCGCTCTCGGCCTCTCCGGGGAACGTAACACTCCGTGGTGGCGGCACGGCGTTGTACACGATCACCGTAACGCCGGCGAACGGTGCCAATCCGACGGTCGGCTTCCAGGTGACCGGAGCGCCGAGCGGATCGACACCAACCTTCACCCCCTCTACCGTGACCGGTTCGGGGAGCACAACCCTTACGTTAACTGTTCCTTCGAGCGCTTCAGGGAATTACACATTGGCAATCACAGGGACCAATACCCAGGGAACGTCACATACCGTTTCAGTGGGATTGAAACTCCACTAGACGCATCTCATTCAGGACACCTCTGGGGACCAGACAATATTTCACCTGGTCCCCATTTTCATATGTGTTGGGCCTGAACACCGAAACTCCCGGTATTCCTTCTCCTCCAGATACATCTCCAGCTTAGACAGGTTCATTGTGGGCGCCAGACGGGTGGAAGCTACACTTCAGTCTTTTGATCATTGTTGGGAGTCCAGGATAGATCACAACGCCGCGTGACATGAGTCACCGCTGGAGTGCGGGGAAAGTCGCATGCTAAAACTGGAGAAGTGTGGATAAGGCTGCCGGGAGAATCCCATGGAAAAGCAAGCCGCAAAAAAACGGATTCTGGTGATTGATGACGACGAACTGGTGCTTATTTCCCTGCAGTGCTTGCTTGAGAACGAAGGCTATGAAACGACGGTGGCGTGGAGCGGCCAGGAGGGTCTGGCATTGTTGCGATCGAGAGGGTTTGACCTGGTTTTGCTGGATGACTACCTTCGCGACATCGAGCACGAAAAAATCTTCAACGAGATCCGGGGAATGGGGACCCAACCGCTGGTTATCCTTACAGAGAGTTCTCTGATGCCCGAGACGAGGAGATACTTCCGCGAAATGGGAGCTGCAGCCATTGTGGGAAAACGGGCTCCGTGTGCGGAGATCGCCGAAGAGGTTCGGAACTGTCTCGAGAGGGCATCACTCCAGACTCTTTCGGCCTGAGGACGGGCGCAGAAAACCGACCCCGAGCAGGTGAGAGTAACGCCGAAGTTTGCAAAAGTGCTGATGCGGAATGAGGCAGGAATCAGAAACTGGCAATTGTGATGACAGCGGGATCCGGTGGTTGAAGGATCAGGATCGTTAATTGAAGCGATGATTGGCGTGTCCCTTTGGCTCTGCGTCGGCAGGAACTCAATCGGCGAAAAGCTGCACAAAAGGATAAGCAAAGATCACATTTCAATGTGACCGGTATCACAGATTGAGCACGAAAACAGTCCTAGCCTTCGGAGTCAGAAGCACTCAAAGGGGCGCAGGGATTGTCGAAAAGAGTGCTTCGAAGGGGAGAGCGGTTATGCCGAGAGACCAGCAGGAAATACTGGAAATCCTGAAGTCTGAGTTGGAGTTTATTGAAAAAGGTGGATATGGGGCTCCGGACAGGCAGGAGGAAGGGGCGGTATCAACCATGTTCGCGGACTCGCTCACCTGTCTGAATTATGGATACCCTTATCGAGTGCACCCTTGCGGTGAATGTCCTCTGATGGAATTCGTTCCCGAAGACAGGCGAGTGTCGCCGATGCCGTGCCACCATATTCCATTGGATTCATCCGGGCAAACCGTCGAGGCAATGGAAGAAAAGGAAAATCCCACCCAAATGCAGGAAGCCGTGAAGGTCTGGCTGCGGGAAACCATCAGCCGGATTGAATCACGACGGTCAGATTGAGCCAGGGGCGCCAAGGCAGCGCCAGATTGAAGTTGTCACCGGATATTCGACAAACCTGAAGGTTGAATTCGCGTGGCATGATCGCCCCTGCCCGCGACTTACCGTATTCCGAAACCTACCCTCATCGTCCACTAATCGAAAAATAGTAACCTCATTTGGAGTCCCGGACTGGCGCGGCTCAAGTCCCACCTGAAGTTGCGGGCTCATCGCAAGTTCAAACGAGATGAGTCCTGCAATCCGACCGAAGCAATGCCTGCCAACCTTGAAGATGTCCGCCTGTGAAACCACAAGAGAATGTCAACGACAGCGTCATAGGATTATCGAACTTCAGGGTTGAATCTTACTCTTGCCAGCTTGGTTTGAGGTGTTGGGTATCCTCCCTGAAGGAACGAAATTGACTCAAATTCTCTTACTTTTGTACCGAACAATCCATACGGAACTGCTTGAAAATACAGTCGGAACGCCCCACGGCTGTTTAGATGTGATTACGGTCACCTGCGAGCGTGAGCAAGCTCACTGCCGTAGGTCTGAGTGGCTGTTAGAAATAGTTACCTGAACTGGTGGTGGGTGCCGCAAGTAGATGCAGGATGCAGCAGGGAGCCTGCCAGGGACGGGTGGCATGGAGTTCAAGTTCACAGAAAACGGATGTAGCACCAGGCTGAGGGATGTCTGCTCGGGTACTGTGCATACCGCTCTAAGTCCAGGGACCGGAGTCCGAATCGTTTCTACTTGTATGGTCATTGACGACTCTTCCGTCCCTGTTCTAAAATGTGACATATATCACTTTTCATTCAATACACATGTTCATTCGGAAGGCTTTGGCAAATTCTTGGCGGAAGCACTCGCAGCAGAACCCCCAGTCGACACAATGAGCCGCCGAGAACTAGTTCTTGCTGCGTGGAATAATCGTTCGCTGGGCCGGTGGCTTTGTTAAGGGTTTATTTGTTGGTGTATTCCAAGTTTGTTTACGAAGGGGAGTCCGATGGTTAACGAATGTGGAAGAGGGGAGAGCGACATGAAGCGACTGCTGGTTTTTCTAAAAAGCACCGCGTTGCTGATTTGCCTGGCAGGATTCTTGCCGACGGCAATTCTCTACGCTCAGCGGCAACCAGCCCCGCCCAAGGGGCCGTCGGTTGCCTGGAAAGCGCCCGTGCAAACCAACCCCAACGACTATGTCGGCCCGCAGGTTTGCTCTGGCTGTCACCGTGCGGAGGCCCGGCAGTTTTTCAAGTCGCCTCATGGTGAACAGGGTGGAGAAGTTGAGGCGACGCCTGCTGCCCCGGGAACGGCGGAGTCCCCTTCCGTTGCGGCGGGCAGGAAGCTTTATAACGACATGATGTGCGCGGGCTGCCACCAGATTGGCGGCAAGGGTGGGACAGTCGGGCCGGCCCTGGATGACGTGGGCGCCCGCAGGACCCGCGAAGAGTTGATGGACCGGATGCTCAAGCGGCGCGCCGGGACCATAATGCCCACGCTTCCTCCCGACACTCCGACCAAGAACATCGAGGCTCTTGTCGATTACATGGTGACGTTGAAGGGACAAACCCAAAATGAGGCGCAGGCTGTCGCCGCTCCATCCGGGCCCAAGCTGGTTACCGGCTGCGAGATCTGCCATGGTCCGGGCGCGGCCCACGCGAATGCCGAGCAGAATGCGGCTGGAGACCCTGAGAAGATGGAAGCAGGAATGAAGCTCATCTTCAAGTTCGACGCCAATCCCAAGGAGAACTCTGAGCGGTGCATGCAATGCCATGCGACTGGGACGCCTCAGGATGCTTTCCCTCACTCAATCCATGCCTCTGCTGGCGTCAGCTGTATTGACTGCCACTCCGTTCACCCGGTTGACATAGCCGATGCAGGGAAGCCCGCACTTGAACCCGCCCAGTCCCACTTCTTCTCTGTCCCAAGGTTGAAAGAAGAAAATACCTGGCTGACGGATGGCCTGTTGAAGAAGCCGCAGCCGGAACTCTGCTTCTCCTGCCACGGTACCGTCCAGGCACAATTTGCCCTGCCCGAACATCACCGGGTTCCCGAGGGCTTCATGAATTGTACTGATTGCCACAATCCCCACGGCACCATGAACCACAACCAGTTGACAAAGTCGGGCTGGGAGACCTGCGTGAAATGCCACGTTGAAAAGCGCGGGCCGTTCCTCTACGAACATGCGGTCGTCCGAGTGGAGGGCTGCGCCTCTTGCCATACTCCCCACGGCAGCGTCAACAACTTCCTGCTGATACGCCGTGAGCCGCGCCAGCTTTGCCTGCAGTGCCACTCGGTCTTTCACACAACGCCGGCGGTGTCTGGATTAAACGGCCAGGCCAATGTGCCACACGGCCGGGGTGGGTATCAGACCTCAGGAGACTGCACACGCTGCCATGTGGCAGTTCACGGATCAAACTTTGATGAGTTCCTGCTGCGATAGGAGGTGTCGCTTGAGAATCACACGTATTCTATTCTTCGTGATGTTAGTTTTCCTGGCGAGTTTACCTGTGCTCAAGGCGCAGGACCAAAGCGAACCTTCACTGCAGTGGGGAGGTTTCGGGGTCCAGGGGTCCGCCAGCATGGGGTACCGCTTCACAGACGTCAAAGGCTACGAGCCAATGTACGAGGAGCTTTATAACCTCAAAAGTGGGCCAAGGCTGATGGACTTCAGCATCTTCGGCCATAACGACGGCTCGAACCCATTTGCGAGCGATTTTTCACTGAACCTGAGCGGCATGGGAGGGGATCCTTATCCGAGCGCGCAGTTCACGCTTTCCAAGCCCAAGCTCTATGACCTGCGAGTCAACTGGCGCCAGTCGTACTTTTACTGGAACCAGGATGACAACGTGCTCCTGCCCACGCGTGGGACTTCGGGGCTCACTGACAACCATGTCTGGGCCAATGTGCGGAAATTGGGTTCCGTCGATTTCACCCTGCACGCCACTGAGAACCTGCGGTTCCACTTCCAATATTACCGGACCTCATTCAGTGGGGCCACCTTCACAACATTCTCACCGGATTTCCTCGATTCTCCGAGCTACTTCGGGTCCTATGCTCGCGCAAACGCTTACTATACGTATGCGCCCGTCTTTGACAACACGAACAGGATCGTGGGCGGACTGGATTACACCTGGCGGAACTGGAATTTCCATTACACAGTAGGCTACCAGACGTTTACTGACAACATACTGCTGAATAACACGGCGTCACCTCAGCTGGCAATTGACACCACAACGGCCACCAATCTGTTGCAGCCACTTTCACAGGCTTCCTGGAGCGATTTCCGCGAGTTAAAGACTCCGGTCAGCGAGTTTTCTTATACCGGTAAGCCCAGTTCGAAGGTGGCGGTGCGCGGCAGCTACATGTTCTACCGCTACCGCGGACCAGCCTCGCTTGACCAGTCCTACAACGGAATCGTCCAGACGGTCAGCAACCCGGCTACCTATGCACCCTACACAGTCTCACAGACCGGACGAATCATGGTTTCTGAGCCGAACAACCTTGTTCAGCAGGGCTTCACCTTTTACATCACGCCGTGGTGGGACATTGACCTGGACTACCGTTATACAAGGTTTTCGGCTAATACCGAGGGGACCCTCACCAGCTTGTACAACGGAACGACATCTGCCAGCGAGGAGTTCGTCAACGACTGGAAAGATGGTATGCACCAGTTGGAACTCAGCATGATGTTTACTCCGGTGTCGAACCTGGTGATTCGTCCTGGTGTCCAGCTGTTCAAATCGGACATCCTGATGTTGGAAGACGGCGAGGCCGATGGAGCACGCAGTTTGCGGACGAAGACTGTATCGCCCATTCTTAGCGCTTTCTACAGGCCTTCAAAATGGTTCAATCTCCGGGGTGAGATTCGCCACTACAACCGGGGATCTTCCTATACGGCCTTGACGCCGCGTACCAATACAACCGGCCGCCTGGTGGCCTCATTCCGACTCAGCGACAAGCTCTCCCTGGACAATGAATTGTATATGGTCACCCAAAGGTTGTTGGCGACGGATTACCAGGGCAAGGTTCAGTCGAACTCTACCATGCTGAACTATACCCTGAATCCGAAGTACTCCTTTTTTGGCGGGTTCACCTATGATAATGAGCTCGCCACTGGTGTGATTGCCTACCAAAGAGGCGTTCCCGTAGCGGGGACGGCTTACCCCCTGCGCGATCAGGCTCTCAACCGAGTCTGGCAGGCAGGACTTGCCGCAGAACCCATCAAGTATTTCGGCATTCGCTTTACCGGGAACTTTGTGCGCACCACCGGCTACGGGCTGGAAGGTGGAATCAACCCGGTATACGGACCTATGACATGGCCCCTGGGCACCGGCACGGTGTACTTCAACATTCCTAAGGCCGGCCGGCTCTCCGTCGACCTCCAGCGCACCTATTACATCCAGGAGCTCATCACAGTAAATAATTTTGGGGCCAATATGCTGACCGTTCGCTGGACACGTGATTTCTAGCGAAGGTGTGTGGGTGTTGAAATCTGGCAAGAGACGAGAGATCATTTCAGGAGAAGGAACCAAATTAGATAAGGTACATACCGAGGAGGAAATCATTATGAATAGGGTCGTTAACACCGCAGCACTTGCAGTCTTTGCAGCCATCATGGCAGGTGCCTGGCTTCTGATGCCGGCTTCCAAGGCACAGGCAAAGGATGCGGCACCAACATTTGCTGCAAAGTGCGCGATGTGCCATTCGAAGGACGGAAGTGGAAACAGCCCGATGGGCAAGAGCATGAAGATTCCCGACCTTCGCTCGAAAGCGGTGCAATCCAAGTCTGACGCCGAACTTCACAACCTGATTGCCAAAGGCCAAGGGGCCATGCCGGCATATGGAAGCCAGTTCAGCAAGGAAGAAATTAACGACCTTGTTGGTTACATTCGACAATTGGCAAAAAAGAAATAGGCGCGATCAAAGGAAGAAACCATCACTTGACCGAGGGGTCCGGAGGTAGCAACATATGAGCAAGGTTACGAAGGTAGCAGTATTCGGTATTGCCCTGGGCGTGGCCATCTCGCTGTCTTCTCTTTCTTCTTTTGGCAACATGAAGATTGCCAAGAAAGAGAAGGCGTCCTGCACCACGTGCCATGTGAAAATGGGTGATAAAGCTTTGAACGATGTTGGCAAGTGCTATACGAAGAAGAAGGACTTGAAGGCTTGCGAAACCGGGAGCAAGGAAGAGAAGAAGTAGTCCCCGGGTCTTCTTCGAGCAAGGGCCCCGAAGGTGTAGCAACCGGAGGTTACTATGAACCTCACATTCTATCTTGCAACGTGGATACCTCTCGCTGTGGTGGTCGGTGTGCTGGCCATCTATCGCAACATGATGGCCAGCCACGAAGACGAGTCGATACATGTGCTGGAGGGCGATGCGCCACAAGTCGCCGCGCAGGTTAAACTCAGCCATAAGCTTGAAGTCATTGAGAGGTGGGGAAAAATCCTGACCATCATTGTTGTGGTTTATGGCCTGGTTATTGGAGCCATGTACTTGTATTACGTGTGGCAACAAGGCGCCAAATTACCAGGATGAACTTCAAGTCCCTGGAAACGACGGCTCAAGATGAACGCGTGGCAGCGCTGCGTTGGAGTGTCTATAACAATGCTGGTGCTCTCGGCCGCAGGCTGGGCGCGGGGTTCTGGCACGCTCCAAAGCAGCGATTGCCTGGCCTGTCACGGGCAGCCGGGCTTTGCGGATGAAAAGGGCCACAGTCTCCGCATAGACCCAAAAGAATTCGCATCCTCGATCCACGGTAGTCTCGGTTGTCAAACGTGCCATTCTGACGTCACAGACTTCCCCCACAAGTTGCCGGTAGAAAAGGTGTCCTGCTCTACCTGTCACTCCACAGAGGGCACAGAGGTTGGCGACAGCGTCCATCATAAGGTGATGGATAATCCGTCTTCTCCTGCCTGCCTGAAGTGCCATGGGGATCCGCATGGCATCGTTTCCGTGCACGACTCCCGTTCTCCAGTTTATGCACTGAATCTCCCGCGGACTTGCGGAACCTGCCACGGAGATCCCGAACTGGCAAAGAAGTACGGCCTGCCAAACGTTTATTCGCTTTACATCGATTCCATTCACGGCTTTGCTCTCACCCGAGACGGGTTGCTGGTTGCGGCCACCTGCACAAGCTGCCACGGGGCGCACAAAATCCTGAGCCCACAGAACCCCCGGAGCCAGGTTTACCAAAGGAACGTTCCCGCGACGTGTGGCGCTTGCCACGCCGGGATTGAGCAAAAGTATCTGCTGGGCGCCCACGGCAAAGCTCTGAAGGCGGGTGCTTCCGAGGCTCCGGTCTGCACCAGTTGCCACACGGCGCATTCCATCGAGAGCGTGAACACCGCGGCCTGGCAGCTGAAGACGACAGCCAAATGTGGAAGCTGCCATGCGAGCAGGGCAGAAACCTATCACGACACGTTCCACGGGCAGGTTACGGCGCTGGGCTTCGTGGTCACTGCCCGTTGCTGGAGCTGCCACGAAGCGCATGAGATCCTGCCGACGTCTGACCCGCGTTCCTCCGTCGCCCCGGCAAATCTGCAGAAGACCTGCGGTACCTGTCATGGGGAGGTGACCAGGAGTTTCACCACATATGACCCGCACGCCAACCCTCGTGACAGGGAACACTACCCGGGGCTTTATTACACGGCACGCTTTATGAATTTTCTGATGCTGGCGGTCTTTAGCTTTTTCGGCTTGCATACCATTCTCTGGTTCGTCCGCTCCATGTTGGAGCGGCGCAAAGGCGGAGGAAAGGGTGAGGAAGTTGCTTCCGGTTAGGGCTGCAGAGGTGAAATGGTAAATCAAGAGGGCAACCCTCGATACTATTACCGATTTTCGCCCGGCAAACGATTGCTCCATGGCATTCTGTTTTCCACGTTCCTGGGGCTGGCGCTGACCGGTCTGACCCTTCGATTCAGTTATGCTGGATGGGCTTCCGTCTTTGCGCACGCAGTAGGCGGCCTTGGCGCAATTCTTTTCTTCCACAAAGCCTTCGGCGTTCTATTGACGGCAGCTTTTCTGGTTCATGTCGGGAACGTTTTGCGTCTGGTTTTCATCAAAAGGCAGTTTGGAATGCTTTGGGGACCCGAATCTCTTGTGCCGCAGCCCGCCGACCTTATCGACCTGGCGGCGCATGTCCGCTGGTTTTTGGGGCTTGGGCCGAAACCCAAATTTGATCGCTATGCCTACTGGGAAAAGTTTGATTACTGGGCCGTTTTCTGGGGCATGGCCATAATTGGTTTTTCGGGCTATAGCATGTGGTTTGCTCCAACCGTGTCCAGGTTCGTGCCGGGTTCCTGGTTTAACGTTGCGCTGCTCCTCCATGGTGATGAAGCGTTGCTTGCGGTATGGTTTATTTTCACGATCCATTTCTTCAATACACACTTGCGGCCCGGCAGCTTCCCGATGGACAAAGTGATTTTCACGGGCCGCCAAACTGAAAACGAACTGGCTGAGAAACATCCTGCGGAATATGAGCGGCTGCTGGCGCGGGGGAAACTGGAGGATATCCGGGCGGCAGAGCCGCAGAAATGGTTCGTCACGTTCGGGATGGTGGTCGGCTTTGCTGCCATTGCGACTGGCTTTGTGTTGCTCCTGCTTACGCTGTTTTCCTTCCGCCAGTGAGTGTGACCGGCTCGTGCCCGTGGCGGCTTCATTTGCCGTTTTCCCAGGGGCGTTGATCCGGGAAGTTCCTAAAAGTGGAGTTCGCCAGGGGCGTCCCTCCGGGTCTGTTCCATGAGCTGATAAGATGGACTGATGGGGTTAACCATGGGGCTCGGCGCAGGGGACGGGTAAGACAGTCCTGCACCTGAAGGCGCGAGGGAGTAGTAAAGGAAGAGAGATCCAGTGGAACTGGGGCCGGCCCGGTAATTCGATGAAGCCGCAGGAGGATAAGGGAACGGATGGCTATTCAAGGCAACGGGTTTAGGAAGTGGCTCTCTCCGTACATTTACCTTTCAGGGAACTGGATAAGCCGGATTGGAGTTGTGCTCGTTACCACTGGAACTGTCCTGTGGCTTTCGTTGTTGCCCGTAATTTTGCGCGGTTTCACCGATAACCCCTACGCGGGGATTCTGACCTTTATGGGGTTGCCCGCGGTTTTCTTCGGTGGGCTCATTCTCATCCCTTTGGGCATTGTTCTCCGCGCGCGCCGCGAGCGGCACAAGGGCGTCTATCCTTCTGATTTTCCTCCGTTGGACTTCAGGAATACCGAGCTGCGCAAGCTGCTGTTTTTTGTGGGTGTGACGACGGTGGTCAACCTGATCATCGGCGCCCAGCTTCTCTATTCTGGCGTCAATTACATGGATAGCGTCACCTTTTGCGGCAAGACGTGCCATACGGTCATGCAGCCGGAATACGTCGCGTACGAACACTCACCGCACGCCCGCGTGGCTTGCGTGGAGTGCCACATCGGTCCCGGCGCATCGTGGTTTGTGCGGAGCAAACTGTCAGGCACCTATCAGGTTTTTGCCACCATCTTCAGCGCCTATCCCCGCCCGATTCCCGTTCCGGTCACCAACCTGCGGCCAGCACGGCAGACTTGCGAGCAGTGCCACTGGCCTGCAAGATTTGAAGGAAACCGACTGGTGGTTATTCCGCACTACGCGGACGATGAACCCAACACCTTGAGCAAAACCGTCCTGCTGATGCACATTGGGGGAGGATATGGCCAGGGCGGAATCCATGGCGCCCATGTCGGGCCAGGCATCACCATCCGGTACGGGTCGGACGAGAGCCGGCAAAAGATGAATTGGGTGGAATACAGCAACGCGCAGACGGGCAGGAAATCGCTCTTCGTTGGTGAGAAAACTGATTCCAAGAACGTCAATCCCGAGAGCGGCCGCGTGATGGATTGCATTGATTGTCACAACCAGCCCACGCATGTTTTCCACCTGCCGGGTGACGCGATGGATGTGGCCATGGCAACTGCGGCTATTCCAGCTTCGCTTCCGTTTGTGAAGAAAGAAGGGCTTGCCCTTTTGCAGGCGAAATACAGCAGCCAGTCTGAGGCCGAGCAGAAAATCTCTTCCGGCCTGGTCAACTATTACACGCAGAACTATCCCGAGGTATTTTCGCAGCGCCGCGCGGAGGTTTCCCAGGCGGTAAAAGGGTTGGTCGCCATCTATCAGCAGAATGTTTTCCCGCAGATGAAGGTCAACTGGGGAACTTATCCTGACAACCTCGGCCACATGAATTTTCCAGGGTGCTTCCGGTGCCATGGAACTTTGCACATGGCATCTGATTCCGAAAAAATGATTACGCAAGATTGTAACGTGTGCCACAACCTGCTTTCCATGGGCGAAGCCAATCCCAAGATTTTGACGGACCTGGGTTTGGGTGAGGGGACCGAGCCGTCTCAGTAATTTGCGCTTTCCTCTTCACCTGTTGCTCGGCAGGTTGCGGACGTCAGCCGCCAGTGGTATTCTGCGTTGTAAATCAATATCTCTCATAGCTTGTCCGAAAGGTAGCCCGTACCAAGTTGGTCGCTTCTAGAGGGAAGGCGCAAAGAACCGTCCCATGGAATGTTCTGAGATCGCATGAGAGTCCTGGTACTCAACGCAGGCTCAAGCAGCCTGAAAAGCTCGCTGTACGAACTTGATGAACCGGTACCCCAATCGCCTGCAGCTCCGTTATGGGAAGGCCGTGTGGAGTGGGAAGAGCCTTTCAGCAATGTGCGCCTTAGAGCGAAACGCCACGGGTATCCCCAGCTAGAAAAGCAGCCTGCAATTCAATCGGAACGCGATGCCACCGGATATCTTCTGCAGACTCTCTGGGATGGCCCGGCGCGTGTTCTGGCAAACCCGGCGGAGGTGGATGTCGTGGGCCACAGAGTTGTCCACGGAGGTGCGAAGTATTCTGAGCCCACGCTTGTGACCACCGAGGTGAAAGAGGAGATCAGGCGGCTGTCGGCGTTTGCCCCGGAGCACAATCCTGCTGAGGTTGATGGGATTGAAACGGCCGAGCGGATTTTCAAGTCTCAGCCGCAGGTGGCCGTCTTCGACACGGCATTTCACCAGAGCATGCCGATGCATACGTTTATCTACCCCGGCCCTTACGCCTGGTATGAGCGTGGCATCCGCCGTTATGGTTTCCACGGTATCAGCCATCAATATTGCGCAGCGCGCACGGCCGAAATCCTCAACAAGGACCTCGAATCTCTGCGGATCGTCACCTGCCACCTGGGTCACGGATGTTCGCTGGCGGCCGTTCAGGACGGTCGTAGCGTGGATACTACGATGGGTTTTACGCCACTCGAGGGTTTGATGATGGGCAGCCGCAGCGGTACAATCGATCCCGGAATTTTCATTCACCTGCTGCGAAAAGAAAATTATTCTGCTGACCGCCTGGAGGAGGTCTTGAACCGCGAGTCCGGCCTGCTTGGAGTATCAGGTGTTTCCGACGACATGCGGCATATTCTGGCCGCCGCCAGTAAAGGAAATTCCCGCGCGAGGCTGGCTTTTGATGCGTTCATTCACCGTTTGCGGCAATACCTGGGAGCGATGATCGCCTCGCTCGACGGCGTGGATGCGCTCGCCTTTACAGCCGGAATCGGAGAGAACTCACCCGAGGTGCGTGCCGAGGCCTGCGCCGGATTTGAATTTCTCGGTCTCAAGCTTGACGGGCAGAAGAACGCCGCGTCGCCAGTTGATTGCGACATCGCCAGCCCGGATTCTGCCGTCCGAGTGGTAGTGGTGGCCGCGCGTGAAGACTGGGCGATCGCACAGGCATGCTGGCGGCTTGCCAGGTCAGCTTGAGCACCTGGATTTTGACGGACACGAAGTAGAAGTGGCTCGTATCACCGCCACTCCCCAGAGTTTGCCGAGCCAACGGCTTTTCGCATTCCGCCTGCGCACGGTTCAACGGCTTTTTCCCTTCTTTACACAGGCGAACTCTGGAAGAGCGTTCCGTAACTGTTCAAGGGAGGGTCTATGAACGAAGCTGTTTTTGCTCACCGCATTCAGTTTGCCTTTACGGTGATGTTCCACTACCTTTTCCCAATCCTCACCATGGGGCTGGGCTTTTTCATCGCCCTTTTTTCTACCCTGAGTCTCCTCACAAAGGAGAAACGCTATGCCGACGCAGCCCGCTTCTGGGCCAAGATTTTCGCCGTCAATTTTGCCCTCGGGGTTGTTTCCGGCATTCCGCTGGAGTTTGAGTTCGGGACCAACTGGAGCCGATTCTCCAGCTTCGGTGGCGGTGTCTTCGGGCAGACACTTCCGCTGGAAGGCGTCTACGCGTTCTTTCTGGAGTCGGGTTTTCTGGGTATGTTTCTGGCCGGTGAAAATCGCGTCGGCCGGAGGCTTCATTGGATCTCAGCGCTTGGGGTTGCCGGCGGCTCTCTGCTGTCGGGGTATTTTATTGTCGCCACCAACGCCTGGATGCAGCATCCCGTCGGCTATGTGATGGACTCTTCGGGGGCCATCCATTTGAGATCGTTCTGGGCTGTTCTGTTGAATCCTTACGCGATCTGGCAATATGCTCACACCATCAATGGGGCACTACTGACCGCGGCTTTTGTGATCGGCGGTATTGGTGCATTCTATCTCCTTTCGGAACGCCACCGGGAATTCGGGATGTTGTCGGTGAAGACGGCGGTTGTGGCAGGTGTGATTCTCTCCCTCACTCAATTGTTTCCCACCGGAGACTTAAACGGCGCCAATGTCGTCCAGTATCAACCCACGAAACTTGCCGCGATGGAAGGACTTTTTGATACTGAGCAGGGTGCGCCTCTGGCAATAATCGGAATGCCCGACACCGAATCCGGCAAACTGATTGATCCCGTCTACGTTCCGGAATTTCTCAGCTTCCTGGCGTACGGCAATTTCCGCGCAACAGTTGACGGGCTGAACAGCTATTCACGCGATCTCTGGCCGCCCGTCGAGCTCACGTATTACTGCTATCACATCATGGTGGGGCTGGGGACCATCTTTATTGCGCAAATGCTCGTTGGGCTGTTCCTGTTGTGGAGACGCAAGCTCCATTCAAGCCGATGGTTCCTGTGGATGCTGATGCTCTCCATTCCCTTTCCATACATCGCCAATGAGGCCGGTTGGGTGGTTGCTGAAGTTGGCCGGCAGCCCTGGTTGGTGTATGGATTGATGAAAACTCCGGCGGGAACTTCCGCCAACGTCGCCGCCGGTGAAACCATTTTTACAACGATGGGCTTTGCCGGTATTTATGCCGTACTAAGCATTCTATTTCTCTTCCTGGTGGCTCGAATCATCAATCGAGGGCCGCAGGAGGACGTGACGGCGCATGCGTGAGGTTCTTACAGGCGGACCGGCAGGAATCGCCTGCTTGTGAAGCCGGGACGAAAATGGCGCCTGCTGATGGAGGTTTTAGGTGATAAACGTAATCTGGTTTTTTGTGCTGGGAGCTATGTTGACGGCGTATACCGTCCTGGACGGATACGACCTGGGCGTTGGATCGTTGTCTCTCTGGATTGCCAGGAATGATGACGAACGGAGAATGGCGCTCAATTCCATCGGGCCTGTCTGGAACGGTAATGAAGTCTGGTTGCTGGCGGCTGGGGGCATGCTGGTGGTGTCGTTCCCGCGCGTTTATGCCGTCGGCTTCAGCGGTTTTTACCTGGCCCTGATGCTGGTGCTCTGGCTGCTGATTTTGCGCGGGGTTTCCATCGAGTTCCGGAGCCAGTCCAGGAATCCTTTGTGGCGGGACCTGTGGGACGCCGGTTTCTGGGTTGGCAGCCTGTTGCTGGCCCTGCTGTTGGGTGTCGCACTCGGCAATGTTGTGCGCGGATTGCCGATCGGGGCCGATGGATATTTCCAGGGAACCTTTGCCCTGATGCTGAATCCCTATGCGCTGCTCACAGGGATCTTGACTGTGGTGGTCCTTGCCTGGCACGGAACGAACTACCTGCGTGTGAAGACGGAGGGTGCGCTGTTTGAACGGGCCGTCAGGTGGTCGCGCACGCTGTGGTGGATTGTCGTGGCGATGGTGATTGTGGTCACGATTGCTACGTTTGTCGTGCTTTCCGGCAGCCCCCGCACTTTCAACGTTTATCCCGCGGCGTGGGTGCTCCCCCTTTTCATTCTGGTCGGTTTGGTGTGGGGCTTTTTCTCCCGGGGAGAGAACCGTAGCACTTCCGCCTTCCGCTCGTCCTCTCTTCTCATCATTGCCCTGATGCTTACGGCGGCGCTCACGGTGTTTCCCAATTTGCTTCCTTCAACTGTCGATCCTCAATACAGCCTGAACATTTACAACTCTGCTTCTTCGCCTCATGCTCTGCGCGTCTCACTGATTGCCAATGCCTTCGGTATGATCGCCGTGATTGTTTACAGCACTTACGTTCATCGCGTATTTCACGGAAAAGTGCGGCTGGACGAAGGACACTACTGAGGTTGCTGCAATTTGCGTGCGGAGAGGTTTACCTGCTATTGCCGGAGGCCCCTGAGCGGCAGGTGATTGATGCACGCGAGTTGGTCCAGCGTTGTTGTTACGCGGTCACTCAGCAACTGGACAACCCAGAAGGCGGCCTCCGGGTGATGATCAAGAAAGCGGAGAAAATCCTGGCACCTCACGAAGCCCGTCTGGCAGGTGGTTGCAGCCACGGCCGTTTCTTCGTAGTACTTGCCCGAAAGCGCCGCGCTCAGCCCAAGAATATCTCCGGGCATCGCCGTTCCAATAACCATTTGCCGGCCATGGACGTCTGTTACCGAGAGGTCCACGCGGCCCGAGTAGAGAACATAGATGCCCAGCGGTGACTGGCCTTCCAGAAAGAACTGAAAGCCTTTCGGGCAGACCTTCGTCGTCTGAATAGCCCTTAACGCCGTAAGAGCTACGGGCGGCAAAGGTTTTCTGAGCTTGCCTGTTGTGGAAACGCCGAGAGGTGCCGCGTGGGTTTCTTTCATGGGACTACCCTCAAGCTGAACCAAGTCTATCCCCCCTGCGATTGAAGGGCAGTGATGACTGTCACCCTGCCGCGTGCCGCTATTCACAAGCACTTGTGACCACACCGGCCCGCAAATCATTGGAAAATGTGGGAGTACCACAACCGGTTTTGAGCAGGAAGGCCGGCTGCTTGACGCCGAAAGGCTTTTGACGGCTGCAGTGCACAAAGCCGAGCTAAGTTCTCGCGCTGATCAGCGGTTGGGCTTCTTGCTGAGCCGCCCGGGCCGGGTCGAGTTCCGACTGGGCCTTTACCCGGAGGCGGTCACTGCAGCGAAGCATGCTTTGGCTGTGGACCGGACAGTTCGTGGTGGTCAATTCTCACAGGTCCTATTTGACCTCCCGAATGTGGCTTATTACAGCTATCGGGCGGGTGACAGCGTGGCGGCTGAGCAGGCCATTGATCCGCACGGCGAGCATGTTGCACGCACCCTGGTGCAGCTTGCCGAACTGAAAATGCGCGAGGGCGAATATTCCGATGCCGAGCATCTTTGCGAGCGAGCGCTGTGAATTCAGGAAGCCAACTACGGGCCGGACAATTCGAAATTGGTCCCGACGCTGGACCTTTACACTGTGGTTGAACGGGACCTCCGCAATATGAACAAAGCGAACGCCCTCGCCGCCCTCGCTGCTGCTTCGCGTCATAAGACGATGCCAGGGTCGCTTCCCCGATCCCGGTAGTCAGCAAGCTGCAGGTTTCTGCCGGGCAAGGGCAGTTTTCAGAGAGGTTCTTCGGGGGGTAAAAAGCCCCCAAAAAGGAGTAAGCCCGGGAATCGAACGGCGCGTGTGGGGCAAATCGTCGGCCGCTGGGGCGGATTCCCGGGCGGTATGTTAAACACAGTTTAGACAAGGGTTTCAAGCCCGGCAGTGAGCCACATCACCGATGATTGTGACGCTAATCACGGGATGGCCGTCGTCCTTTCCTGGGCCTGCAAGGCGGGCGTCGGAACCCGGAACTAGCCGCCCAGGAAGGCCTCAAGCGCGGCCTTGTTTTGGATTACCAGGGTTGACCCCTTCAGCTCCGCAAGGTGTTTGGACTTGAATTCGCCCAAGGTACGGGTTACTGTTTCCCGGGAGGTCCCGATAATCTGGCCGATTTCCTCGTGAGTCAGCGTCAGCTTGACCCTGATGCCCTGTTTGGAGGGCTGTCCCTTAGCTGACCATTCCAGCAGAAAGCGGGCCAGCTTCTCTGGCGCCGATTGCGACAGGCCCAGCGAGCGAACCTGTTCACAAGCCGTCTGATAACTTCCGCTCAGTTGCTGTGCGGCGTGGATGGAGGCGTCCCCGTGGTCACGGAGCAGGCGCAGGAAATCATCGCGCTTGATAAAGTTGACCTGGCATGGCTCAAGGGTTTCCGCGGTGGCCTGAAAAGCAGTGTCAGAGACCGCTGCATGCAATCCCAGGATTTCTCCCGGCTTCACAATCCGCAGAATCAGCGTCTTACCTTCGCTGGAGGTCATGGAGAGCTTCACACGGCCCTTGCATAGCAAGAAGACCCCTTGTGCGGATTGCCCTTCCACAAACAGAACTGCGCCAGCCGGGTACGCGGTCGTATACTTAATCGCCTCGAATGCTTTCAGCCCATCCGCGGAAAGGTCACAGAAGAACCCGTCGGCCTTGTTCGAGCAGGTCTGGCAGTCTTCCACCAGCTCAAGTCCGTATGGCGATCTCATCTCAACCTCCGATCCTTCCAGGACGTACTCCCGCACGCGTGATTTCATCAATCACATACTTCGTCATTAGGTGAGTTCCCTCAAGACAGACCCCTTTCTCCACCATGCGGGATAGAAGTCTTTTCCCTTCAGGGTCAATGTAGGTAACGCCCGATAGGTCTATTATGACATTTTCAGAAGCCTTCGACGAGTGTTCAATCCAGCTTCGCTCCAGCTCCTCAACCCAAGGCCCGGAAAGTTTGCCCTCAAGCTTCACGCTTGTGCTTTCCGGGGTATCATTGTACGTTATTTTCAGCATCTTTCACCAACCTTGACAGAAGACAAGTCTCTAAAACTCAATGCTTCAAGCTACCGGTGGAGCAGTCAAGTCTTGCTTCACGCTGACCAGTTCCTTGTAAATCGCCGAACGGAGAATGCGCGCCAGATCGGAAGCCAGGAACGGAGGCGTAACAAAGTCGAAAGCCCCTCTTCCCAGCACGTCGAGGTAAAGCTGCACGTCCACCATGCGCGAAACTACGATGACGGGCAGGTAGCTCCTGGATTGCTGTGCCATCGCCAGGATGTCGGTCCATCCGCCGTCCTGCAGGTTCGTTCCTGCAAAAACCATGTCTGTCGCACCTTGTTTCTTCAGAAGTACGGAGGCTTCCCTGCAATTTCGCGCGTGGACCACTCTTACGCTGAGAGACTTCAGGGCCCGCGTCAAGTCGCGGAATAGCTCATCCTCCGAGTAAACCAGCAGAGCATTGATCTGTTCCGCCATTTTGCACTTCTCCCGCCGATCATCAGTCTGTTAAGGGGCTTTCGAGGTAGATGGGCTGAAAGCCCTATGCAAGTTGATAGCATTTGCCGTTCCAAAAATCTGAAAACCTTGACGCTAGTTTTGTCGTTTGAATTCAACTAATTATGAGCATCAAGCGGATGGTGACGGTTAAGTGACGAACTGGAAGTGACGTTAGGTCATCACATGACTAAATATAGTCACTGGGAAGGCAACCTGCGGATTTCCTCGCGAGTAATCCCGAGCTTCCGCATTTTGGAGTTAAGCGTGGTTCGCTTAAGGCCAAGGCGGGCCGCTGCGCCATTGGGCCCGCCGATGATTCCCCGTGCCTCCCGGAGGGCCCGTAGGATGTGATGTCGCTCGGCGTCTTCCAGGGTCCCGGAGTTGTCACCGGTGAAGATTCTTTCATCGGCCGGCGCCAGTTCTGCCAGAGGAATGCGGAGAACCGGCCCGGGCGACAGGATGACCGCCCGTTCGATAATATTCTCAAGTTCGCGAACGTTGCCCGGCCAGCGCCACCGGACGAGGGCCTCCATGGTTTCCGGGGGAATGATCTCAATGCGCCTGTGCATTCTCTCAGCGTGTTTCTGCGCGAAGTACCTGACCAGGATGGGGATATCCTCGGCGCGCTCCCGCAGCGGAGGCACGGTGATGGGGAAAACCCTGAGGCGGTAATAAAGGTCGCTTCGGAACTGCCGGTCAGCGACCATACTCGCCAGGTCGCGATTAGTTGCCGCCAGCAGCCGGACGTCCACGGGAATTGTTCTGGTGCTGCCCAGTCGCTCAAATTCTTTTTCCTGAAGGGCCCGCAGTAGCTTGGGCTGGAGTTCAAGCGGAATGTCTCCAACCTCATCGAGGAAAAGGGTTCCCTGGTCGGCCAGCTCCAGCCGGCCTATCTTCTGAGATATGGCTCCGGTGAAGGCCCCTTTCTCATGACCGAAAAGCTCACTCTCCAGCAGGCCCGTGGGAATGGCGGCACAGTTCAGCTTGACGAAAGTGCGGTCACGCCGCGGACTTAAATCATGGATGGCGCGCGCGATCAATTCCTTTCCCGTGCCCGTTTCACCCAGAATCAAGACGGTGGCATTGGTAGGGCCGACGGACTCCACCTGCTTCAGGATTCGCTTGAGGGCAGCGCTTTCCCCAATGATCTCCTCAAAGTGGTATTCGGTTCGGATTTCCTCTTCCAGGTAGAGTTTTTCTTCGGCCAGCCGCTCCTTCAGTTCGGCCACCTTGCGGTAAGTCATCGCGTTATCCAGAGCAATGGCGACGTGGCCCGCTACCTGCTGAAGCAGGTCAACGTGCTTAGGATCAAACGCGCTTTTCTGCCGACTGACCATGTTCAGGGTGCCGAGCACACGGTCCTGCGTAATCAGCGGCAGGAAGCAGGCTGACCTCACGCCTTCAACCATCAGTCGGTCAGTGGCTGTGGACCTGACTTCGCTGCTTTCAAGATCGTTGAGGACGAGCGGTTGCCGCGAGTTCATCACGCGGCCCGCAAGGGCTTCCTGGGCCGGTGAAAGCATCTCTTTGCCCAGTGCGGCTTCGGTTTCAGGGTGTTCCAGAGAAAGAAGCCGGAGATCTTTACTTTCAGGTCCATAGAGAGCCAGTGATGCGTATTCATGCGGCATGATGCGGTGAAGCGTCGCCGAGATTGCCGTAAAGAGTTCCCGCACGTCCAGGTTAGACAGCAGGACCATGCTGATTTCCAGCAGGAGGGCTTCCTCGGCTTTTTTACGTTCCGTGATGTCGGTGGAAATGCCGGCTACAGCATACGGGCGTCCCCAGGGGTCAAACAGGGGAACCTTGATCGAAATGTAAGTATGAATGCCACCGCTGTGTGTAACAACCTCTTCGAATTCCAAAGGCGCGGCAGACTGCAGGACCTTCTGGTCATTAGCCCGCAGGTTCTCCGCCATCTCTTTCGGAAACAGGTCGTAATCGGTCTTGCCTTTTGCCTGCCCCCTCGGGATGTTATAGAGCTCCTCAAAGCGGCGGTTGACGCGCAGGTAACGGCTTTCGAGGTCCTTGACATAGATGACGGTGGTGGAGTTGTCCAGAATGCTCTGTAGTTGCTCTTCGCTGGTGCGCAGAGCGTCCTCCGCGCGCTTCCGCTCTGTGATGTCACGAACCACCGTCAATACGATCGTTTCGCCGTTGGTCTTGATGGGGCTCAGCATGATTTCGGCGGGGAATTCGCTTCCGTCCCTGCGTTTGCCAAACAGTTCCTGTGCGCCGCCCATGGGGCGCATGCGAGGCGCGTCCTGATAGATGTCACGGTCTGCAGTGTGGATTTTACGGAACCGGTCGGGAATCAGGACCTCGACGGGCTGGCCGCACAACTCCGATCGCGAATAACCAAACAACTTTTCCGTCTGGGCGTTGACGCGCGTGATTAAGCCCTCCGAGTTCACCACCAGAACGCCGTCTGGCGACGCCTCAAAGAACTGCTCGAACAGGGCCTGGGTTTCTCCCTGTGCTTCTAGTGGATGCCTCGCGTCAGAGCCGCCGGGAAGCGGCTGGAGATTATCCTGATTGGAAGATTTTTCCTGTGCCACAGCTGCCTCGGGTGCAAAGGGCAGAGTTGGTCGTCACGCTGTGAAATCGAATCCGCAACCATTTGAACCGCCCTGACACAAACTGCTTTCCCGGCCACACTCGAACTATAATCAATCGCGGATACGTTCCTAAGTTGCCAACATATCATTCACGATTGGCGACAATCAAGGGTAGGAATGTCCGACGTGCAGAAGCTTGGGAGGAGAATTTCGTGCTGGGGGGAATCACAAGGAGGGTGGGGGCGAAACGGCCGCGTTAAGTCGCTGGCCTTGCGGAGCCTCGCGTTCGCTGCCGCCGCCATGCTCCGCTTATTTATTGTTTCGTTTTCGCCCGCGTCCACCCTCCTTCCAATTGCATGATCGTTCATTCCCGCACATCGTTCGGTGACGGCCGTCACAAGGGTCGGTGACTTCAATCTGCACCCGCAACTACCGTAAAGCGATACCGCTTTGCCCTCAGTGAACCCACCGATTCAATGCCGGGTGCTGTCGTTTCCGGTGGCAGCAATCCGCCTGAGCCATTCGCCGGCGCGTTTCTTTGCCGCATCGAGCCGGCCGATGAGTGAAGGGAACCGGTCCCTCAACTTCTGGAGCAGCTTGCGGGCCCATACGTATTCCGCAGAGAGGATCGTAATTCCGATCAGAAGGAACAGCACGCCCTGAAGAAAGGGAAGGATAAGTCCCAACACGCCCAGAGCAATAAAGCTCCATCCGGCAGCAAGACACAGCCAACGTTTGAACCTTCTGGTCACGAAATTAATTGCTCCGGCCGTATCGCGACAGTAACTGGTAATTCCGCGTCCGCTCAGCGCAGTGAGGCCCTGCTGCAGAGAAGGCAGAAACGCCCCTTCTCCTCATTGTTCACACTTTTTCGCCCAAGGAGAGCACAGAACTGCCCGCTGGTCCTCAATGCCCGAAAGTCCGGTCAGGAAGCCTGCCTGGCGCCGCCCGCAAAACAGTTGTAAAGCAGGGCCAGCACCGCCCCTCCGATTCCGCCGTCCACCAGGCCATAGATTGTGCCGACCAGCAAATCCAGAAAGTGGCGCGCGTTGTGGAAGCCCGGGTAGATCGAGCTTGTCCACTGAAGAAAAGCCACTCCGTAGGAAGGTGATACCAGGTTGACAATTCCCACCAGAAGAATACAAGCGGCCCACAGGACTCCTAGTGCCAGGGCCAGACCCTTTACTGATAGCCGCATAGCCACTCCTCCTCAGTACTCTTCAGATCATCGGCAAACGTGTGTCCCTATCATCTCACCAATCTTCTTCCGGTTCCATATAAGTGGCTGGGCTGAACTCTCTGCGCTAGGCCGCTTCAATCTTCTTTTTTGGGAGGTCTTCTTTCGCTTTCTCACCGCTCACCACAACCGGCTTGGCCTTTGACTTGGGTGCGGGGACCTGCACCAGCACTCTGCAAGGTGCATGGTGAGTGACGTGCTGCACGGTCGATCCCAGCAGTGTTTCAGCCAGACCATGATTATGGTGGTACCCGATGACCAGGAGTTCAACTCCCTCGTCGATTGCCTCGCCCACAATGGCTTCACCGGCATGGCGCGCCTTCAGCAGTTTCGTCGAGATGTGCATAGAGAAGTTGTTGGAAGCGATCTGCCTTGCCAGTGAAAGCACCTGTTCGCCGGGTCCTTCAAAAACAGGATCTATAACATCAATGGGCAAACCCGGGGGCACCTCGATCACGTGCAATGCAATGACGTTGGTTCCCACCAGACTGGCCATCTGGCAGGCGAGTTTGGTAAGGCTTCCCGCAGTCTCAGTGTCTCGCAACGCTACCATGACTTTCGGTTTTTCCATGGCTTGCTCCTTTCTCCGCTGCAGGCAACGCAAGGTTCTGGCGAGCCCCCGAAGTCCTGCAAGCAGGGCAGTTTTTCAGGCGGATCGTGCCCGGTCTGGCATATTTGCTTTCGGGCCTGATCCTCCTTTTTAATTTTCCCGCCACGCACACCCCCGGGCTGTGAGCACGGTCACAGCCGCTGGTAATGGGGGTCACGGTGTTCTGATTCACCCCCTGCTAGAGTCGAGTTGCTGGGAGGGAAAACCGCGAGGAGTGCGGGTAAGCTTCTGGGCAGGAGAGGCAAGCCAGCCGACCCCAGCAAGACGGGGACTCGCTCCTCCCAGCCGTTCTTGTGAGGAGCTGGCGATGCTCAGAATCGAAAAGATCCTCTGCCCCGTCGATTTTTCTGAGTATTCCCACAAGGCTTTTGAATACGCCCAGTCGCTGGCGCAGCATTACGGAGCAAGACTGCTGCTGCAGCACGTTGTCCAGCCCCTGACTTCCTCTTATCCCTACTACGCTTTTCCGGACACCATCAACGAAGTTTTCTGGAACCTTGAGGGCAGCGCTGACCAGAAACTTTCTGAGCTGATTTCTGCTCACCAGGGGGATGGCTTTGAGGTCAAGCGTTTTGTGCACAAGGGCACAGTGCCGGACTGCATTCTTTCATTCGCGGGAAGTCAGGAGGCGGACCTGATCGTGATGGGAACCCATGGGCGACACGGGTTCGACCATCTCACCATGGGATCCGTGACCGAGAAAGTATTGAGGAAAGCCCGTTGTCCGGTGCTGGTGGTCCGAAAGCCTGCGCATGACTTCGTCAATCCGATAGACGCCGCCGAGCCGGTCCGGCTGAAGAAGATCCTGTATTGCACCGATTTTTCTGAATACTCCGGTCGGGCGCTCACTTACGCATTGTCACTGGCCATGGAGTACAACGCAGAGCTTACCCTGCTCCACGTTCTTGAAGAGATGCCACCCACCGACGACCTGCAGGAGGGCGTTGTCGAAGTCACAAAAAGGCTTGAGGGACTGGCGCCGTCTGAAGCTGACGACTGGTGCAGGATACGCACAGCCGTGCGCATCGGAAAACCCTACCAGCAAATCCTTCAGATTGCCCTGGAGACCGAGACGGACCTTGTGGTGATGGGAGTTCGGGGCCGCAACGCGGTGGACCTGGCCCTGTTTGGTTCAACCACCCATCGCGTGATCCAACTGGGCACCTGCCCCGTTCTGGTCGTGCACATCTGAAAAGGGGTTTCTCCTTAGAGGAAATCTTCTTTCGAGGCGCGGCCACGGCGCGGGCTGCGAAAGTCTGCGATTGTGAGTGCCACAACCTCTTGAATTAATATGCCGATAGCATTCAAAATGGAAAGGTCACCATGGCAAGCGCAATGAAACCATCTGCGAAGCAAACCATCGAACGCGCGCACGACATCTACCGCCAGATGCACCATCCTCTGGACGTCTTTTTCTCGCCCGAGAGTGTTGCTGTCATCGGCGCGACTGAAGCCGCAGCCAGCGTGGGGCGGACGCTCTTGTGGAACCTGATCAGCAGCCCGTTCGGCGGTACGGTCTATCCCGTCAACCCCAAGCGAAGCCAGGTGCTGGGCGTGAAGGCCTATCCCAGCGTCAGAGAGCTGCCCGAACCGGTGGACCTGGCTGTGATCATCACGCCGGCGCGCACGGTGCCGGGCCTCGTGGGAGAGTGCGTTGACGCCGGAGTCAAAGGCGTTGTCGTCATTTCAGCGGGATTCAAGGAGTGCGGCGCCGCCGGGGCACACATGGAGCAGGAGATTCTGGCGCAGCTTCGCCGCGGCAGGACGCGCCTGATTGGTCCCAACTGCCTGGGTGTGATGAGTCCGCTGTCGGGCATGAACGCAACCTTCGCCCGGACGGGCGCGCAGCCGGGCAACGTGGCGTTCATCAGCCAGAGCGGCGCGCTCTGCACCGCCATTCTTGACTGGAGCCTGCGTGAGCACGTCGGCTTCAGCGCGTTTGTTTCCGTCGGCTCAATGCTCGATGTGGGATGGGGCGACCTGATCAATCACCTCGGCGACGATCCAAACACCCACAGCATTATTCTTTACATGGAATCGGTCGGCGATCCGCGCGCTTTTCTCTCCGCCGCTCGCGAGGTGGGGCTTTCAAAACCCATCATTGTCATCAAGGCCGGCCGTACGGAAGCAGCGGCGCGTGCCGCCGCTTCACACACCGGGGCCCTTGCGGGCAGCGACGAAGTCCTGGAAGCAGCGTTCCGGCGTTCCGGCGTGCTGCGCGTCTCGAGCATCGGCGACCTCTTCTCCATGGCGGAGGTGCTGGCCAAGCAGCCGCGCCCGAAAGGCCCGCGCCTGGCCATCCTGACCAATGCGGGCGGCCCCGGAGTCCTGGCCACCGACGCTTTATCCATCCACGGCGGCGAACTTGCCGTATTGTCAGACGAAACCATTGAAGCCTTGAATGCGTTTCTTCCCCCGCACTGGAGCCGCAACAATCCTGTCGACATTCTGGGAGACGCCGACCCGGACCGCTATGCCAAGGCGGTGGAAATTGTGGCTCAGGACCCCAACACCGATGGCTTGCTGGTGATTCTGGCGCCGCAGGCGATGACCAATCCCTCCGACACAGCCGAGAAATTGAAACGCTTTTCAAAGCTGAAGGGCAAACCGATTCTGGCAAGCTGGATGGGCGGCGCTGAGGTCCTGGCCGGCCAGGAAATCCTGAACCGGTCTAACATCCCGACCTTCCCATATCCCGACGAGGCCGTCCGCACCTTCCAGTACATGTGGCGGCACAGTTACAACCTGCGCGGCCTTTATGAAACGCCCATGCTGGTTTCGGGCAGCGAAGAAAACGGCATCCGGCGCGATGAAGTTCAGGGAATCATTCAGCACGTCCAGCAGTCCGGCAGGTCGCTGCTGAACGAGTATGAATCGAAGCGGCTGCTGGCTGCCTATGGCATTCCGACCGTTCCCACTTTTGCCGCGAAGTCGGAAGATGAAGCGGTGGAGCTTGCGCAGAAGGCGGGTTACCCCGTTGTGCTGAAGCTGCTGTCTGAAACCATCACCCACAAGACCGATGTGGGCGGCGTCCAGTTGCGCCTGCGCGACGAGGGCGCCGTCCGGCAGGCCTATCGCACCATCGAAGCCTCCGTACTGGAGAAGACAGGCCCGGGGAATTTTGGCGGCGTTACCGTCCAGCCCATGGTGCAGTATCGCGGCTATGAAATCATTCTGGGCAGCAGTTTCGATCCCCAGTTTGGCTCGGTGCTGCTGTTTGGATCGGGGGGGCAACTGGTGGAGGTCTACAGGGACCGCGCGCTGGCGCTGCCCCCGCTAAACACCACGCTGGCGCGGCGCATGATGGAGCAGACGCGCATCTGGACGGCGCTCAAAGGCGTACGCGGGCAGAAAGCCGTTGACCTCGCCGCGCTGGAGCGGCTGATGGTGCGCTTCAGCCAGCTGGTGATCGAGCAGCGGCGCATCCGCGAGATTGACATCAACCCCTTGCTGGCTTCTGCGGACGGTTTGATTGCGCTCGATGCGCGCGTGGTGCTGCACAGCAGCGAAGTTACAGAAGACCAGCTTCCCAAGCTGGCCATCCGTCCTTATCCGTCGCGGTACAGCTACAAGTGGACGATGCGTGATGGCACGCCCGTCGTCATCCGGCCCATCCGTCCTGAAGACGAGCCGCTGATGGTGAAATTCCATCACACGCTTTCTGAGCGCAGCGTTTACATGCGCTATTTCCACATGCTCTCGCTCAGCCGCCGCATTGAGCACGACCGCCTCACGCGCATCTGCTTTATCGATTACGACCGCGAGATGGCCCTGGTGGCTGAACACACCGACCCCGCAAGCGGCGAAAAGCAGATTCTCGGTGTGGGGCGCCTCAGCAAGCTGCATGAATTAAGCGGCGCGGAAGTCGCTGTGGTCATCAGCGACCAGTTCCAGCGCAAGGGCCTGGGCAGCGAATTGCTGAACCGCCTGCTGCAGGTGGGCCGCGACGAAAATCTGGATTTTGTGGCGGCTGAAATCCTGCGCGAAAATCCCGAAATGCAGCGCATGGTGGAAAAGGTGGGCTTTGCACTCGAAACTGCCGACGAATCCACCGTCCGCGCCGTCTACAACTTGCGAAACGCCGTGCCCGCAGCGTGATCTGGCTTTTGTGTTGTAGAGGAGGGCTCGGCCCTCCCGACAGATATATAAAGCCGTAGCTCCGACACCCCCAAACTTTCAGTACACAGCTGCCAGCCCCCAGTATGTTACCTGCCAATGCTTGCCAATCTTCTGAAGCAGAACATTATTGCCGCTTTGGCCGCAAAGGGCTCCGCACATGAATGTATAGGCCAGGGTTGCCGTCCGGCGGCGCCAGTCCAAGCCGACGCGGGAGAGTTGCAGAACACCACATACTTCCGGCTTCTCCGGGAAAGGCCCTTCAGGCTTTGGATATGGAAAGGCTTTTGACAGGTCCTTTTCAACGGAGCGCATCCAGGATTCGAGAGAGTTTGCAAAATCCATTGCTCCCGGACGCACAAGCGCCCACTTCATGTGAGGATGAAATCTCGGCTGAAGTCGCTAGGGCTTCTTGTTCTCCTGATAATAGTCGTGGGTTGGGCCAAACGCATCAACGCCCAGCAAGGGAGGCAAGGGTTGGAAATTCTCCAGATAAGTCGTCGTATCCTCAATGTAGACGATGGAATTCGGGCCGATCTTCTGGTCCAAACGGAACGGTTGATTGGATGAAAAAAGCTGTCGATAAAATCCGAGTAAACAGCGTACTCCTCCGTTGTCGGGCTGCCAACGGGCCTGTTCACCAGCTTGATGATAAGTGGAAGACCACCGTAAGCATACAGTGTGGCTACAAGAATGACAGCCAGGCCGCAACTGACGACCAACGCCCAAGTCAATCGTTTTATCCACTGCCTGGCCGACGGCATGTCATGGTAGACACCGCTGCATGTAAGTATGTTCCTCCTTTTTTGCGGCTGGCATGAGCGTCCCACAAGGCCGAGAGGGTTTGGCCCACGGGGGGTGATGCAGAGGCTTGGTTTGTAGCGTCTGCGATCCCGCGGAGCGGCAGGCTCGAAAAATCTCTCTGGCAGCAGGTCCGTAGGGGGGGCAACGCAGAGCCTGGAAATCAGGCTCTGCGCCAGCC
>DATLWV010000226.1:0-11990 GCA_035576145.1 Terriglobia bacterium
TCCATGTTGCAGATGGGGTCCTTAAACGTCGCGGAGGCTTTGGGGGATTGCCCCATAATAGGGAAATGGCTCCCGTGCAATTGGTCGGTCAACGGTCAAGCCTCCTTTCTTTTTGGAATCTCTGCGTGAAAAGGCCGCGCAACCGGCAGGCAGATCCGCCTGGCAAGTAAGATGCAGAAACCGGGCGCTTCAGTTCAACCCGCTCTGGTGTTTTGTCCGGCGCGCCTATCGTATCAAACTGACGGCGGACGGGGGGTGAAAAATCAGGCCGTGGAATAGCGCGCGGAGGAGGCTTTTGGTCGTCTCCGGCTGGTTGTTCAAGAAAAGCCCCACTGAACAAGCAGACGGAGACGAAACAAAGTTGGGTGCAAAACATTGCAAGTTTTAGACTTGACCGCACCGCCCGACCGTCCGTAAGCTCACTATGAGGGTTCATATGTCAAAAAATGGCCATGTTCCATTAAGCAGTTTTAAACTCCTCGAGCGCACCTCGCCCAGCATGCCCGGTGTTGCGGACCTAGAGGGCGAAATCGGGCAGTCACTTTCAGGCCTGGGTATTCCCCGAGACCGCCTGGCCGGGCGCCGGGTTGCCATCACAGCCGGGAGCCGCGGCATTGCCAATCTGAAGGAGATCATCAAGGCCTCGTGCGACTGGCTGAAGTCGCAGGGTGCGCAGCCGTTTGTGATTCCGGCCATGGGCAGCCACGGCGGAGCCACCGCCGAAGGCCAGCGGCTGATTCTTGAGGAGTACGGCGTCACGCCCGATTTTGTTGGCGCCAAGGTCGAGTCTGACATGGCCACGGTAGAAGTGGGCGAAACAAGCGAAGGTTTCAAGGTGAACGTTGACCGGAACGCCTGGGAAGCCGACAGCATTCTGGTGGTGAACCGCATCAAGCCGCACACCGATTTCAGCGGCAGCATTGAAAGCGGCCTGCTGAAGATGATTGCCGTGGGCCTGGGCAAGCGCGAGGGCGCAGCGGTGACGCATCGATGGAGCCGCAGATACGGCAACGAGCACGTGATCCGGTCAATCGCCGGCGTCATTCTCGGCACCGGGAAGATTCTGTGCGGGCTGGCTGTCGTGGAAAATGAGATGCACCAGATCGCCGTCGTGAGGTCCGCGCTTCCGGAAGGAATCGCTGCAATGGAGGAAGCCACGCTGCCCATCGCGCGCAACCGGGTTCCGAGGCTGCCCTTCCGGAAATGCCAACTGCTGGTGGTGGACGAAATGGGCAAGAACATCAGCGGGACCGGCCTGGACACCAAGGTTGTAGGCCGGGGCGCACGGCCGCTGCCTGTTGACAGTCCGGAGATCGGACTGATTTACGTCCGCGACCTGACCATGGAGAGCGACGGAAACTCGATTGGAGTGGGCATGGTGGACGCCATCCACGAGCGCTTCTACCGCAAGATTGATCTCAGCAAGATGTACATGAATGCCCGGACTTCGCTGAATCCGGTGATGGCCCGCGTGCCCATGCATCTGCCCTCTGACCGCGAAGCGCTCGATTATATGCTGGCCACGCTCGGCACGCCAAAGGCGGCGGAACAGCGCATTGTCTGGATTCGAAACACGCTGGAACTCAACCGCGTCGCCGTTTCCTCAGTCCTTGCGCTGGAGACCGGCGCGCCCGCCGGCTGGCAAATGCTGCCGGAAGACCTGGCGCTACGTTTTGACAATGCGGGAGATCTGGTATCGCCTTTTGAAAGAGCGGCCGGAAAAGCCCGCGCATCTTGACTCGGCCGTTCAACAAGGCCAGAATGGTAGCATCTGGGGGGAAAGAAACATGAGCAAAACGCCCTGGCAAACACTGCTGCTTGTTCTGGCGTTATTCCTGCTGCTACCCTCTATCGCCACCGCGCAGGAGGAGAAGTCCGCCAGCCCTCAACCATCGGATTCGAAGGACGCAAAGGGCGTGAAGCCCGCCGGTAAACTGCCGCTTCAGTCCGTGACGCTGGTGAGCACTGAAGAGGCAGCCCGCAAGGCCGCGGAGGAACTGCAGGCCAGGGCAGAGTCTGACAAGACGGCTCCCGGAACTTCAAAGCAGGCAGAAGCCAGCAAGGCCGCGGAAGGAGCTGTACTTGAGTTCCACCCCACTGACGGCCTGCCGGGCGCAGCTGTGGGCAAGGGCGGGGTCCAGGAAAAGGACCGCAAGAAATCAGCGTTGAAGAATATCCACGGAAGCGCCTACGGGGCGGCCGCTTCCGCAACCGGACGGGCAAACAGTGAGGGCGGGGCCGTGGGCGCCGATTCGCGCGGCGGCAAGGTCAACATCTACGTGGAAGGTGAGCACACTCACTCCAGCACGCCTGTTCCCCATTAAATTATGAGCACAAAAATTTGCTTTCAGAACCGGGGTTCCGAATGTGGACGACTGCATTACGCCGCCATGTGTGCAGCCGCAATCCTGTTTCTCACGTGGACTCTCGGGTGCGGCAACGTTCTAGCCGCCGCGCCCGGCACTATCCAATGCGATTCAGTCCCAAGCAAGATCCTGGACCATCCAGTAGACTACTGCATCGATCTCCCGGCCGATTATGCCAGTTCCTCAAGGCGCTACCCGGTGCTCTATTTTCTTCACGGTTTATTTGGCAATGACCATCGCTGGATTGACCGCGGCGGCAAGGAGATATTTGATCGCCTGACTGCCGATGGGAGCATCGGACAATTCATTGTGGTGCTGCCCAACGGCGGTGAAACCTTCTATATCAATTCGGAAGACGGCAAGGACCGCTACGAAGACTTCTTCATTCAGGAGCTTGTGCCGTATGTCGACCATCAATACAGGACCATCGGCACAAGAGATGCGCGCGGCATCAGCGGCCTTTCCATGGGAGGCTATGGCGCGCTGCACCTGGCCATGCGCCATTCGAACCTGTTTGGCTCCGTCGCCGCCACCAGCGCGGTTCTCATCAACCAGTTACCCAATCCTCTTCCCACCGAGGGCCGGTGGCAGTTCTACTCCCGCATCCTGAGCCACGCGTTCGGCTCGCCACTCAACCAGGCTTACTGGGAAGAAAACAGCCCGCTGACCCTGGCCAAAGACCCGTCGAGATTCCAGGGTCTGAGAATCTATTTCGATGTCGGAGACCAGGACCGCTACGGCTTTGACAAGGGCGCTGCCATCCTTGATGAGATTCTTACGAAAGAGAGTTACCCCCATACTTACGCGCTGCGGCAGGGCGGCCATGGATGGGAATTCCTTGATCAGTACATGCAATATTCACTGCATTTCCAGTGGCAGTCGTTCGAAAAGGCCGTGCAAGCGGCAAATTTGCCCCCGGAGGCCCCGGCCCATTGAAGAATCCCTTTCGGTCCATTCTGATTGCAGCCGCAGTCCTTGGTTTTGCAGTTCGCTGCCTGCTGGCACAATCCGATCCCCAGGCAAAAATTCTTGGCTATATCCGCGATCACCTGAAGGCCGGCCAGCCCGTCCGCGTGACAGATTTGTACAACACGGTCTTTACGACGCCGGAAGATCACGCGGCGCTGAGCAAGCTCTACAAGGACTTCTTCAGGATTCCGACGTTCGTCGTCCAATATCAGCAGCGGTTTTCGGCTCCGCCAAGCCTGAAGACTATCGCCGAACAGTTTTCCCTTAATAACCCGGAGGACGCAGACACGCTGCTTCGCGTAATGGAAACTGATCCTCGCGTGCCGAAGTTCATAACCCGCGACCCGGCGACGGGAGAGATCGCCAAAGTCGACGTGGAAATGATCCGTAGCGATCCCCGGTTTGCCCAGGGAGCATCGCATGAACTCGGCGGATGGGTAGGCCGTCCCGCCCCCAGCTTTGACCTGGTGGGAGCCGGCGACAGGCACCTCAGTTCCTCCGGGCTTGGTGGAAAAGTCGCTCTGCTGTACGTCTGGTTTACCGGCTGCCCGCCCTGCATGAAAGAAGCCCCGGAGCTTGCCCGGCTTCAGCAGGAATTTGGAGCCAAAGGGTTTGAAGTGGTCGGGGCAAACGCTGACGACCTGCTGGGGCTCGGCATCAGTGATGAAGCTCACCAGAAATATGCGGAGAAGGAAGGAATCACGTTTCCCATCGTTCGCTGGACCAAAGAAAGCAACCAGGCTTACGGCAGCATTTCCATTTATCCCACTCTTTTTCTGATTGACCGGCAAGGCAGGATTTCGGGCCACTGGGTAGGATTTACAAGCCCGGCAACGCTTAGTGAGGCCATCAAGAAGGCCATAGCTGAATCATCTGGAAAATCTTAATCTGATTTCAACGGGTCTTCATCAGGGAACCTGAAAACACGATTAAAGGAGGGCACATCGATGAAGTTCCTCACACGCACCGGTCTCGGCGTCGCTGCCATTGCGGCCATCAGCCTTGGAGCATACCTGCTGCTGGCGCAGGGCGGGAATCGGGGAGAAGCCAGTGCAACTATCGGCTCCGCCCACGTTTCAATTGATTATGGCCGCCCAATGCTCAAAGGGCGCGATCCCTTGAGCATGCTCAAACCCGGCCAGGTATGGCGCCTGGGAGCAAGCGAGCCCACGACTATCGAGACCGATCACGACTTGCTTTTTGGAAACACACGGGTCCCGAAGGGAAAACATATCCTTTTGGCCGAGTTGGTTGAACCCGGGAAATGGGTCCTGCTGGCATCGACGAAGGCTTTTGACGAATATGATTCCGGAGCGAAGATCGCCGAAACACCCATGAAGGTGGAAAACGGCCGGGATTCGGTGGAACAGATGACCATCAAGCTTTCCGCCAACGGGAACCAGGGTGATCTTGAAGTTGCCTGGGGAACGTCGCGCCTGGCGGCAACCTTCAGCGTGGCTGAATAGCCTCGGAGGCAAACCGCTTGCTTTCCGGCCGCCGACAGAGATGAAGTGTGTCCGCTTCGACTACCAAGGGAGACCCAGCCTGATGCCCAATGCCATCAACGTCCTGGCGCTTTTTGCTCACCCCGATGATGCTGAATTCTTATGTGCCGGGACGCTGGCTCACCTTGCCGCCCGCGGGGTCAAAGTCCACATAGCGACCCTGACAGCGGGAGACTGCGGTAGCACAACCCTTCCGCCGGCCAGAATTTCCGTGGTGCGTCAGAAGGAAGCCTCACGTTCAGCCGGGCTGATCGGCGCCCGGTACCACTGCCTGAAGAGCAAGGACCTCCTGGTCTTTTACGACGCCCCCCACCTGAACAAAGTGATGGAACTGGTCCGGCAGACACGCCCCTCTCTGGTCCTGACGCATTCCCCCGTTGATTACATGCTTGACCACGAAACGGTGAGCCACCTCTGCCAGAGCGCCTGCTTCGGGGCGATGGCTCCCAATTTCAAAACGGGCGCCCGGCGTCCCGCGCCGCCCCTCCAGGGCGTACCCCACCTCTACTATGCCGACGCGTTTGGACGGCGCGATATTCTGGGGGACAAGATTGAATCCGCCATTTCGGTCAACATCAGCGCCACGCTTAAGACGAAGGAAGAAATGCTTGCCTGCCACGACAGCCAGCAGGCCTGGCTCAAGACTCAGCAGGAAATTCCCGAAACGGTCTCCACCATGAGGAAGATAGCGCAGGAAGCTGGAAAGCGGGCCGGTTTTCGCTGGGGGGAAGGGTTCCGCCAGCATCTCGGCCAGGGGTTTCCGGCATCGAACCTGCTGAGGGATTTGTTGGGGACGCTGGTCCGTTAGCCTGGTCTGGACCGGCACGGTGCTGGCATTCGCGAGATGGGGATCCTCGAAATAGAAGTTAATATTCTGTTTGATGACGACTGGCAGTAGCGGCCTGAAGGCCATTCCGCGCGGGGTTCACATTGTCGAGGCCTCCCGGAAAGGAAGATATAATAGGGTCTTGGTTTCAGGATCGAAAAATGATGCGGGAGTAACGACCAATCTCTTGGATAAGGATTCGCGGCAAGCACTCTTGTTTATCACCTTTCGCGGATACAGCCTGCGCGTGCCGCGGAAGCTCTCCGTCCGCACTTTTCTCCATCAATAACTTCTGCCATTTCGCGTTTCTGCTGGCCATCACTTGGCTGGGATGCGCCATACCCGTAACTGCCAGCCCGCCTGAGTGGGGCCAAACGGTCGTTCGGATTGAAGTCAAGACCGACGCTCAACTCTACCTCTATCAATTCAAAAAGCAGATCGTCCAGCACGCCGGCGAGCCACTCGACGCCGCCAAAGTTGATGAAAGCCTGAAAAACCTTTACGCAACGGGCCGCTTTGTCAGTCTTCGGGCCGACACCGAAACCGAAGCAGGCGGGGTGGTTCTGACTTTTTCGGGTAAGGCCCGGTACTACATCGGACTTGTGCGGGTGACGGGAACGCCCAAGCCGCTGGACGCCAGCACTCTTGCGGCGGCTGCCAGGTTGCCTCTCGGACGTCCTCTCTACGAAGATGAGCTTGCAGCGGCAACACAGAACATTCTGAACGTGCTTCACGATAACGCCTTCTATCAGGCAAAGATCGAGAACTCAGTGGAGCGCAATCCAGCCACCCAGGAAGCGAATGTCCTGCTGACCATTACGCCCGGACCTCAGGCACGCTTGCGAGGAGTGACTTTCAACGGCCACCCGGCCTATCCTCCTGACCGGCTGCGGTCTGTGACGGGATGGCACCCGGGCGAACGGCTGACTACATCTGACATCGAGAAAGGCCTCTACAAGATTCACAACTTCTACCTGCAACACGGTTACATCCAGGCAAGTACCAACGTTCAAAAGCGGGTATTTGAACCCAAGACGAACACGGAAAACCTTTTCGTCGAGTGCGAATCAGGTCCGGTGGTCGAGGTCCATGTGCGGGGCGCAGGCATTCCCCGTCACAAGCTTCGGGACATCCTGCCCCTGTACCAGGACGGCGTGATTGACCAGCCATCCCTCGAAAGGGGCAGCGAAGCGCTGGCCGGCTTCTACCAGCAGAAAGGCTACCTGCGTGCCCAGGTCACGGTTGATCCGGTGGAACACGTTGAGGCCAATCACATGCGGGTGATTTACAGGGTAACACTCGGCCCGGTCGGGAGCTTTGTGGGATACAAATTCACCGGAAACACCCATGTTTCGGAGGCTGCACTCACTTCGGTCATGACAATCCGTCCCGAACAGTTCCCGTTCCAGAGCGCTGCTTTCAGCACCAGGATGCTCGATAACGACATAAATTCGCTGAAGGGCGTATACCAGGCACAGGGTTTTTTGGACGCAAAGATCACCCCGCAATTTAATTACTACTATCAGGATTTGCCCCAACACCTTTTCGTCACCCTCGAAGTCCAGGAGGGTGAACGCACGATGGTGGGGAAGGTGGAAATCCAGGGTGTTGACGGCGAACAACAGAAGGTGCTGATGTCGCGCCTGGCCAATCAAACCGGCCTGTTCTATTCGCCCGAAAACGAACAAAAAGACCGCGACATGATACTTCGCTATTTCACCAACCGGGGCTATTCTCACGCCAGGGTAGCAACCAGCAGCGCGCCGGCGGGGCAGGACCATCTAATGAATGTGGAGTACCAGGTAGACGCCGGAAACCAGGAAAAGATCGAACGAGTGGTGCTGCTGGGCAACAGGCACACACGCGAAGGAGTTGTCCGGCGCGAACTGACATTCGCCCCAAACCAGCCGGTCAACGAAAGTGCGCTGCTTGAGTCTCAGCGCAAGCTTTATGACCTCGGGTTGTTTAACCAGGTCCAGATTGCCCCTCAAAACCCACAGACCCAGGAATTCGATAAGTCCGTTCTGGTCAGCATGGAAGAGGCGCCCCGCTGGACTCTGGGATATGGGTTCGGTGCCGAGGTCCAGCGGCTGGGCAGCAACGAACCCCAGGGCCAGTTTAAAGCCAGTCCCCGGGTTTCTCTGGATGTCTCACGCATTGGCGTTGGCGGCCGCAACCAGATGTTGAGCCTTCGCAGCAGATTTTCAAGCCTCGATAAGGGGGCCGACATCAGTTACTACGTCCCCAAGTTCCCCAAGCGCCGGGACATCAGCGTTCGGTTCAGCGGCAATATTGACTCCAGCCGCAACGTTTTGACCTTCACCGCAAGGCGAAAGGAAGCTTCGGTGGTTGTGGAAAAGCGCTGGAGCCAGACGACGTTTCTGTCGGCACGATACTCTTTCCGCAAAGTCCAGGCGCTCGACCTGTCAAACCGAATTTCTGCAAACCAGATACCCCTGGCCAGCCGTGCAGCCCAAATCGGCATGTTTGCGCTGAGCTACATTAATGATCACCGCGACAGTCCCATTGATCCCACGCGCGGCTCCTATTCGGTGGTTGATGCCGGTGTCTCATGGTCCGGCCTGGGATCGGAAGCCAACTTCCTGAGACTTTCAGCCCAGAATGCCACCTACTACCGCCTGACTCCCTTTCTGGTTTTCGCGCGCAACACCCGCCTGGCCATTGAATCGCCTTACGGCATGCTCAGGCAGGTGACCGTCACCCAGCCTGACGGGTCACAGCAGGTCATCCTGACGCACGAGATTCCCCTCCCGGAACGGTTCTTTATGGGCGGCAGCGATTCACTTCGCGGGTTTTCCATTAATCAGGCCGGGCCGCGCGATCCGCAAACAGGGTTCCCGATTGGCGGGAACGCCTTGTTTCTCAATTCTCTCGAACTGCGTTTTTCTTTCGCTCGCGACCGCCTTGGCGTGGTCCTTTTTCACGATATGGGGAATGTGTATTCCACTATCCGCAGAATGCGCCTGCTGAAGTTTTCACAGAATTCCCCAACCGATTTTGATTACACTGTCCACGCGGTGGGCCTGGGATTGCTCTACAAAACACCCGTTGGCCCGCTGCGGTTCGACGTGGGCTATGCTCTGAATGCAACCCGGTACCAGGTTGCCGGCCAGAATGGCCTGGAGGTGCTCCGATTGCCACGAATACAGTATTTTCTAAGTATTGGCCAAAGCTTCTGATCGTATGCTGCCTGTTGCTCGCAACGGCGGGTTACCGGGCCGTCCCCGCAAGGGCTGAAACGCTCAACAGCGTTGTCGCCTCGGTGGGCGATGACGCAATTACGCAACGCGACGTGGTCGAGGAGTATCGTTTTGAACGCTTCCTGGAGGGTAAAACTCCGGCAGGCGCGCCTGGCCCTGAAGAGAGCCAGGGAGTGCTCAGCCGGCTTATCAGCCAAAGGCTCCTTGCTGAACAGATGCAGCGGCCCGGGAGGCCGTCGAGAAACGGATCGAAAAACGCCGAGGATACCCTGAAGAGCGTCCGGGAAAAATTCTCTGATCAACAGGCCTACCGCGCTGCCCTGCAGTCGCTTGGAATGACGGAACCGCAGGTGCTGAAACGGCTGGCACTCTACGAGCGCACCCTGCAAATGATTAACAATCGGCTGCGCCCCGCGGCGTTGCCGGACCCATCCGAAGTGGAAGACTATTACAAGAATACCTTTGTCCCCGAATACGCGAAAGAACACGCGGGGCCTCCGCCTCCGCTGGACAATATCAGGGATCAGATCCGGGAAATTCTGGTGCAGAAAAAAATGAATGAGTTGCTGGACAGCTGGCTCGATCGGCTGAAATCAACACACCGGGTGACCATTAACACAGCTGACATGAGATGAGGGTCTCAAGGGTGAATTTGAGGAATCTGAAATTACGGAAGCTGGTCCGCTGGCTGATTTACACGGCCGGGGCCACACTCGTCCTCCTGACCGTCATCATTGCCGTGGCCAGTTCAGCATGGTTCCGCAATGTCCTTCAGCACAGGATTGAATCCGGCCTGATGCATGTCATCGGAGGGAAGGTTGAAATTTCGGGAATGGAATTCAGCCCTCTCAAACTACGGGTCAACATCCACCGGCTGGTGATACACGGACTTGAGAAAAACCCCGGCCAGCCTCTGTTTTCGGCCCGCGACGTGGTGGTAAATATCAGCCCGCAATCCCTCCTGCAATTCCGGCTTCTACTCCAGACACTCCAATGGCAGCAGGCTGAACTCTATGTCCAAACCTACCCCGATGGTTCGACCAATCTTCCGGGCGCTACCACGGCGCCCCGCAGCGGCCAGGCTCTGGCCGGCCTGCTGGATCTGGAGATCAATCGGCTGACGCTGAGCCACACCACCCTGCAGTGGAACGATCAGCGCATTCCTTTCCAGGTGGCCGGCCACAACGTCGCGATGCAACTGCACATCAGCCAAGACCGCCATTATCTGGGCTCCATCGCCTCGTCCGATGCCGTTCTTGACTGGAAAGGCCGCACTTCGCCACACCTGTCATTCGCCACCACGTTCAACCTTTCAGAAGAACAGATTGAAGTGCCCGGTTTAAGCTGGCAAATCGAAAACTTACGCGGACATCTTGCCGGAGCCATTCGCTGGACGCCGCAGCTCGCCGGAAACTTTGAATTCCGCACCAACGGCGGACTCCAGGAATTTGCCCGCGCCCTCAGGATCGCCCCGCTTGAGAGTGGCTATCTTTACCTGGATGGCAAGGGGAGCTATGACGGAAAGGGGATTTCAGTAAAAGGGCGCATTCGCGCGCGTGATCTGAGGTTGAGAACACGGGAAGTTAACCCTGGCGCGGTAAACTTCACCTCTGATTACGAAATTGCAGGGAACCAGTTGCGGGTCCCCAACTTCACTCTTACCGGGCTCAAAGCGAGAGCGGATGGCGATGCCACCGCACAATTGGGCAAAACCCCGCGACAAGTTGTCGTGCGCACCCGATTCAAGGACCTAAACCTCCGCGCCTTAACGCAAGCGATACCCGGCAAAAAGGGCGCCATTGTGGACTTGCATCCCGAGGCGATCATCGCGGGAACACTCAACGCAAAGTGGCAAGAGCGTTTCGGGTTGGAAAGCCAGTTTGACCTTCAATTCAATCCTCCGGAAGAACCGGAGCTCCCCGGACTTCCATTAAGCGGACATGCGCAAGGATCGCTCGATTTGGGAAGAAAGATCCTCCTCACGCTTCATGATGCTGAGATCTCAACTCCCCAGTCCACCATGTCGGCCCGAGGCGCTTTCGGCGACACTCGGTCTTCCCTGTCTGTCAGATTCGTAACTTCAGATTTCGAAGAATGGCGTCCCGTGGCCAAAGTTCTGATCGAAACCCAAAACCCACTTCCGGTCACTCTGCACAGCCAGATGATCTTCACCGGCAACATATCCGGAACTTTTTCGAACCCCGAAATCGAAGGCCAGGTCAGCACCGGGACCTTCAACTACGGAGGGTGGGCCTGGGACAGCTTCCAGGCAGGCATCATAGTCTCCCCGCAGAGGGCCCGAATTCAATCCGGGCAGCTAAAGCTGGGCAAGAGTTCATTGACTCTAAATGCAGAAGCCGGCCTCTATGGCTGGAAGCTTGAACCCTACAGCGCCGTTCGCCTGGGGGCGGCGGCGCACGAATCTCCTCTGGCTGGCTTGCGGGCCGCCCTGGATTTAAAACCTTCAATGCAGGGCCTGATCTCGGGCCAGGTTCAGGTTGAAGGCACGGTTGAAAGCCTGTCTGGCCGCGGCCAGGTTGCCATTCACGATGGTGAGTTCGCGGGAGTCCCGTTCGACTTGTTTTCGGCGGATATTCTTGCCACTCAATCCAACTGGAACATAAGGAACTTCAGGCTTGTAGAAGGTCAAGGGCGGGCAGATGGAAGCATGCAGATTAATCCGGTCCAACGCACGTTTTCCGCCAATGTGCACGGCCGAAATTTTCCGCTGGACCATATCCACTTTCTCAACCCAAAGATGGCTGAGTCAAAAGTGAACGATGGAGTCTCCGGCCTCGTCAGCTTTGATCTTCAGGGTGGAGGAGCTTTTTACAAGGCGCAATTGCATTTGGGCGTCGATATTACCGAACTGGCATGGAAAGGACAGCAACTCGGCAGCGTCCATGGCGACGGCGATTGGCAGGGCCGGCAGATCAAACTCCAGATCAAGGGCGGTGGCGGAGAGGCAGGTAATTTCCAGATGGCCGGAAGTCTGGAGACGCGTGGTGACTGGCCCCTGCAACTTTCCGGACAGTACTCCGGAATGCGCATGGACCCCTGGATCGAAGAGTTTTCGGGCCATTCAATGGCAGCAGAGATTTCC
>DATLWV010000227.1:0-2942 GCA_035576145.1 Terriglobia bacterium
GTAGTAATACTGACGCTTTGGGAGAACTTATCCGGGAAGGCACAGCCCTAGGCAGGCGGCTATGTGCGGGAAGTCGGCCGATAAATAGGATGTTCGATAACAATGTGAGCCCCTCGTATTGCACCGGATAGACCAGAAGACCTTCACCTCACTCCACGTCTCATGGGGACGGAGATTCGTCTTGTCGAAGCGCAACAGACAAACAGTCCGCTTTTATTTGCGGACGTGATCAGTCGTTCGGTGCCGCGGCCGCAGACCCTTCCGCGGAACCACCTCCGCCAACCACGGGTCCGACTTCTCTCCCCAAGCGGCTGTGGCCGGCATCGTAGAGTGCCGAACGACACCGATTGGGGCAGGCCTGATAGTAAGGAGATCAAGGTACCGCGAGCACGTGAGGCGCGGCCAGAGATTCATGCCAAACACCCATCGATTTTAGAACAAGGAGGTGCGCGTCTCTCACACGAAATCAATTAGGATTTCTGTTTTAACCCCGGCAAGGCCACAGTATACACCTGTGCCGCTCTGAATCTACCGAAAAGTCCCACGCAGGTCCGTCCGAGCGTGTAGTCCACTGGAAATAAGGCGCTCTAGAGCATAAGGTGAAGTTATGAGGTCTGACATGCTTCAACCAGTGGGCTATAGGCTACCTCCTGGTTGCACATGGCGTCCTAATTTCTCGACTCCACCCATTGGGCGTAAAGTCGCAGTACCGTGGCTGTGACCTGTGCCGTTGTCTCAGCGGACTTTGAAATAAACCGTCTGGCCTTGCTTGCACTTCGCGAAAATTGAGAGCGTTCGCGTGAACGTTGGGCGCCCTGATTAATCGTGACGCGAAGTTCCTAACGCTCAGCGGACCATTGTGCGAATTTAGTGTCTGTCCCAGGAGAAAAGAGGATGAGTGCAGATCGTCTTACTACAGTCTTACTACAATCGGCCTATTTATGGCCTTTCCAACGAAAACATAGTTTCGAGTAGCTATATGATATTAATAGGGAAATGATGGCAGGCCTGGAGGGATTCAAACCCCCGACCCACGGTTTAGGAAAACATAACAGGGGAGAGCCACGGTTTTTTAGGCCGTTGCTCGGGGTCATGTGGCAAGGAAGTGCGAAAGCGTAGGTGTAATTTCCGAGTTCCCGACCATACGCCCAGAACCGCTAGCCAGCACATCGGCGATAAGCCGCCAGCCTTGATCGGAAATGCCTCGGCCCAAACGGGTGAGTAATGGTGCAGACTGGATAGCAACGGGCCGAGGCGTTTTCGATAAGGAGACTTGAAGGAATCCGCTGGCGGGCACGACCAGCTATGGAGATTGAATGCTTTTTTCTTTTAGGTGTGGCCTGGCGGGAACGTGGGAAAGGGGCGAGGACGTGGAAGCGCCAGCACTCTGGGCGGTCCGGAAGTGCAGAGGTTTCGGGGCGAGGCACGACGGGGAGCTAGGGAAAGAGCAGTGGATGGAGGGTGAGCACACCAAAGCATGGGCGTGCGAACTGCACGTCGACGGTCCGATTGGGGGGGCGTTCTATGAAGAATCAAAGTAGCTACACCGTGAAAGCGATTCTTGGCTGGTGAATCGCTGGATGATGATCATCACCGTGCCACAGTGGGGACAATGCCAGATGGCGGCGGTCTTGGGGACTTGCGCCGTAGTGGGCGGCAAGGGGACGCTTGCCAGCAGTTGCCGGCAGAGCGTAACTTGTGAGGCACGGAAGCGATTGGCCAAAAACCCGGAGTGGCGGATGCGCACGAAGCCTTTGGGCAAGATATGGAGGAAGAAACGGCGCAGAAACTCGGTTGCCGTGAGCGTCATCAGGCGTGTCTTGCTGCCGTGCGCGTAATCCTTCCAGCGGAAGGTGACCAGCTGGCCATCGAAGGATGTGAGTCGATGGTTGGAAATAGCCACGCGGTGGGTGTAACGGCCCAGGTAGCGGAGCACCTGCCGGGGCCCACCAAAAGCTGGTTTGGCATAGACCACCCAATTCTGCCGGTGGAGGTGGCGCAGCAATTGGCGAAACTGCTTTTCATCCGCCAATGCAGCAGACGGTCCGGCGCAGCGTAATCGCTTGCGGTGGTAGAGGCGTTTGAGGCGGGCGACGAACTTCCCTCGAAAAACTCGGCTCAGCACCTTCACGGGGAGAAAAAAACCGGGATAGCGGGGATGGACCCAACGGGAGTGATCAGGAGAGAGCCCTCCGGCCGGGATAAGGCAATGAATATGCGGATGGGCGAGCAAGTTCTGGCCCCAGGTATGGAGAATGCTGAGGATGCCGATCTCGGCACCCAGGTGCTTGGGGTCGGCCGCGAGTTCCAGGAGGGTGGCGGCGCTGGCGGTGAACAAGAGATGATAAAACTGGCGGGGATTGTCGAGCGCCAGGAGGTTGAGTTCGTGGGGGACAGAGAAGACGACGTGAAAGTAGGGGGTAGGCAGTAACTCCTGTTCCCGCGCGGCGAGCCAGTGTTCCCGGGTCTGGGCTTGGCACTTCGGGCAGCTCCGGTTACGACACGAATTATAAGAGATGGCCTGAAATCCGCATTGAGGGCAGGCATCGAGGTGACCTCCGAGGGCGGCGGTGCGGCAGTTCTGAATGGCTCGGAAGGCCTTGAGCTGCTGGAAATCGAAGCTCGATCGATACCGCTTGAGGAAGCGTTGACCCTGGGCGCGGAGGATGTCGGCCACCTCCACGGCGGGCCGAGTCATGGCTTCTTTTTTCGGTGATACTGACGGTTAACTTCCACAAGCCGGGAAAGGGGCAAGCTTTCCAGGGGATTGGTGACGGCCCGCAAATGGCGCTGGGACAGATGCAGGTATTTCGCCGTGGTTTCCAGATCGCCATGCCCCAAGATGATCTGAATGGTGCGCAGATCTGTTCCCGCCTCCAGGAGATGAGTGGCAAAGCTGTGGCGCAAAGTGTGAGGCCCGATCGGCTTGGTAAGGCCGGCGT
>DATLWV010000228.1:0-13859 GCA_035576145.1 Terriglobia bacterium
AAAGAACGCTGCCGGACGTGATTTCAGTGCCGCGTCGAGGCCAGATTGCGCAATGCGGTTGCGGGCCTTCAGGTCATCGGCAGCAGCGCCCTCAGGCACGATATCAAGAAGTACGCTGGGAATGGAAGCATTCGCAAGGTGGGCGGCGATGCGGGCTCCCATGGTTCCCGCCCCCAGGATGGCAACTTTGTGGATTTCCCGCACGGAACCTCCCTGGTGGTGATGTAAGTTGCTAACAGGTGATTATGAGAGAAGGGTGAGGGAGGGTCAAGGCTAAGGCTTGGTGTTGTCGGTTTGAGGCGGGAAGTTCATGCGGTGCAGGAGGTCCTGAAAGCGCGGGTCGTCGCGGAGCGGGTCCCAGGCGGGGTGCACTTTCAGCGTGGTCAAACCAGCGGCGTGCTCTACATAAGCCTTCTCCAGCCACTCAAAGGCGGTCTCCTTCTCCCCAAGCTGGGCGTACACAAGGGCAAGACCGACTGAGGGGACCTTGCCGGTTTGCCGAGTCCGCTCCCTCAACCTGTGCAACCGCCAGTTCCAATAACCTTTCCCGCCGGAGCTGACATAGGCTTTCTGGAGAGACTGGACCGCCAGGGATCCCTGGCCCGAAAAAACCAGGGATTGCCGCTCGGCGGCCACCGCCTCGTCATATCTCCCCTGTCGGGCGTAGACAGTCGCCATCAGGTGGTAAGGCCCCGGGGATTCCCCGACCCGGTCGAGCGTCTTCCGGTACTGCTGGATGGCATCATTGGGCCGCCGCCAGAGTTCCAATTCCTCTCCAAAGCACGTGTTGACGGATGGATTGAAAGGATCTGAATCGAGAGCCTGGCGTATCTGACTTCGAGCTTCATCTTCTCTGCCCATGCAAGTCAAGAACCATGCATACAGCCAATGCGCCATGGATGAACCTGGATTAGCGACGAGCGCATCCTGGAATTCTCTTTCCGATGCGCTCCAATTCCAGTCGAAGGCAAACTGGATCCAAGCCAATGCCAGATGGGCTTCGACCACATTTGAATCGATTTCCAAGGCCTTAGCGGCTGCCTTCCTTGCGCTAGAGTACGCTTGAGCGGGAGGGAGGGATTCAAAAACCACGAGTGCATTGTAAGACATCGCCAACCACCCATACGCCAGGGCGTAATTCGGATCCTTTTCAACGGCCTTCTTGAAATACTCGGCTGCTCTGACGGAACCTTGGCGGGACCAGCGACTATATTCGTTCCGGCCCCGCGCATAGGCTTCGTAGGCCTCGCGATTGAGGGGCTGGGACTGCGCCAGTAGCGCTTTTTCCTGCGGTGTCAGCTTGATCCTGATTTGGCTGGCAATGTCTCGTGCTACATTGTCCTGCAAAGAAAGCACATTGTCCAAATCGCGCTCGTAATCTTGCGCCCACAGGTGGCGGTCGGTTCGGGCATCAATCAACTGTGCCGTAATCCGTACCCTGTCCCCTGAGCGCAGCACTGCTCCCTCCAGCACAGCGTCCACGTTGAGTTCGCGCCCAATTTCCGGCAACGGTTTCCTGATTCCTTTGTATCGCATCACAGAGGTCCGCGAGATCACCCGCAAGGCTCTGATCTTTCCCAACGTCGTGATCAGTTCCTCGGTCATGCCCTCGGCAAAGTATTCCTGGTTGGGATCACTTGAAAGATTTTCCAGCGGCAAGACGGCAATGGAATAGATACTAGGGGGACCCGTCATGCGCCCCAACAGACGATTGCGCAGCCCGGCGACGTTGAGACCCGCTACGCCTGCCACGATAAAGGCAACCACGGCCGCTGCCAAGGCGACAATCTTGTAGGGGATGGCTCTGCCCTTTGGCCGGCGGGCTGAAGCAGCCGCTTCACTCGGGAATGAGGCCGCCGTGACCGGATAGATGAACCGATACCCTCGCCGCGGCAACGTCTCGATGTAGCGAGGAGTTTCGGCATTGTCACCCAGCGCTGTCCTGATCTGCCTGATGCAGTGATTCAGGCCCTGTTCAAAATCCACATAAGTGTCGCCGCCCCAGATTTCCATGCGAATGTCTTCGCGGTTGACGACCTGGCCCGCGTGACTCGCGAGCAGGGCGAGAACATTGAACGGCTGGGGCGGCAGGTGAACGAGCGACCCGGATTTGCGCAGTTCACCTGCTCGCCAATCCAGTTCAAAGATACCGAAGCCGAGAACCGATGCTTGGGAAAGGTTTGAATTGTCCATGGCTCCCCGGCGCTTGCTCAGGACGTTGGCCACATTATACACCCGTCAAACTGTGCGGCAAGTTTCAGGGGGTGTTGATCTCAATCATCCGGTCGGCTAACCCGCAGCGGAGCAAGATATTAGCCGATCAGGTCAAAACCATCCAACAAATCAGCCTCCATCCATTGCCCGGAGCGAACCGTCGGACTAGATTGCCCCATCGCCGAAGTGGTTTGGGGCAGCTACCGCGAGGGGCAATCACCTAAATACTCTGCCTTGGGGGACCGGGTCCTTCGCCAGCGCTGCCTGCTCCGCTCCACTCGTGGAAGGAGCGCAACGTGAAACCAACAGTTTTGCAGGCGTTCAAACATCGCGCCGGGGCTGTCAGTCTTGTAATGTTCGCGTGGGCTTCCTTCGTACCGGTCGGACGCATCTCAGCCATCTCGCACAGGCTGAAGAGCCAGCCGGTCATCAGTGTGGGCGTTTACAACTACGCGGGTCTCGGCCGGCTGCAACTTCAAGTCGCGGAACACCAGGTCGCTGCACTCTTCGCCAAAGCGGGCGTGCGGATCGCCTGGTTGGAATACTCGAGCAAGCACCTCCCGGCCTCCTCTGGTGAACCGGCTCCCGATTTTTCTGTCCGAATCCTTAATGTTTCCAGGATATTGCGGGCGCGGCGGATCTCCGGCACCGATGCACTGGGCCAATCGATTATGGCCCCGGCTGGAACCCAGTGGACCGTCCCCGGCAGGATCGCAAACGTGTTCTACGATCGGGTGGAACACGTCTCTTCGTTGTGGGGTCTATTTCGGGGGGAGGTCATGGGGAATGCCATAGCCCATGAGCTCGGCCATTTGCTGCTCGGCCCCCAGCATTCACACCGGGGAATCATGAAGGCTGATTGGACGCCACAGGACTTGGCGCTCTCCAGCCGTGGCCAACTACGATTTTCGGCAAAACAGGCGGTGGAACTTCGGCGTGCGGCGCGGTCATTGCACAAGAATCTCTCGCTTTCCGTTACCGCCCAGCGCTGATGCAGGCTGTTGCGGGTACCTCGCCGCACCAAGATGGCATCGAGGCCATCAACTACTGGCTTGTAATCTCAGCGAAAAAATCGCAGAGTAATGCGCGGGACACTGGAAGGGCTTAAAGCCATTGTAGGATTGGAATTGCGTAATCGCAGGGGAACCCGAACCTCATGTGCTGAGGCCCGGGCTTTTCTGGAGATGGCGCTCGTGGTGGCGTCCCCACGGCCGGCTATTATGACCCAGCTTTCCGCCCCGCCCGGCCCCTCATATCTTTACTCACCACCGAGCGCCATCGTGCTGGAAACCTAAAAATACCCGCAGACTAAGAAACTCTGACCCTCGCCTGGCATCCCGACTCAGCGGCCAATGCCGAGCAGAGCGCCGAAGGAAAAATGTTTACCCGTCTTCTCATTCGAGACCGGGTGGTAATGTTCAATCAGGGAATTCTTCATTGCGCGGCGCTGGGCCTCGGAAAGGAACGGCGTCGCGTAATAGGCCACGTAGAGGTTTTCCAGCCCACCCGCTTCCTCCAACCAATCTCTGTAATGCTCGTGGGTCCTGGCCACCTGCCGGGGGAAGTCATCGCATTCCCCAAAATAGATGACTTCGTATTCCGCCTCGTTCGAGCGGTCAGGCACCAGGATTGCGTAGACACCGGGTGAAACCGGCGACACTCTCAGACGAAAAGAGGTCGGCTCGGTAAACGTGTGCTCCATAAATTTGATCCCTCGCGGAATCGAATTATGAAGTTTTGTCCACTGTTCCAGGTTGAAGTTGCTCACAGCATTTCTCCCCGAATGCCATTGGAGCACAAAATATTGCGTTTGTCCAGCACAATATCGCTAAATGTAGTATAAGGATTTTGTGGCTCCTTGGGCCGCCATTCCCGCCCTAGTAGGCGCCGGGGGAGAATGGTTTGTGATCTTAGTCTTCTGCACTCAGCCTCCAGCACTTAGAGGTCAACTGTAGTTGGAGTCTTACCCAGAAACAGGCGGTATCAGCGTTTGAAGCGCCCCATCAACTGAGCCTCGCCCAAGGTATGGCCTTTTAACGCCGCGACCACCTCCTCCCTGGCGGTGCCGGGTTTCAGGCTGAGCGAAGTGTCAGCAGCGTAGAGCTTGAAGAAGTAGCGGTGTGCTTTGCCGGGCGGCGGGCAGGGGCCGCCGTAGCCCACACTGCCGAAACTGGTCAACCCTTGCAGGCCGCCCTTCGGCAGTTCGTCCCCCTTTGGAGCGTTCTCATCCATCGCCCTGGTTTGCGCCGGCAGGTTGAAAACCACCCAGTGCGTCCATGTGCCGCCCGGCGCGTCAGGATCATCGACAATCAGCGCCAGGCTGCGCGTCCCGGCAGGCGGGTCCGTCCACTTGAGCGAAGGTGAGACGTTTTCACCCTGGCAACTGAAGCGGGCGGGTATGAAGGCTCCTTCCTTAAAGGCTGAGCTCTCAATTCGAAATCCCGATTGGGATGGGTCCGGGCTTTGCGCCGACTTCAGCGCGGAGTTTCCGCAAGCGGCAGGGATAGCCAGCAGGAGAGAGAATAATATTGTGATCCGCAGACCGGGCGCACATCTGCTTGGGCGACGGGCCGTGCGGGATGTTTTGTGAACGGCTTGAGCGGCGCGGCTTCGATGGAAAGGACGCATCGTCTTCTTCCCCTTTCATTCCGGGCATTCGTGACAGACGAATCTTTCAACACCTATACCATATAAAGTTCCTGATGGCACGCCTGGCGGCGCGAAGGTTCCTCAAGTTCCGGGCATGATGTGTCGAATAGAGGGTTAGGAATCTGGATCAGGCGTTTCCAGGAAGGTCATCGCAGACCCAACCCCGGGCGGTTGCGCAACAAGGGGAACGGATGGAAAGCCACTTTGCCAATGGCGGGTATACGCAAGAAACTATCGGCGCTTGTTCTCTGGTGCGCTTTCCTGGGGCTCTATCTGGGGGGAGCGGTCATGTTGGCGATTGGAGTGTTTATTACCTCCCGCGAGTGGTGGACAGCCATTCATCGGCAAGCGGGCCCATGGGAACTCGCCACGAAGACCGCCGAGTTTTTTATCCTGGCGCTAGGCTTTATTCTGGTCCTGATTGTCCCCGTTTTGGAGTACAAGTCCGTTGACCGGCGTGGAGCCTGGAAGATGGGGCGAAGATCAGAATCAAAGGGTTAGCCTCCTGACCAAGAAAAGGATTACCTCATAAGTCGCTAGATTTGGCTGGAAAAATCTCCCTCGTTTCGCATCACCCAGGTTGCCTCCCGTGAAAAACAAAGTGCCCTGCCGCTCGATAAGAACGGCAGGGCACGGGTGATTCTCTAACACTGACCTTTCGCTATTCAGCGCTCTTAACTTTGCTGAGCGAAGGCATTGGCCTCATGTGAATAATCGTCACATCAGGCGCGTTGTACGGGTAGGTTGGCGTGGACCGGAGGTTGTCCGGCATCAGGACCGTATCAACACGGCGGTTGTGCGCCAGGACCTCGTTAATCCATTGCTGAATGTTGGCCGGCTTGTTGGGGTTGTCCCCCTCCAACTGTTTCACCTCGTCCAGGCTGAGGTTCTGAGTCTTGCCGAGGGCCTTCACGTCAATCAGGTCCGCAGGCACGCCCTGGCTGACCAGGTAATTCTTAACGATATCCGCGCGCCATTCAGAAAGCGACTGGTTGTAGCGCGTGGAGCCGCGCCGGTCAGCATGAGCCTCAAGCACCAACCGGGACTCAGGCTCAATCTTGTGGTGGTCAATGAAGGTCTGGGCCAGCTTATTCAGAGCATCCTTCTGGCTCCGCAGCAGGCCATTGTCCTTGTGGTGCCGGTTGGGCCAGTTGGTTGGGAAGAAGACGCTGGTCAGCTCAACCTTCACGTGAGCGCGTTCGATGAGCCCAACAATGTGCAAGGTGGCGGTCTGTGTCGCAGACCCGCCGCACTCGTTGGTGGCGTGCAGGGTGTAGGTGTCCGTTTCATCCACGGTCCCGTAGCCGGTCTGCTTGGGCGTCGGCGTAATCGTTTTGCTGCCGCTGGCGTCCACCGTTCCCAGAGGGTCAATCGAAACGGCTTGGGCATTGGTGGTGGACCAGGAGAGGGTCGCCGACCCCTGTTCGACAACCTGATCGCCCACCTTGTGATAGCGAACCTCTGCGGGGCTCATGGTGAGAGAAGCCTGTATCGCTGAATCAACCTCAACAGTCTTGCTGTCTTTGACGATGCCGCCAGGTCCGGCGGCTGTAAAGTCATAGGTCGTTGTCTGTTTGGGCGTAACGGTCTGGTTGCCGTTGGCCCCCACCTTGCCGATTCCGCTGATGGTATTCTCAACAGAGTCAGCCGAAGACCAGCTCAGCTCACTGGACTGGCCGCACTTGATGCTGGCGGGGTTGACAGAGAACTCGCCTGTTGTCGGCGCCACTGCCACCCGGCTGGTGGAGATGCCCGCCTTGAAGCGCGGTATGGGCGAAGTCAGTTTTTCGAGGCGAGTCCACGGCTTGGTCTTCATGGCGCCGTTCTGGTTGACCTTCACGATAACGCGCTCGTTGGCCTGCACCGTCACAGGGCCGGACCAGATTTCATTACCCCACCATGTCACCGTCACCTGGTAGGTTCCGGGGTGAACAAGCAGTTCCTGCTGCCAGATAAAACTGTTGTTGATCTCGTCGACGTGCCCGACAAAGTAGTCCGGGCTTTTGCCGTTCAGCAGGACCGCAGCATGAGATGGTCCCTTAATCTGAATTCTTCCCCACGGGCCTGACACTGGGCCGCCCTCGGGCTTCAGGGAGACATCCAGCTTGGTGACCTTGCCCGCCTCAAGGGTCACTTTTTGAGATTCAGGTGCATATCCGTAATTACGGACTGTAACAGTATGCTCACCAGGATCAACCCAGATGGTGCAGAACATCCCGGCGCAGCTGCCTTGTTTTAAAGCAGCGCCATCGACGAAAACAAAGGCCTGCTTCGGACTGACATGAATCTTTAACTTCGCCTTTTGCGAAAACGCAGGGGCGGCAACGGCAAACAAAGCCGCAAGCAAGATTCCTGTCGCCAGAAAAAATTTGCGTCGCGGGTCCATCAGGTCAACCTCCGTCTCACTTGAAATATCCTCAGGCAATCCGCGTAGTTTGCACAGAGGACCGAGCCTAACTACAGGGCCTCTAACTAGACTACAAATCAACGATATGTCAAACAAGGGGATATGTCAAACAGAAGAAATAGGTAATCAGGAAAATTCTCTGACGAGTAACAAACTCCATAATACTCTCCAAATAACCCAGGGGCGCCATCTCATCACCGTTCGAACATTTCGGCGTTCCAGTCTTGATCGGTCAGGCACAAGTTGTTTTTTAACTTTAAAACACATCTGCCTGCCGACCCGCCACTCAATAGTTATTTTTCTTGCACCATCATTGGGGCTAGAGCCCTGCCCTGCGATTACCGGCACGTCTCGGACAGGCCTCCGCACCTCTATCAGTCCCCCCTTCGCAACCCTCGACCTGCCTCCGCCCTGCATCAGCATGTGTCGAAGGTTTGCAACCTCATCCCACGAGTGACACAAATTGTCGCATATCCTTGACAAATTCAGACACGGAACGCCCAGCGCGGCAGCATACTAGCCACCTTGGCGCAATGGAACCTGCCACAACTCTCCTGATATCTGGCAACTGGGACCGGCGGTAAAGTTCTTCGCTTAACGGCCCGATATGGTAAGCGAGTTGCCCTAAGCCAGAGTTGGAACGTGACTTCAGATCCCTTCATGCCGTACGGATCAAGCCACGCAAGGCATGACGATGAGAACCGAATCAAACGGCTTTTCACTGATCGAACTGCTGATCGTTGTCGCCATCATCCTGGTTATAGCCGCCATCGCTATTCCCAATTTTCTACGTTCGCGGGTGGCGGCCAACCAGGCTTCTGCAGTGGAATCTCTCCGCGCGATCAGCACAGCCGAGTTTACGTATTCATCCACCTATAACGCGGGGTACACGGCGACGCTGGGATATCTGGGCCCTCCTCCCGCCGGCTCCTCCGATGACGTCACTCATGCGGCGATCGTGGATGATGTGCTTTCCGGAACTGCTGCGGGGGGAGCAACCGCGATGACGTCCACAAAAAACGGTTACCTGTTCACGTACTCTCCGGGGGTGGTCATCAACGGCCAGGTTCTTTCCTTCACAATCAACGCCGATCCCGTCAATCGTGGGACCTCCGGCCTGAATTCCTACTTTGTGGACCAGACTGGCGTCGTGCGCCAGAATGCCACCACGCAGGCCAGCGCGGCAGACTCGCCTCTGGCTGGATAGGTCCCACGGAAAAAGACCGTAAGTCAGGGCCGGAATGGTTCAGGCAGAGACGCGCAAAAACGGCACCAGCCGGAGGCGCCTTTGCCGCCAGCAAGCGGCGAATGGGATGACGGGGGAAAACTCGTTAAGAAGCAGGATGCGAGCCAGAACGTCGCGGGGGAAAATATCGAACGTGTCTGGATGCCCTCGGCTGAAACGAACCTCGGCATGGTTTGAGGGCTAGCATTAGTCCTTAGTCGTCGGCGACAAGAAAAAAGGCATTGACATCCAGCGCTCCACGGAGTGTCGTTGCTCAGTCGCGCTTCGCAGGCGGGCGCCCGAACCACCGCTGGATCCGGCTGGTTCCGAACTGGGCCTTGTTGGCAGCGAGCGCCTCTGATGGCTCCTGGAACGTTGCCACCTGTTTGGGGCCGCTGAAAGTGTCCACATCCACGCGTCCAACCTGGCCGTGGCCAAACTCCAGATAGCAGGAACCTGCCCCCTTGTAAGCCTCGGGTGAAGGCCCTCCCCTGAACTGGGCAATAATGGCGGCCGCCACGACGCGCCCCGCGGCTTCCGCAAAAACTCCCGCCTTGGGCGTGCCCACTCCGTTTACGTCGCCCACCGCGTAGACCCCGGGAAATCTGGTTTCGAGCGTCTCCTTGTTTACTGGCACCCAGCTATAGGCATCGGCGGCAAGCCCGGATTCGACGACGACTGGCGGTACGCGATGCACCGGCACGCCCAGAAACAGGTCGTAGGGCATCTCAGTCCCGTCGGTCAGAACGGCCACCTTGCGGCCCGGGTCAAGCGCCTGAACCCGGCGTTCCTTCACGAGCCGGATACCGCGCTCCGCGTAGGCAGCGATAATCGCCTGCGAGGTTTCGGGTGAAGGGGGAATGGGTGTGCCGAAGGGCAGCACCACGGAGATTTCGGTCGCCTGGCGCCGCCCACGGGCCGTGAGGTAATCGTGCAGCAGCAGCGCCGCTTCGTTGGGAGCAGGAGGGCACTTGTAGGTTGGTCCGGCCACGCCTATGATGGCAGCACCCCGCTCAAACCTGGGGAGCACGTCGCGCAGTGTGAAGGCTGCGGGAACCGAATAGAACTCGTTGCCGCCTTCCGCGAGACCCGGGGTGGCCTCCGGCTCGAGGTCGGCGCCGAGGGCTACCACCAGGATGTCCGCCTCAAAGGTCCCATCGTCGGTTACCACGCGGCGGGCGGCCGGGTCGATGGATCGCACCGTAGACTGAAGAAATCGCACTCCCGGTTTCACAATGTCACGGTAGGAATGACGCACCTCGGCCGGCATTTTCCGTCCGAACATCACGTCGAGTTTCGAGAAGCCGATAACAAATACATCGCTCTTGTCGATGAGCACGCTGTCAATCGCATCGCCGAAAGCCTCGGAAAGAATCGTTGTCAATTCGAGTCCCCCGAAGCCTGCGCCGAGCACCACCACTTGCGGGCGTACACTCATATCGTTTGTTCTCCTTGGCTAATTCCCTTATCTTCTGAGTGACGATGGGATTCGTAGTCAGGAGTTGGGATCGCCTGAATCAGACACCCTGATCTCACCCGTCGGCACGGATATGTCTGAGAGAATGGTCCTCGATCAGGAACTGCACCGTGAGCCGACCGTCCGCGTCCAGCGAAACAGGCGCTGCGCCAGGGAGCTGTTCGTCAGTGAGTCCGCGCACAACTTCCGGGGAGGAATGCCGATGCTGCGGGAGAAAGTCTCCCGCGTTCCAGGCTTTCTTGTTCAACCTTCGCAGCGCGGCAGACCTCCTTCCTCGCGTGAAAACTACTTGGGCTGGGGGACGATGCGCAGATAGGGCCGCGGCGCCTTCCAGCCGCCGGGATACTTCTTCTTCGCCTCATCGTCTGAAACCGATGGCAGAATGATGACCTCTCCGCCCTGTTGCCAGTTTACCGGAGTAGCCACCTGTTGCTTGGCCGTAAGCTGGATGGAATCAAGGGCGCGCAGCACTTCGTTGAAGTTGCGGCCTGTGCTCATCGGGTAAGTGAGCATCAGCTTGATTTTCTTGTCCGGCCCGATCACGAACACCGTTCGCACGGTTTGATTGTTGACAGCGGTCCGTCCCTCGCAGGTTTCTCCGGCCTCGGCAGGCAGCATGTCGTAAAGCTTGGCCACCTTGAGTTGCGGGTCGCCGATCATGGGATAATTTATTTTGTTGCCCTGGGTCTCTTCAATGTCGACCTCCCACTTCTTGTGGCTCTCTACCGGATCGACACTCAGGCCGATGATCTTGCAATTGCGTCTTGCAAACTCCGATTGCAAGCCTGCCATATAGCCCAGTTCGGTTGTACACACCGGAGTAAAGTCCTTAGGGTGGGAAAACAGCACGGCCCAGCCGTCCCCGATCCATTCGTGGAATTTGATGGTTCCCTGTGTGGTTTCAGCGACAAAGTCCGGTGCTGTGTCCTGGATGCGTAGTGACATCGTGCACTCCTTGCAAAAGAGGTAATTGTTCGGGTATGCCCGCCGTAAAAAGTCTAGGTGTGGCCAATTCTTCCTGTCAAGAAGAATCTCCATGCCCGTCCGGCTCCATACGCTTGAGACCGGTCCCTTCCGTTTTGACCACCAACTCCAGCCAGATGTTGGCCTGGCGCGGGAAAACGGCACCCCCCTCGGACAAAATCCATGTCCGGCCTCGTCGGCTGAGGTAAGATGCCATGACGAAGGAGGCAATTTTGCAGAACCACGGCTCAGACGACACTGAAAAGAGAACTCGGCGGGACTTTCTTGCAACCGGCATCGCCGGCGTTGCCGGCTCAACGCTGCTGGCGGAACAGTTTGCAAAGGGAAGAGCAATTGCCGGCAGCAGCCCCTCAGAAATCCTGAAACCAGTCTCGCTCCAACCCGAAGCTTCCGCGCAAGGTAACCCGGGAGGAAAAAAGAAAGGGGCCGGGCAGTTGCGTGGCCTGATGGCAGACGCCGGACGTGTTCCGGAGGATCCTTCCTACTACCGGCGCGCCATCGACTTCTGCCACCAATGGAACATGAACGCCTACCTGATTTCCCTGGCGGACGACCAGGGCTGCGCCCTTCGATTCAAAAGCCATCCTGAACTCATCACTCATAAGAATGCCCTCACTCACGATCAGGCCCGGGAACTCGCCCAGTACGCAAGCGAGCGGGGCGTGGAACTTATCCCTGAAATCGAATCGTTCGGCCACACGCAGTTTATCACCGGCGTTCCGCAGTACGCCCACCTGCAGGACGCGATGCCGGGAGGCCGCAACAACTTTTCCGCCGTCACTCCGGTGGCCCCGGAAACCCTGAAGCTGTTCGCGGACCTTTACCGTGAAGTGGCGGAGATTTTCCCCTCGCGCTATTTCCACGGCGGTTGCGACGAGGTCAACTGGGGCGGGTCTGAACTTTCGCGAGAAGCGCTCAAAAAGAAGACCCGGGACGAGATCTGGGCCGAGTACGTAAATTCGCTTGATGAAATCGCGCGCAGGCTGGGCAAGGAGCTGATCGTGTGGGGCGACTTTGTCCTGCACAAACAGCCCGGTGTGTTGCCGCGGCTTAACAAAGACATCATTGTGATGGACTGGCAATACTACGCCACCGACCCGAGACCGCTGGAGCAAGCCGCGCGCAAGGTGGTTGAAACAGGGCTGCGGGTGATAGGCGCTCCGTCGATCATTTCCTGCCGCTGGGGCGTGCGGGCCGGCGCCAACGCCCTGCGCAACATCGATGCATTCGCGGACGCTTACAACCGTATTGAGAGCCCTCTCGCACTGGGAGTCATTGTCACCAACTGGCTGCCCTCTCGATACATCCAAGGGTCGCTCTGGGACACCTTTGCATACACGGCGGTTGCTTTGAATGAGGGGAGCACGGTAGCACGGGCGTCGGCCTTCCAGCGCTTTGTCGAAAGGCACTACCGGGCGGAATGGAATGAGAACTGGTCTGACGTTTTTACCACCCTTTACGAGATAACGCCCAACCGGGAATCCTGCTCGCCGCGCTGGATGCGGCCTGTGCTGCCCGTTCCCTGGAGAAACGACGACGAACTGACGGCGGCAGTAAAATCCGGCATGCGGAACGTCCCGCCTTTCCGGCGACTGCTAAGCCAGCTTGTATTCAGTGAAGCGCAGGTCCGCGACAATCTTGACGACTTCCTTACCTTCCGGCTTTCAGTCGAGTACATGGAGCACCTCTTCTGGCGCATTTCAGTCCTTGTCGAAGAAGCTGCGAGGTCCGGGCGCACGCCCGAATCGTCGGCGGCCCTCATCCGGACCATCGCTGAACGCGACCAGCGGCTGATCGAGAAGCTCGACGCTTCCTGGAACAAGGGACGCGCCAGCGATGCGACGGCGAAGACAGAAAAGGGGTTCGATTTCGGAGCCAGCGACCAGCTGGTCTACACGTTCCAGCAGGCTGCAACTTTCTCACAGCAACTGGCGCGCGACCCGGAACGTTTCGCTCGCCTGCTGGCCGCGGCCGGTTAGAGGGAGGGTGCTTTCAGCGGCGTTGCGCTTTTAGACTAGCCACGACAGGATGCCGCGGGTTAAAATTAACGCTCAAATCGTCGGAGAGGTGGCCGAGTGGCTTAAGGCGGCGGTTTGCTAAATCAAGCCAGACCCGGTCAACCATTCCTAATTCATTGAAAATAAAGGGTAGCCACGCTTCCTTTTTACTCCGTTTCGCTTGGTTTTAGACCCAAGTGTTGCCGTAGTGTTGCCGTAGATATGAGTGCGAAAAGCGGAACCTCTTCAGTCTTCCGTCCCACCCATGGGAGAGCCGCCTCCGCTCCGCGCCCGAATGTGCTCAGCGAGCACGATTGAGCAAGGCCCAACGGCCCAGCAGGATCCCGTCGCCCCTAGTGCGAGGCAGCCTACCCATGCCACCGCAGACCTCCGTCGGTAGCGTCCTAGTTTGATTGGTAGTATCCCAATTGAGCTCATGGCATTTTTCCATGACAGACTAAGCTGTCTGATTTCCTGATTGATCCTATGAGAGGAGGGGTTCTTGTGAGCACTCCGAACCTTGTGGAAGCGTTTTATTCGCGTATCTGGAATCAGGGTGACCTTGCAGCGAGTTCTGACCCCCTTGCCAAAGACTTCCGTTTCCGTGGCTCACTTGGCTCCGAACTGCGAGGTCTGGATGCCTTCTGTGAATATGTTCGCTCAGTACGTGAAGCCTTGGCGGAATACAACTGCGAGATTCTGGATTGTGTAACGGAGCAAAACAAGGCATTTGCCAAAATGCATTTCTCCGGGGTCCATGTGGCTAAGTGGCGAGGTTACCAGCCCACAGGGAAACGCGTTCGATGGCTCGGAGCTGCTCTATTTCGCATCGAAGACGAGCTTATTTCCGAGTTGTGGGTGCTGGGCGATCTCATTGGCCTCGATGCCGTCCTTAAGGCGAATGCA
>DATLWV010000229.1:0-27962 GCA_035576145.1 Terriglobia bacterium
CACGTCGGCCCGCCGGTATTTCCAGAGGGCTATCGAACTGAACCCCAAGAACCATGAGGCGGCACTGAAGCTTAGGATCAGCAGGCTTGTTATTGATATGGATCCTTTCCAGCGCAGGTTGTCGCAGGAAGAACGCGGCCGTCGGACGATTGCGGCCTTTCAACAGGCCCTTTCCCGCCTGAAGCAATGCGCCCAGAGCCGGGGAGTGAATCTGCAGACTGAGCAGGCAGCCGGTCCGTTTGCCAGCGTTTATTCCAACGTGAAGGAGATGCAGCCGAAAGTCAGCCGGAGAATCCTGCGCCGCAACCCGGACCTTATTACCAACGTGATGGACCTGGTGATGCAGATGGAGGAAACGGCTCAACAGGCCTGCGGAACTCCTCCGGCACCGGACCAGGCATTGCTGATGATTTCTCATACACGAGGTGCTACAGAACGGTGACCGATCCCGCAGCGACCAACTCTGACATTGCCAGATCCCACGCCATCCAGATCCTTCATCGATACTGGAACAAATTCCGCAGCCGGTTCACAAAATTGCGGGTGCCGCGGCTCTTCCTGCACGAAGAAGGGCTCTTTCTTCTTCTGGCGGTTATCATCGGACTTTTCTCCGGACTCGCTGTGGTGTGCTTCCAGATATCCATTGACTGGACCCGAATCAAGCTTCTGGGGTCCAGCCTGGCTCCAGGCCCGTTCCGCGTCATTCTGGTTCCGGCTTTAGCAGGGCTGGCCGTTGCGGCCCTGGTGATTTTTATCTTTCCGCGTGTTCGAGGCAGTGGCGTCAACCAGACCAAGGCTGCCGTCTATATATATGATGGCTATATTCCTTTCAGCACGGTGTTAGGCAAGTTCGTGACCTGCGCTCTGGCTATCGGGAGCGGGCAATCGCTGGGACCTGAAGACCCTTCTCTCCAGATCGGCGCCGGCATCGCTTCGGCGCTGGGAAGACGTCTCCACCTCTCACGGGAAAAGGTCCGGTTAATCGCGCCCGTAGGAGCCGCGGCCGGACTGGCGGCCGCCTTCAACGCCCCAATTTCCGCTGTCCTTTTCGTGATCGAGGAAGTTATCGGGAAGTGGAGCTCAGGAGTTCTGGGCGCGGTGGTTCTTTCCGCCGTGTCCAGCGTAACGGTACTGCACCTTTTCCTCGGCGAAGACCCTCTGTTCAGGGTCCCGCCTTTCCACCTGGTGCATCCGAGCGAACTGCTCTCCTACGCTGCCCTGGGCGTGATCGGTGGATTCGCATCCCTGGCGTTTATCCGGCTGGTCTCCTATCTCCGGATGCGCTCAAAAGCCATGCCCAGGTGGACCCATTATATCCAGCCGGCGGCAGCGGGGCTGCTGATTGGGATATTTGGAGTCTGGATGCCTCAGGTGATGGGAGCGGGCTACGACATCATCGACCAGGCTCTGCATGACCAGTTCACCTGGAAGCTGCTGGCACTTCTGGCAGTTTTCAAAATCCTGGCCACGAGCTTTTCATTTTCAAGCGGCGCGCCCGGCGGCATGTTTGCACCCACACTGTTTATCGGCGCCATGATCGGCGGCGCGGTGGGAGGAGTTGAGCACATCTTCTTTCCGCATCTGGGAGGGACGGTTGGTGGCTTTGCGTTGGTGGGAATGGGGGTACTGTTTGCCGGATTTATGCGCGTTCCCATGACTTCCGTGTTTATGGTGATGGAGTTGAGCGGGAACTACTCCATCATTCTACCTGTCATGATTTCGAACACCATCGCCTACCTCATCTCGCTCCGCTACCAGCCGGTGCCTCTGTTCGATCTGTTTTCCCGCCAGGACGGCACCGACCTGCCTTCAATGGAAGAGCAGCGCGAGCGATCAACGCTGCTGGTTGAGGACGCCATGCGCCCGCCCGCGGAAATCGTCTTGCGCGCTGAGGACACCGTAGCAGATGCGTCAAGACGCGTCAGCGCCACGGCGCTGGACTTTTTCCTGGTGAGCCACAGAAACGGCGACTGGACCAGCGTGACAAAGGAAGACCTGCGCCGCCTGGTCAAGGAAGGAAAAGGTGCTTCACCGCTTGCAAGGGCCCTGTCCAGTCCACTGCTGCCCTGGCTTCATCCGGACCAGCCGCTCGATGCTGCCCTGCGCCAGATCGGGGAGTGGCCGATTCTGCCCGTCATCCACCGGGCCGACTTCAATAACCTGCAAGGAGTTGTCTCTATTGCCGACATTCTGGCTGCCTACGGAGCCGCGAATGATGAGGAAGAGCACGGCAAAGCAGGTGGCGAACCCTCCGTCCCTGATGCCGCCCTTCGCCCTGAAGGGAGTCGGCCCTGATGCGCCCGCGCGGGTAGCCCTTCGCGGGCTGCGAATCCATGCCGCAGATTTCACAGGCGATGAATCGGAACAGCACACCCAATCAACTGCTGACGGAGACTATCTGTTCAATCCCACAGGTTGTTCCGGCTGAAAACCGTGTGAATAGAATTGTGTAAGGCTGGCACGGTTGGAACTCGGCCCGGTCATCCGCCGGGGCCGTCGTTGGAGATGTACTGATCAAGGGAATGGAGTTCCCGCTGCAGGTCTTCGACCATGTGTTCCAGAAGGTTGCGGATGGAAAGCATCCCGAGAAGCTCTCCATCGCTTGCAACGATGGCAAGGTGGCGCATATGCCGGTCAACCATTTGTTTGAAAGCTTCTTCGGCGGTCAGGTCCTCAGGAATAGTTGCAACCGGGGCTGTCATCACGTCCCGGACTTTCGTACGTTCCGGATCGAGATTCTGCAGTACGACGCGGAGCATAACATCGCGCTCGGTGAAAACGCCACAGAGTTCGTGCTTCTCGCCCTTCTCGAGAACGGCAACTGCCCCCACGCCTTCTTCTGCCATCACCCGAACCGCCTCAAGGACGGTTTGCTCCCCATCAACCCTGGCAGGAGGGACGTGCGCAATCTTCAGAAGACCCATGTTTGCCTCCCGGAGCGCATGCTCCCGGCACCCCAACGAAGGACCCTTTCCTGATGAAGAAATCGTATGCCCGGTGCGGCGTGAAGTCAAGACTCACGAATCGGGCCGGGTCCCGGCCCGGACGGCTTATGCAGCGGTAATTTCCTGCCGGAAAAAGGCCAGGCTGGCCGTGGCGTCCTGAGCCAGTGACCCCCGTCCCTCGATCGAGATTCCACCGTGGAAGCCTATCTTTTTTACCAGTTTGAAGAACTCGCTGTATTCCGGATCTTCCGCCGGACTCTTCGGCCACAGCCGCCCGTTGGGATTGGCGAAGTGGAAGTGCACAATCTCTTTTCGCGCTTTCCACACAATGTCGGGGTTTTCGTTCTCAACTCGCAAGTGGTAATAATCAATGATCATCTTGATGTTGGGATCATTGACCTCGTGGACCAGCCTCAGAGCTTCCGCTCCGGTATTAATAATGTTGCTCTCCTGATGCCGCAACGGTTCGATGGCAATCGTCATCTGGTGGCGGCGCGCAATCTCGCCCGCCCGGCCGAGAAAGTCTTTGATCTGGCTCCACGCTTTATCGCGCGAATAACCGGGTTCCACGTTCCTTGACCCCGCACTGCCCCAGACGACAATTGACCCGCCAAGTTCACGGCAACGGGCCAGCGTGTGGTCAAGATACACCTTCAGCGCATTCCAGTTCACATCGTCGCCCACCACGCGCAAGTCCTTCCGCCTGATGAAACTGTTGTAACACTCGCACCGGATTGGCGAGGCCATCAGACTGGTCTTGAAGGACTGAAAACTCGATTCACTCATTTCTGAGACAGAAGCTGCCGCAGGCTCAATGTAATCGAATCCGTAACTGACCACCTGGTCCAAATCCCGGGTTGGCACGCAAACCCCAATCTTGATGCCATCCACACTGGCCACTGCTGGAAATGCAATTCCAACGGCACCAGCCGCCATCAGAAACTCCCGGCGTGTGATTTCCACTTCACCCTCCTCTCCAGTGTAGGGCCCATGAGAGGCTCCGTTCTATTCGAAAACCAATCACCAAAAGCCACAACGCGCTTCCGGAAAGGCTGGGCGGCGCCGCACCTAGCAATACCTCTGCGGCGCGCAGTCCCCACATCTCCGACGACGCGGCAATTCAGTTATCGGATATATCCTTACACGTTCTCTGGAATATAGAACGGTTTTCTGTAGCCGCGATCCGCGCTGCGCAGCAAGCGGGTGGCTTCATCGTCGTCCACCACCTGCACCGCATCCGGATCAAATTCGATGGTCTTGCCCAGCCGGTAAGAGGCGTTTGCCAGGTAGATCAGCGTCGCGGAAACATAGCCCTCTTCAATCGGCGCATTCAGCGATGCCTTGTTCCGAGAGCGGACAGCGTCGACAAAATTCAGGAAATGGTCGCCGCCGCCGGAACCGTGCGGGCCGGGCTCGTGCCCCGGACCAAGCCACGTCTTGTAACCTTCCGATCCGTCAATTGACATGTACCCCTTGGAGCCGTAGAAGATGTCCCCAATGGTATTCTGGGGCGAAGACGACGGACCCAGCTTGCGCTCCTGGGCCTGGAGTCCGGCTGCCGGAATCCCGTGGGACCCACGGCCCTCGCCAATGCCTGCTTCGTGGTTGGTAATCCAACCCCGCACTTCGAACTCGAGCATTTTACGGCTGCCGTCCGGCATGTCGTACTGGAAAGAGCAGTTCAGGACGTTGGGAGTTTCCTGGTCATCCTTGAACATAAACTTTCCGCCCACAGCGGTGACCCTGTTGGGAAACTTAACACCAAGTCCCCAGCGCGCAATATCGAGCTGGTGGATACCCTGGTTACCCAGGTCGCCGCTTCCGTAGTTCCAGAACCAGTGCCAGTTGTAGTGGAAGTGGTTCTTGGTGAACGGCTGTTCGGGAGCAGGCCCCAGCCACAGGTCATAATGAACGCCCGAAGGTACAGCCTCATTCGTAGTGTGACCGATCGTGGGCCGCCACTTGTAGCAGAGTCCGCGTGCCAGATAGACCTCGCCAATCACTCCGTCGCGAAGTTTCTGGACCGCATCGATAACGCCTTGCATCGAACGGCTCTGCGTTCCGTGCTGCACAATGCGATTGTAGCGGTTCGCCGCTGTCACCAGTTGTTTGCCCTCCCACCAGTTGTGGCAGCAGGGCTTTTCGCAATAAACGTCCTTACCGGCCTCGCAGCCCCAGATGGCCATCAGCGAATGCCAATGGTCCGGAGTGGCAATTGAAATCGCATCAATCGACTTGTCTTCCAGAAGTTTCCTCACGTCATAATAGAATTCAGGCTTGGCAAGCCCCATTTTTTCCATATCTGCTATCCGCTTGCGCCCTACGTTCTCATCCACATCGCAGATCGCTGCAACCTGCACGTTGGGGAGTTTCGAGAATCCCCTCACGTGGGCCCATCCGCGGTCCCGGACGCCACAGACGGCGACCCTGACGCGGTCATTCGCTCCCATGACTTTCCCGGTTGCCCCAACCAGGCCAAGACCTCCCATGGCTGCCAGACCTGCGCCCGTCCTGGCACTAGACTTTAGAAATTCCCGACGGCTTACTTCGGAATGCTGGCTCATGCCTTTCCCCCTTCAAATGAAGAATTAAACCTTTGTAAGGCGGTCTCAATATAACACAGGATGAGCTGCGCGGAGCCGCGGATTGCCCTGGATTTCCTGAGAGGCAAGGCGACAGGAATTACATAGCTGCCCTATCGTCCTGCGTATGTTCAAGCTTTTCTGCGTGCCCGTGCAGGGCGTGCTTTGCGTCGAGTGCAGGCACCATAGTTTCCACTTGCCAGCACTATCTCCCGGCCTGTAATCTGGAATGTTACAAGTTCAACTGAGTTGGAGGCATGGAATGGCAACAACAGAAGCTGTCCCCAGAGTGGGACGACAGAATCAAAGCGGCCGAATGACGGAACGCGTACGGGAAATCCTGAGCTGGTATGAAAGCGATTCCCCTGGAACGAAAACCAACATCGCGAGGCTGTTGAACAGTGGCCGCCTGGCCGGAACGGGCAAACTGGTGATTCTGCCCGTCGACCAGGGTTTTGAACATGGGCCGGCACGCAGCTTCGCTGTAAACCCCGCCGGCTATGGTCCCGATTACCATTTTGAACTTGCCCTGGAATCCGGCTGCAATGCCTATGCGGCGCCGCTGGGATTCCTGGAATCAGCCGCCGGACAACACGTGGGAGAAATTCCCCTCATCCTGAAGCTCAATAACCATGACACCCTGCATGACGAGGCGGATCCGCTTTCGTCCTTGACGGGCAGCGTTCAAGACGCTCTGCGCCTGGGCTGCGTAGCCATTGGGTTCACCATCTATCCCGGTTCGAGCAATTCTCGGATCATGTACGAGGAATTGCGAGAACTTTCAAAGGAAGCCAAGAGCCACGGGCTGGCGGTTGTGGTGTGGTCATACCCGCGCGGGTCAGAGATCAGCAAAGCCGGCGAAACAGCTATCGATGTAGTCGCTTACGCCGCGCATATTGCTGCACAGCTTGGCGCTCACCTGATCAAGGTGAAGCTGCCCAGCGACCACATTGAGCAGGATGCTGCGCGGAAAGTTTACGAGAGCGCCAAGATACCCATCAGCACGCTGACGGATCGGGTGCGCCACGTGATCCAGGCCGCTTTCAACGGACGCCGGATCGTCATCTTTTCCGGAGGCGCAAAGGCTGCCGACGAGAGCGTGTTTGATGAGGCCCGCGCCATTCGCGACGGCGGAGGCTTCGGTTCTATCATTGGCCGAAATTCTTTCCAGCGTCCCAGGGAGCAGGCAGTGAAGTTCCTTCAAACGGTTATTGGCATCTACGCGGGCGATATCAAGTAGAAGCAACTCTCCGAATTCAGGGTCCAAGAGGGCGGAACTTTTGCTCCCGCCCTTTTCTTTTTTGAGGAAGAGGCTGACTTGGTGAGATGATGCTCGCCCATGCGACCGGTGGCCCGGTTTCACTCCACCGGCCTTCCTGAAGATCCTATTTGGTGAGCTTTTGGCCGCCGCGCGGTGAGAGTTTGGTCAACTCAGCATCAAGCTCCCGGGCTGGGGCAGGAATTCCTCCTGCACCCTTCAGGCAAATGTCTCTCACCTCCAACTTTCGCCCATACAGCCGTTCGTTTGCCTCGCCGTCTGTTTTCATGAAAGCGCCCTGCAATGAAATGCCGGCAAACAAACCGCGCGCCCGCGAATAGGTAAGGATTTCCGCGTGCATCTGCAGATCGGTAGCTGCCTGAGACGTTCGCCCCACAGGACCTCCGGCGACCGAAGCATCCGCCCCAAGCTGGGTCTTGTTCCCCATCAGTTTCTCGGCACCTCGGGCGCTCATCACGATCAGGACGATGTCCGTCGCCGAACCACCAATCTGAAGACCGAAGCTTCCCCCGCCCATGGTGAACATGGAGGGACCGCTCCAGGGGCCGTCGCCATTGCGCCTGCAGACCAGCGAACCCTTGCCGCCGCTTGCTCCGAAACCGAAAGCAACCTTCTTGTAAGATGGCACGACAGCAACACACACAGCTTTATCCAAAAGATCCTGAGGAATCCCCTTCTCAGGTGTCTTCATGATCTCTTGAAGGATTTCCGCCGACCGATGCAGCCGTTGATCTTCGCGGCCCTGCGCAAATGCGGGTATGCAAACTGAAGCCATCAGTAACCCCGCTAGTATAAATTTCATAAGATTTCCTTTCTCCCCCCACATTCGAGTTTCGGTACATTGGCGCCAGGGCGTCATCAAGCCCTGAACCTATAATTCTGCCACAAAGGCGGCAAACGTCTATGGGAACTTTCGCAACAGGTCGAGGCGCGTCACACTTGCGAATAGGGCGCCGGGGCAAGGAAATAGTTCGTGATATTCACCACGTTCGGCCCGGAGGAATACTTGGGCGATGCCGTCAGCTTTTTCCATTCGGGGTCCGCGCTGAAAGCCTGCCAAGCCTTGTCGCGTTCTTCGATGCTGCCAATCGACAGCATGTAGGTGAGGTTTGGCATCCTTTCGCCAATCAGCTTTTCTCCGAAGAAAACGGGGTGAAAACCGCTGCGGATAAAGATTTCCACCTCACCGCTGCAGAACATCTCCACTTTGTTCAGATTATAATTCTTGCTGGAGCTTTCGTAGGTACGAAGCTCAAAAATGCGCTTGCCTTTGGGTGGAGCGGTGATCCGCGGGTGGCAGTCGAACGCCTTCATCAGCGAGCTCTCGTAGCGGATGTAAGCGGGGTCCGACGCCGAAGCGTTCAGGAACTCGGCGCCGTTCTTGACATAATCGGCGTCGGCGCGCAGGCGTTCTTCGAGCGTCGCGACAGACTCCAGTGAGCGGTGCGGCAGCAGAACGTAAATCGACGGGCTGATGGGCCCCACCACCGTATTGAACACGCCCACCGGGTTGATGCCCAAACGGTTGAGCGCCGGGATTGCTGCTTCGCTGAGGTAACTGTGCATCAGCTTCACCTTGGACCCGTTGGTTAGCTGGTAGAACCTGAGCTCGTAGTAGTCGCGTGCCGCCTTGTTTTCCTCGGCGCCTGCCGAGCCTGCAGATGCCAGCCCCGCCGATGCTGCAAGGGTTGATGCGAGAAAGTCACGCCGCTTCATAAACAACCTCCATAGGAACTCGAAATTCCGTGATAACTCTTTTTCCTGGAATGCAATATCTTCTACGGCCAGGGCAGGCCTTTCCTGGCCTCTATTGATTGGCCTATCACAAGTCGTCGCAAATTTGCGCCCTCCGCCTGCAAGGCGGCCCACAACCCCTGCCCCTTACACCTGTGAATACCCTGCCGGTCGCAGGAGCACGTTGGTAATGTTCGAAACAATTTCGGCATCAGAGTAGCCGGGCATCGATTTCAGTTTATTCCAATCCGGGTCGGCCCCGAACGCGGCCCAGTGTTTGTTGCGGTCCTCCACGCTTTCCGAAGCCAGCATGTAGGTCAGGTTGGGCCAGCGCCGGCCAATCAGCTTTTCGCCAAAGAACACCGGATGGAACCCGACCTTCCTGAAGATATCAATTTCGCCGCTGTTAAACATTTTGATCTTGGTCAGATTGGCCTTCTTAGTGGCGCTTTCGTAGGTTCGCAGCTCAAACACGCGCGGTCCAGGGTCCGGCGGCGTCATGCGCCGATGCGTTTCAAACGCCACCATAAACTCGCTCTCGACGCGCACAAACGCCGGGTTCGCAGCCGGAGCACTCAGGAAGGCTGCGCCACGCTCCTGGTATTCCTTGTCATCGCGCACACGCTCCCACGCGGTCAGCACCGAGATAGCCGACGGGTGAGGAATCAGCACGTAAAGCGACGGGCTTTCGGGCCCCACCAGCATTTCGAACACGCCCACCGGCTTAATGCCCACCCGGTTTAGCGCCGGAATCGCTGCGTCACGCAGGTAGTCGTTGGTCAGCTGCACGCCCGGTCCGCGATGGAGCTGGTAAAAGCGCAACTCGTAGAACTCGCGCCCATGCGCCCCCGCCGACACCATTCCCTGCCCGCCGCCCACAGGCTCGCCTTGGGCCATCCCCGCCGACGCCGAAGCCGCCAGTGACGACGCCAGAAAATCCCTCCTCTTCATCACACGCCTCCATCTCCGCCCGATTTTCAGCCAAACTCCGTTTTCAGTTGCCCCGTTATTGTATGGCATTCCGTCAAGCCGCGGGTAGCGAAGAGTCAGTTCCTTTAAGACTTCGCTTCGACGGCGTGGTGCATACGTTCAGCAGTTTCCAAGGTATGCGGCACACGGGTCGAATTAGTTTCCAGATGCCATAGTGTGCTGGCGCAATCCGGGATAGCCGATATAGACCTCGATAAGGAGGCTTCTTGCATTGAGAGATCGTGCCGATGGATCGGTGCGCCATCCACCATCCACGCCATCTGATCTCCGCGTTACTTGGAACTCCAGAAGCTTGCCGTGGAGTAGTTATTGAAAACCATCCAGTAATAATGGTATCCATCTAACCGGAGGAGACGAACATGCCTGACGCGGCAAAAGTTATCGATGCGCACGCTCACCTTGGTGAATGTTGCGTGTTTGGGCTTAACAACAAGGAATCGGACCTGGTCCGGCGCATGGACGAGAATGGCATTGACGCAGCAATAGTTCAGCCCTACCCGGGTGCGGCAGAAGCGGCCAGGACGCATGACCGGATTGCAGAACTTTGCCACAAGCACCCAGGCCGATTCTATGGCTTGGCGAGCCTGACTCCTCACCAGGATCACGGCGCCTATCATCGGGAAGTGGAGCGCTGTGTCAAACAATTGAAGTTTGTCGGAGTGAAGATCCACACCATCGGGCATTCGGTGAATCCCTTGAGCGAGGATGCTGATTTTGTTTTCAAGACCGCGCAGGAACTCGGGATCCCCGTCATGGTTCACACGGGCCCGGGCGTTCCGTTTGCTTTGCCGGCGCTGTGCATTCCTCCCGCGCGCAAGTACCCTTCGCTCAAGATCGTCCTCGCCCATGCGGGTTTTGCGGTGTTTTCTGCTGAGGCGCAGGTGGCCGCATCGGAATGCTCCAACCTGTATCTGGAAACTTCCTGGTGCATTGCAGACGATATCGGATGGATGATATCAACGCTGGGCGGCAATCGGGTGATGATGGGCACGGACCTCATCAACAATATTCCCGTTGAAATCGCCAAGTTTAAGGCTCTCGAACTCAAGCCTGAGGTTTGGGCTCAGGTGATGGGACAAACCGCAATTGATGTGTTCCATTTGGCCGTGTGAGGTGCCTATGTTTGTGCTGCATGTGGATTTGGAAGTTCGTTCAGATTCAAGGAAGGCGCTGGAAAGCACTTACGAGGGAGTTTTTCGGCCTGCCATCTCTTCACAGCCGGGGTTTGACCATATTCTGCTGCTGCAGTCCGATAAATTCCCGAACGTCTACAGGCTTGTGATTGCCTTCCAGGATGAGCCCTCACAGAAAAAGTGGGTTGCGTCCGACCTGCACCAGGAAGTCTGGCCCAGGATGGAATCAAGCTGCTCATCTTATAAGGTTGAGACTTTTCATACACTTAAAGAATGACCGGGTTGCGCATCGACGAATGGGGACGGCGGGCCCCCGCCGTGAGGTTTCAGGTTGCAGATTCAAGATTGCAGGAAGGAAAGGCCGGCGGGCCTGGGTCGTGTGGCGTGTTTACTTTGCGATCCGGAGTAAGGGCTGATAGGAAGGCTCGGTCTGGTTGTCTTTAAGGTTGCAGACGGGGCGGTATCGAGCGATGAGATCGTTTTCTACCCAACGGCGCTGTACTTCCCTCAGGAGGGGAGTGGGACAGAAAGCGACATAAAGGTTGCCAACGCCTTCTGCCTCCCCGATCCAGTCGTCAAAGAGCTCGTGGCCATCCGTGACCCGGTCATGGAAATTGCCGGCCTCTCCAAAATAAATAGCCCGGAAGGCCCGCGGGCTGCATGAAGGGTCGGGCACTAACATGACATAAATGCCGGAGGAAACCGGCGGCATAGCAAGAGCAAACGGCGCCGGCTCGGTGAATATCCGATTGTCGAACCTGATGCCGGCCCGCGGCGGCCCGCACAGTTGCACCCAACCCGTCGCCTTCATGAAAACCTCCCGCGCGATTTTAACACAAGATATTGGGGCTTCCCAACAAGAAAAATCCATATGTAGGGGGGGCGATTAGCCATTTGGTTTGGGGGGCAAGAACGCTGCGATTTTAGGGCAGGCACCCGCTCCGGCCCGCGGAAAGATATTGGGTTCAAAGGGACAGGTGCAGGGGCCCGGTCCCGTGGCTGGCAAGAAGGATGGGGGCCTCGGTGGGATCCACAGAGGCCCCTCAGACTGCGCGAAAGGTGGGGCTAGAAAATGATTTTTCCAGCGAACTGTATTTGGCGGTTATTACCCTTGGTTGATCCCACGGTCCCAAACGACGACGTCCCGAACGTCGAACTCGGATTGCTGAACGCCGGCGTGTTGAAGAGGTTGAAGAACTCGGCCCTGAATTGAAACTTCCAGCGCTCGTTGAAAGGAATGTCCTTAAAGAGCGAGGCGTCAAAGTTGATCAGCCCAGGCCCGTAAAGCATGTTGCGCCCTGCGGTGCCGTAGTTGTACTGCACAGGAAGTGCATAGGCTGATTTAGTGATGCAGCCAGTCAGGCGTCCCGAGCCGCAATCGGCCGATGGCGTTCCGATCAGGTTCGGGCGCTGGTGGCCGACGCCGGTGTTGACGATGTCCTGGCCGATGGTAACGTTGATCGGGAAACCGCTCTGCAGCGTGGTGATGCCATTTACCTGCCAGTTGGCCAGCAAGGTTTGAACAGCACGCGAGGAGTTGCTCTGGAAGAAAGGCAGTAGGTAGACGTAACTAGCAACAAAGCGGTTGCGCACGTCCCAGTCGGAACTTGCGTAGTCGCGATTCATGTTGTAGGCATCCATGGGATACCCGCCGCCGTTGGAGTCTGTTCCGATATCCAGATTGTGAGACCAGGTGTAAGCCAGCCTCAACGACGCGCCGTGGTACATGCGCTGATTGAAGATGACATTCAGAGCGTGGTAGTGCGCGTATTCGTCGTTGCTGATGGTGCGGATGACACCCCAAAGCTGGTTGGGCCGCCGCGACTGTACTGACCCGGAACCGGGAGGCGGCGTGTTGCTGTAAAAGCTGCGGTCAAGGTGATAGGTGTGGGAGCCCATGTATTGAATGTCCAGGCCGGCGCTTTGCCAGAGTGAGCGCTCTACGTCAAAACTCCACTGCTGCATGCGCGCTGTGGGCACGAACGGGCCAATGGTGATGACGTTGACCGGATTGGTATTGGTGGTAAGCGATGAACCCGGAGTGGGATTGTCAAACGTGATGTCGGGATTGGTGACATCCGTCTGCTGATAGAGAACAACAGGCGCAAAAGGAGGATTGATGTTGAGGAACGTGTAGCTGTTCATCTGGTTGGGGTTGTAGTAGATCCCGAAGCCGCCCCTCACCACCCAGGTGTTCGTCACGCGATAGGCAAAACCGACACGCGGGCCGAAGTTGTTCCGCTGGGGAGTGTAGAACTGGAACCCCGGTTGCGGCGGGTTCGAGGGAATTAGCGCAGTCTGCGCGGGGTTCAGGATGGTAGCATTGCCGTTCAGCGTGGAAGGCGGGGTGGACACGTCGTAACGCACCCCGAGGTTCAGCGTCAGCTTGGGAGTGAGGTTGACGTTGTCCGTCACAAAGAAACCATCCCTCCACTGGCCCACGAGGCCGGGAACTTCCGCGCCGGGCGTTGTATCGCTGAAGGGGACACCCAGGACAAAATCCGCCGGGGCAAATCCGGTGAGCTGCCCGGTGAAGTTGAACTGGCCGTTGGGTGAGTTGTTGGCCTTGCGCCCCGTTTTCAACTTGGCCAGGTCGCCCCCAAAAATGAAGTTCTGCTTCCCGTGGATCCAGTTGAGCTGATCATCTATTTCCCAGGTCTCGTCTGTCTGGAACCAGTTGGTGCCGCCATTCCCGACGCCAAGATAGCCATTGATGGAAATCACCGGAGCGTCAGGGTTTTCAGGGTCAAACGGGAAACCGGGAATGCCAAGGTCCTTGATGAACGACTGCGTGGACGGGTTATGATAGAAGTTGTTCACCGCGTCGGTGGCCATGGAGTTGCGTCCAACGTAGAGCGCGTTAACCATTGAAGGACTGATGGTCTGCGTGTATCCGGCCACCCAATTGGTCTGCGAGTTGGGCGCGTAAAGCGCGTCGTACGGATTGGCGCCGCCATAGGCGGGGGTGTCTTTGAAATAGGCGAGGCGGAAGAAAAGCCGTGTCTTATCGCCGATGTTCTGGTCAACGCGGTCCGTCGTCTGGTCATAATTCTCATTGTTGACAATAGACGCCACATAATTGTTGGTTAAAACTCCTGTAACATTGGGTTCCGGAATGATCTGCAGCAGCTTCGCCGCTTGCGGAGCAACCGGAACGGTGGTGACCACCGGGTTTCCCGCAAGAAGAGGATTGGTGATGGGCGTTGAGATTTCAGAGAAATCTCCGTTCCGCATCAGAGGGGTCATCACCGTCTGAAGCGACGGATTTGAAGACACCTGGCGGAAGCCTTCATAGGAACCCATGAAGAACGTCTTGTTCCGGCCGTTATACAGGTGAGGAATCACCACCGGGCCTCCCACTTCCGCGCCGAACTGGTTTTGGCGGAAGGGCGTCTTGGGGGTGCCCTGCTTCTCAAAAAACTGGCGCGCATCGAGCGCGTCATTGCGGATGAATTCAAACACCGAGCCATGAAGCTGGTTGGTGCCGCTCTTGGTTACCAGGTCCATGTGCACGCCAAGGTAGCCACCGTACTGCGCGGAATAGGTCCCCGTCTGGACGTGGAATTCCTCGATGGCGTCCACGGAAGGGAGAAAATTGATCTGGGTGATCAGGTTATTCATCAGGCTGACGCCGTCCATGGACACCTGGTTTTGAATGTTCCGGCCGCCGGCCCCAATGAACCGCTCTCCGGGCGGGATGCCTCTGCGCGAGTTGCTCGTCTGGTAGACGCCGGGAGTTGTCACGGCCAGTTCCAGCACATCGCGGCCGTTCAGCGGCAAATCGGCAATCTGCTGCCGGTTCACCACCTGGCTGACGCTGGCATCGTCGGTGGCGATGGCCGGCGCCCCGCCTTTTACCGTCACCTCCTGGGAAACCTGGCCCACCTGAAGGGTGAAATCGGTCCGAACAACCTGGTTGACCTGAACCAGAATTCCAGTCTTCTGAGTGGTCTTGAAACCCGAAGTCTTCACCGTAATGGTGTAGGTCCCGATATTGACGTAAGGGATGGAGTAATCCCCGGTGGAATTAGTGGTTGCGCGATAGGTGGTTGAAGTCTCGGTCTGGACGGCCACGACGCTCGCGTTGGGAACGACAGCGCCGGTCGCGTCCCTGACCGTCCCTACCAGCGAGGTCGTCCTGGAGAGTTGCCCGATGCAAGGTGCTGCAAATAACAGTGAAACAAAAACAATGAACGCGGGTAACCTTTTCCCTGTGAACATACTTCACCTCCATCTTCTCTGTGGTATGAATTTTGCCCTTCAATCCGCAGAACAGAGGGAATGTGCCCCATGCCCCGCTCTGCCCGCCCCCGGGCTGTGCTCGGAAAAACCCACTTGCCACCACTCGGGTGGTTATTCCTCCGCCCTTCCCACACGGCGTGGAAAAGCGTCGGCCCGGGCCCCGCGCGGCTTGAAATACTGCGGCGGCGCCTTTTCCCAATCCAACATGCTGCGGCCGGAAGGATCGTAGACAATCGCGCCGGCACGGATGGTCATTTCCGCAGTCAGCTTCTGGTCGCCGTGGATGCGCGCATAGCCGCAGTCGGCGTAGCTGAACTGGCCGCGCTGCAGCCGAAAAACAGCAATGTCGGCCACCGACCCGGGCGAAAGCGTGCCCAGTTCCGTGCGGTTGATTTCGCGCGCCGGGTTCGCGGTGGTCTGCGCAATCACCTGGTTAAGCGTTTCGCCCATCGCCAGGCACTTTGACATCACGTTCACCAGGCTGATGACGTGTTGGTGGAGGTTGCCGCGATGGATGTCGGTTGAGATGGAATCCGGCTGGAATCCTTGCTGAATGGCCGGCGCGGCGTTGCGGAACCAGAAGCTCGCCGAGCCGTGCCCGATGTCGAAAATCACTCCGCGTTTGCGGGCCTCCTCCATGGCAGGATTCAGCTTGCCACCCACCGTGGGCGGAACAATTATAGGAAACTGCTGGGCGAAGACGTGAGTATGGATGTCTCCCGGCCGGAGCTTTCTTAGGATGAGGTCCTCATAAGGGCGCCCCGGGCGCGGGGAGAAATCCACCATGATGGGCTTCTTCGTCAGTTCGCCCGCCTTCAGCGCGCGGTCGACTGCGGCCCATAGCGGGCGTGTGGTGCCGGTCCGGTCGGTGCCGCCGCCGTAATGGGCCGTCTTGATGCCCACGATGAGGTCCGGATACTGCTCGATGGTCTTGGCGCAGCGCTCGGGGTCCATTTCGCCGAGGAACTGTTCCAGGCCGCCCTGCATGCCGTTTGAAACAATATTGAGCCAGGCCAGCACCCGCACCTGCGAGTGGTCAATGGCCTCCTCCTTCTCGCGCAGGAAAGTTTCAGCACCGTGGGAGCCGGCGTCCACGATGGTGGTCACTCCTGAAGTGAAGACGAGGTCCGGATCAATCCCCAGCGGCGGCTGGTGCGCCCTCGCCTGGGGCGAGAACCAGTCGAGCGGAGCGCCGCCGTGTCCGACATGCGCGTGAATATCAATCAGGCCGGGCGTAACGTAAAGCCCGCTGGCGTCAACCACCTTGCGGACCCCTTCGGGCGGAATGCCGGGCTTGACGGCGGCAATCTTGTCACCGGCGACGGCAACATCCATGGCGTCGTCAATGTGGTTGGCCGGATCAATAACGTGCCCGCCCTTCAATAGCAGATCGTATCCTGATGTTTGCGCGCCCTTGGCAGCGGGCCCACCCGGAAGGCCGATCGCACTTGACGCCGCCGCCGTTTGCAGAAACTGACGCCTCGAAAGAAGCCTTTGCTCCTGATTCATCACAAAGTCCTCCTTTGGATGAGCGCTGGAAACGTGGAGGTGTTGTGCCGCTTCTCGCCACAACAAGCGCCCATACTTGCCGCACGTCACCCCGCGGCCGTGAAGATTCCCCACAGAACCAGATTCTGGAAGGGCAGGATTACCACCCTATTAACAGTGTTGCAGTTATGAAAAGGTTAATAACATGACCCCGAAGAGAATGTCAACGACGATTTTGGGCCTGTGCCCATACCGATTTCGTATGGGATTGGCGCGATCAGAATTCCTGGCTGGGTAGGGTAGCTCCCTCCGCCCGCCTCTTGCCACACCCATTGACTTCGGCTATAATCCCTTACCCAGAGGGTAAACAAGGGGGTAAGGATGATAGCTCAATTCCACTGGAATGAAGTCGACTACGTTTCCGCTCAAAGGGTATGGTTGCGCCGCCACCCCTGGGCCCATCTGCGAGGCTATTGGTTCCCGGTCGCCGTCGCAGCACTTTCGGTCGCAATTATATTGTTCGCACCTCAAGTGGGGCTTAAAGGCCTGGTGGGCATCGCCCTGGCTTTGCTCCTCTTTGGGGTCAGCGCTCTACGAACTCGATGGCGCTGGCATCGGAATTTCAGGCAGACGCCCCTGTGGCGTGATGAAGTCACTGCCAAAGTTGACAAGCACGGAGTCAACCTGCATAGCCAGAGTTATGACGTTTACCATTCCTGGGGTGAATGCTCGGATATCTACGAGGCCGAAGGAGTTATTGTTTTTGAAGCACCAAACGAAAGCTTCGTCTTCCTCCCTAAGCGGGATATGAGTCACGCCCAGCTTCTCGACCTCAGGAATACCATCGTGACGTATGCACGGGTGCAAGCTCAACTGGCCACCCAAACTGCGTGACGCGGTTGGCAGGATCTCTCATTTCGCGGGGATGCAGCAATTGCAGGGCGAGTGCCTTCGCCACGTGCCGGTTGCAGGCTCCTGGGCGGCGACTTAGAATGTTGCGATGGCCCTGGCATTAAGCCCCGAAACAGAAAAGCGTGTCGCCGCTCTCTTTGCTGAAAAGACCAGGGCGGAGGCTTGTGCTCTCCTGATCAATGAGTGCGGAAACAATCTTCCGTTCTGCGCCAATCTCGATGAGTTCAAGCTCGAACGCATACGCTTCGCGGCCCTCAGGCTAAGCGGTGGGGACATCGGCAAGCTGAAACGAGCCATCCAAATGGCAAAACACGACTGGCGCGATCTTTTGATGGCGGCAGGCTTCGCCCATGACGTTACCGCTCATGGACGATGGTTTCCGGATAAGTCCACTAATAACTGAAGCTGCCACTTGCCATGGGCAGACCGTCGCAGTCAACGGATAGCAGGATTCCCAGTGCCTTTTATCCCCGCGCGGCCTTGGCTTTGGCCGGGGCAAAGGTCATCTCGCCTTTTTTCACGTCGGCATCCACCTCGACGGTTTCGCCGGGCGTAACCTCGCCTTCCAGGATTTTGAGCGCCAGCGGGTCCTGAATGAGGCGCTGGATGGCGCGCTTGAGCGGCCGCGCTCCGAATTGCGGATCGTAGCCGCGCTCGAAGAGCAGCTCGCGTGCCGCAGCCGTCAGCTCGATAGTGATCTTCTTGTCGGCCAGCAGCCCGCGCAGGTGATTGACCTGCAGGTCGATGATCTTCGTGATCTGTTCCTTTCCGAGCGGGTTGAAGATGACGACCTCATCCACGCGGTTCAGGAATTCCGGCCGGAAGTTTTCCAGCAGCGAAGCGCGGATGCGCTTCTTCAACTCCTCCGAGAGCTTGCCGGGCTCGCCGCTGCGAGTTGAGTTCATCGCTTCGTGGATCATATGGCTGCCGATGTTGCTGGTCATGATGATGACCGCGTTCTTGAAGTCCACAGTGCGGCCCTTGCCGTCGGTCAGCCTGCCCTCATCGAGAATCTGCAAAAAGATGTTGAAGACGTCGGCGTGCGCCTTTTCTATTTCGTCGAACAGCAGCACAGAATAAGGACGCCGCCGCACCTGTTCGGTGAGCTGGCCGCCCTCCTCGTAACCCACGTACCCTGGAGGCGCGCCGATCAGCCGCGCCACGGCGTGCTTCTCCATGTACTCCGACATGTCGATGCGGAGCATGGCCTTCTCGTCGTCAAACAGGAACTCCGCAAGCGCCCGTGCCAGCTCCGTTTTGCCCACGCCCGTGGGGCCGAGAAAAATGAAGCTGCCGATCGGCCGGTTGGGGTCGGAGAGGCCCGCCCGGCTGCGCCGCACGGCGTTGGCCACCAGTTTCAACGCTTCTTCCTGGCCCACCACGCGCACACGCAGGCGATCTTCCATGCTCACCAGCTTGGCCACTTCGCCTTCCAGCATTTTTGAGACGGGAATGCCCGTCCACTTGGAAACTACGCGGGCCACGTCCTCCTCGTCAACCTCTTCCTTCAGCATGCGGCCCCCCTTTTCCTTGCCTTCAAGCTCGGCATTGGCGGCAGCAAGCTGCTTTTCGAGCGCCACAAGTTGCCCGTAGCGGATTTCCGACGCCTTGGCCAGGTCGCCCTCGCGCGTGGCACGCTGCTCTTCCACCTTGGCCTGCTCGATGTCCGACTTCAACTGGCGGATACGCGTAATGATTTCCTTTTCGGCCTTCCAGCGCAGCTTGAGCGCGTCCGACTGCTCGCGCAGATGCGCCAGTTCGCCTTCCAGCTTCTGCAGCCGCTCACGCGAGGCAGCATCGTCTTCTTTCTTCAACGCTTGCTTTTCGATTTCCAGTTGCGTGATGCGGCGCTCAATCTGGTCGATCTCCGATGGCATTGAATCAATCTCAATGCGCAGGCTGGAAGCCGCCTCGTCAATCAGGTCGATGGCCTTGTCGGGCAGAAAGCGGTCAGTGATGTAACGGTTGGAAAGTACCGCGGCGGAGACAATGGCCGAATCCTTGATGCGCACGCCGTGATGCACTTCATACCGCTCTTTCAAGCCGCGCAGGATGGCGATGGTGTCTTCCACGCTCGGCTGGCCCACCAGCACCGGCTGGAAACGTCGCTCGAGCGCCGCGTCTTTTTCAATGTGCTTCTTGTATTCGTTCAGCGTGGTGGCGCCGATGCAGCGCAACTCGCCGCGTGCCAGCGCCGGCTTCAGCATATTGGAAGCGTCAATTGCTCCCTCGGCCGCGCCCGCGCCCACCAGAGTGTGCAGCTCGTCAATGAACAGGACCACCTGTCCGCTCGATTCTTCGATCTCCTTCAACACCGCTTTCAGGCGATCTTCAAACTCGCCGCGATATTTTGAACCGGCGACCATCGAACCCAGGTCAAGCGCCACAATGCGCTTCGACTTCAGCGATTCCGGCACGTCGCCCGCCACAATGCGCTGCGCAATACCTTCCACAATGGCCGTCTTGCCCACACCTGGCTCGCCGATCAGCACCGGGTTGTTCTTGGTGCGACGCGAAAGTACCTGGATGACGCGACGGATTTCATCATCGCGGCCGATCACCGGATCGAGCTTGCCGCGCCGGGCAAGTTCCGTCAGGTCGCGAGCGTAGCGCTCGAGCGCCTGGTATTTCGCTTCAGGATTCTGGTCGGTGACGCGCTGCGAGCCGCGAATGGCCACCAGCGCCTTCAGGATGGCGTCATGCGTCACGCCCAGGCGGTTCAGGATCGCGCCCGCGGCGTCGCTCTTCTTTCTGGCCAGCGCCAGCAGCAGGTGCTCGGTGGAGACAAACTCGTCCTTGAACTGCTCGGTCTCTTTGGCCGACTGGTCCAGCACTTCCTTGAGGGCGGGAGAAAGATAATGGTCCGCCGTGCCGCCCACTTTGGGAAGGCGCTCGACGGCCTTTTCAGTTTCCTGGCTCACGGCAAAGGGAGTCACGCCCAACCGCTCGAGAATGGCCGGCACAATTCCATCCGACTGCTCAAGCAGCGCCAGCAGCAAATGGACGGGCTCAAGTTGCTGGTTGCCAGAGCGCCCCGCAACTTCCTGCGTAGCCTGCAACGCTTCCTGGGCCTTGATGGTGAATTTGTCAAAACGAGTCGCCATGTTGCTTCCTTCTTAGAACAGAGATTTGCTTCAAGACCGGGCGCACCAGCCTCGCCGTCGTCGCTTACTGCATTATCACCCGGCAACCTATCACGGCAGGCCGCAAGGAAAAAGAAAACCCGGGTTGGCCGGCATCCGCCCACCAACCCGGAGAAAATCTTGCCAGCGCCTTTCGGCTAGCCGGCAGAGTGCCGCGGGGGCTTGCGCCACACCGCCGCTATTTTGCGGCGCTGATTTTGATCTTCTTCGCCTTCGCCTCTTCCTTCTTGGGCATGGTCAGCGTGAGGACACCGTCCTTGAACTCTGCCTGCACCTTGTCCGCATCGACAGAGGCGGGCAGCTCGAAGCTCCGCGCAAAGCTGCCATAGGCGCGCTCCACGTGATGGTAGCTCTCTTCTTTCACTTCCTTTTCGTACTTCCGCTCGCCTTTCAGATAGAGCGTCCCTTCGTGCACGGTGGCTTCAACGTCTTTCGGGTCGACGCCGGGCAGTTCGGCTTTCAGAACAATGTTCTGCTCGTTCTCGTAGATATCAACCGCAGGCAGCCACGCGCCCGAACGCACGCCTTCACTTCCAACAAACCGCCCCATCGTCTCATTGAAGAGCCGGTTCAGGCGGTCCTGGGTTGTTACCAGATCACGAAATGGTTCCCATCGTAGAATTGGCATCGTCTTTATACCTCCTTCACTTTACCGTTAAGGCTTCTTGATTGGCTTGAACCGTTGTGGGCCGACGGAAAGTCCCGCCGGGCCCAACCCACGGGTCTCAGGCCTTTGAAACATCAATCTTGATAGTTCGGGGTTTTGCTTCCTCGCGCTTGGGCAAAGTCAGCGTGAGAATGCCGTTCTCGTATTCCGCTTTGACCTTGTCCGCATCGATCGTGTTGGGAAGCGCAAAGCTTCGAGTGAATGTCCCGTACGACCGCTCAACCCGGTGGAGGTTCTCTTCTTTAGCCTCCTTTTCAAACTTCCGCTCCCCCTTCAGGTAGAGCGTGCTGTCCTCGACCCGAATTTCCACGTCGTCCGTATTGATTCCTGGCAACTCTGCCTTCAACACAAGGCTGTCACCGGTTTCGTAAATATCCACCGGCGGAATCCAGGCGCCGGGCGAGGCTTCCTGCTGATCGCCAAAAGCGCGGGCGAACGTGTCGTTGAAAAGCTGGTTGAAGTGGTCCTGGGTTGAAACCAGATCCCGAAATGGCTCCCATCGAATAATCGACATTGCTAATCACCTCCTGAGACGCGTTAAAATGTATTAGTCATTTAGAATCATAAAACCTTAGTAGTACATTGTCAAGTATTTTATTAAGCCTTATTTTCAATAATTTATGGAATAATATCGCATCGAATTATTACCGTCAATAAATACTTCCATCTCCCCTGCCTCCTCGTCAATTAGATGGTTTTAGGTTGTGACTCTCCAACCTTAACCACAGCCCGTTGGCATTGAAGAATGGCAAGTTCAGGCTCGATTTTCTGCATTGCTCCCGGGATTGCGTTAGGCGCACCATCCATCCAAACCAAATTCGTGATAAACTCCCTCTCATCTTCACCAAATTTGGGGCCTGGGGAGGTAAGCAATGAGACGGGATTTCAAAGCTGCAGTGGCTCTGACAGTTCTTGCGCTGGTGGTTCCCATCCTGAGCCAATGCTCGTCGGCGGGAACGTTGGCCACAGCCACGACGGAAGCCAAGGCAACGGGGAGCGCTCCGGAGCCTGCAGCACTGAAAGTTGGGGACAAAGCGCCGGATTTTACGCTGCCGGACCAGAACGGTAAGTCCTACAGCCTGAGCCAGTTCCAGGGCAAGGAAAATGTGGTGCTGGCCTTTTACGTCCTGGCGTTCACAGGTGGTTGAACGAAGGAATTACAGGCGTATCAGTCTGATCTCGCCAAATTCAAGCAAACGCAAACACAGGTGCTGGGCATCAGCGTAGACAGTTCGCCGGCCAACCGGGCCTTCGCCAAGGAGATCGGCGTAACCTTCCCGCTGCTCAGCGATTTCAACCGGGCGGTTTCCAAAGAATATGGAATCCTGAATACCCAGCGCGGTTTCGCCAACCGCACGACTTTTGTGGTGGACAAGCAGGGCATCATTACGCACATTGACAAAGACCGCGAAGCGCTGGACCCCACAGGCGCCCACGAAGCCTGCAGCCTCATGGCGCACCGCGAGGCGGAGAAAGCGAAGTAGGTCAGGCCGAAGGTGGCGTGGTTCATTACGGAAAGCCGGGATGGCACTGAACATCGGAGACGCGGCGCCGGATTTTGAACTGCCTGACCACATGGGACGGCTGGTTCGGCTGGGTGACTTCCGCGGCAAGGATAGTATCGTCCTGGCTTTCTATGTATACGCCAGTACGCCAGGCTGAGCGCAGGAACTCAAGGCATACCAGGATGGTCTTGCCGAATTCGAACGGAAGGGTACTCAGGTCCTAGGCATCAGCGTCAACAAGCCGGAAGCCAACCGCAGCTTTGCGACGAAACTGGGCCTCACCTTCCCTCTGCTGTGTGATACGGAAAAGAAAGTCTCCCGCCAATACGGGGTGCTCAGCTTCCTGCGCGTGGCCAAACGCACGACCTTTGTGATCGACACCTTGGGCATAATCCGCCACATCGACCGTGGCAGCGAGGCAATGGATACTGCCAGCGCCCAGCTGGCCTGTAGCCTGATCGGCCCGACTCAGGCTGAAAAGTTAAGTTGAAACCGCCTTTGAGGGCGACAACAATTGGAATCGTCTTGGACTTTGGGTCTAGTTGGCGGCAGGAGCCTTGACGTCGAACTCGACCACGGCGCTGTTGGTAGTAACCGGCTCGGAGGTGGAAGTGGCCGTGATGATGACCGTATCGCGCGTGTAACCGGGCGTATTCGCAGGGATGTTTAGTTCAACCGGAACCTCGCGCGATTCGCCGCCGGCAAGCGACACCAGCAGTGGCTCGTGGCTGGTAATGAAATTCTTGGTGTCCACTGCCAGAATACGGAACTCGCGAGCCGCGCCCGCGTTGCGGATCTTGAAGCGGATCGGGACCGTCTTCCCGGCGGGGAGATCCTCAAGACCCGGATCGAGAGGCGTCACCTCGACCGTTTCCCTGTGAAATAAGGAGGGGAACACGCGCTCGAAGGGGTGGCCGTTCTCGTCTTCTCCGGTCACCGCCAGGCGAAACGGACTTTCAGGCAGGCTGAGTTCTCCCAGATATTCGCTTTCATCGCTGCCGTCCGAGTCGGCCTTCATCGTAACCGTCTGCAACGTCTTCGCTTCAGGCGAGACCAAGTGGAATTGCACATTCCGGGTCTTGCCGCTCAGTTCCACCCTTAGCATCGCCGGGTCGCCTGCCACTGGCTGGCCGGGAATACGAAAATAGCCCTCGTGCCCGGGCCGCCCGGCCAGGTGAACGAACTCGGCGTCAATCATGAAGATTTCGCTGACCCCGCTGGCTTCCAGCCAGAAACGCCCCTTGCCGGCCACCCGCAGGTGCCACTTGCCAGGCGCAGGCGGGGCGACCGTAACAATGTCACCGCAGTTGAGCGGAGTAATCACCGCCCCGAGAGTTCTGCTGGTCACTTCTTTCCCCTCCGGATCAAGGGCCGCAAGTTTCCCTCCTGCAGTATCAAACGAAAGAGAAAAGACCAGGCGTTCCACCGTCGAATCCACCGGCACCACAAAATCGTGACCTTCTGACAATTCGCCCCGCGCCCACAGCAGTGTCACGTGATTGGAGCGGGTCAATTCACTCACCAGCGCGAATGATTTGGCCACCTCGCCCGGCGCGAGAAACAGCGGCTGTCCGCCGGACTCTTCCGCGGTGCGGATGTAGGTTGGGTCCGCCGGGCCACAGACCCCAGGCCCGTAATGGATGCGAGACCTTTGCTGCTGTTGCCCAAAGGCAGACAGGCAACAGGCCAGCAGAGCAACCGAGCAGGATCGTGACAGTCTCATCGTGGTTCTTGATCAGGCGGCGAGAGGTGGTTTTAGATGTGCCGCTCCAGCTTTAAGAACCATAGCGCGAGTGGATGGCTTGAGTCAACGGGCCACACTAGATTGGGCTGGGTTTGCAGCGACTACCTTCATTCTCGTGGAATCCCCGATAACGGCAGGAAGGCCGACGCCACGGGAACTAGTCGGCAACTATTTCTGCAGTGTGGAAAGCTGGTTGAGCGTCTGGCCAAGCTTCTTGATCTCGCTGCCGTAGCCGGCCCAGTCGCCTTGCTTCAACAGTTGCAGGGCGCGTTCATATTCCTGGTTCGCCTGCCGGGACAGGTCCCGAACCTGCTGCAGATTTGGGGGAGCCGGCGCCAGCGGCGCGCCGGGAGCTCCGGGTACGGTGGTGACAAGTTTCTCTCCCCCAACCTTGGGCATCAGGGTTGGAAGCGCCTGGGCCTGCTGGGTGGAGATGTTGGCGCCGAAGATCTGGCTGAGGGCGTCGTCAAGCTTGGAAGACATCACCACCTGGTCTGAGTAGGCCACGATCACCCGCATCAACTGCGGCAGCGCGCCCCCCGACTCCGCCGCCAGGTAAAGCGGCTCGATATACATGACGGCATTGGCAACAGGAATCACCAGCAGCGTGCCACGAATGACTGATGACCCCGCCTGGCCCCACAGCGTGAGTTGCTGGCTGATGCTGGGGTCCTGGTCAATGCGCGACTCGATCTGCTGCGGGCCATAAACCAGCTTCTGCTTGGGGAAAGTAAAGACGGTGACCTTGCCGTAATTGGGAGCATCGCAACGGGCCGCCATCCAGGCAATCATGTTGTTCTTGCGCGCCGGCGTGAACGGCACCATCAGAATGAACTCTTCCTGCTGCCCCACCTCCGGCAGCTTCATGATGGTGTAATACGGAGTCATAGGGGCGGCCGGACCGCGTGCGGCGCTGCGGGCCACAAGCCACAAATCTTCTTTATTGAAAAAGACGCGCGGGTCGGTCATGTGGAAGACAGCAAATTTCGCCGCCTGCACGCTGAAGAACGCCTCGGGATAGCGGATGTGTGCGCGAAGGTCCTGCGGCATTTCGCTGAGAGGTTGAAACACGCCGGGGAAAATCCGCGAATAGACCTGGATCAGGGGATCAGTGGTATCGGCAATGTAAAACTGCACCTCGCCCGTATAGGCGTTGACAGTGGCTTTGACTGAATTGCGGATGTAGTTCCCCATCTGGCCGGTCGGGTCAGAGTAGGGATAGCGGTCAGAAGTGGTGTAGCCGTCGAGCATCCAGTAGAGCGATCCGTTATCCGCCACCACCATGTAGGGGTCCGAATCGAACTGGAGAAACGGTGTTAGGCGCCGCGCGCGCTCGAGAATCTGCCGGTAGATCATCACGCGGCTGTTGCCCTTAATGTCGCTAGAAAAAAGAATGTTCTTCTGGCCGAATTTCAGCGTGAAAAGGAGCCGCCGCCAGATGTTGTTGATTGGAATTCCACCCGTTCCGTCGTATGTGCTGTAGATGTCATGGTCGCCGGCGGGATAGTCAAACTCCTGCTGGCCGGTATCCACAAAGCAGTAATTATTCGGCACCTCGCCATAGTAAATCTCAGGCCGCTTGATGGAGACGGGAATGGAAGAAACGGGCGGCAGGTCCTTGATGAAAAACACAGGCAGGCCGTCAGGAGTATATTCGTTTACCGGGCCCATACAGAGGCCGTACCCGTGCGTGTAAATAAGATGTTCGTTAATCCAGTTGCGGCTGGGCAGGCTGGAAGTGGACAGCTCGCGCGGCGAGAGCGAAACCTGGCGATAGATGCCACCAATGTGGTAACGGTCATTGTCAACGTTGACAAAATCGTAGTAAGTGCGGATTTCCTGAAGCTGCCCGAAAGTGGTGAGCAGCGGCTTATGGTCCCACAGCCGGACGTTCCGCATGGTGGCTTCATTCTGCATTACAGTGGCAGCCGTCAAATCACTCGCGGCGGTAAAGTGGTGTTCCTGGAAGCGGTCGAGCGCGTAGGCCTTGCGGGTGAACTCGATAGCGTTTGCGATGAACGGCCGCTCCTTGTCCAGCTCATTGGGCGTTACGACAAAATGCTGGACAATGCCGGGATAGACGTTTACGCCCACAATGCCCACCAGCGCCAGCCCCAGAACACTGTAAACCGCCGGCCTGATCCGCCCGCGAACGGCGCCAAATGCCAGCGCCAGCGCCGTCACCACGCAAAGCCCCAGCATCAGTTTGAGGATGGGCAGCGTGGCGTGAACGTCCGTGTAACCAGCGCCGTAAACCAGACCGCGCGATGAATAGAGCAGGCTGTACATCGCCAAGCGAGCCCGGTACGCCAGCAGCAGGAACAGCAACGCTCCAAGAACCATCAGATGCGAGCGCGCCGCCGGGGCCACGTTTGGGCCGCGAGGAGTTACCCACACGCCGCCTTCCAGCAGATAAACCACCGTAGCGCTGATCAGGCAGAAAATCACAATTACCAGGCCCAGGTGATAGAGGAACCAATAATAGTTCAGGTGAAAAAGATAAAAGCCCAGGTCGATGTGAAAGATGGGATCGGCCTCTTGCATGGGGACCGCATGCTCGGCCAGCAGGTAATCTTGCCAGTGGGAAGACGCCCACTGTCCCACGGCGTAACCCACGAGCAGCACCCCCAGCCACACGATCCAGCGGAAGGCCTCGGCAAAGCGGTCGAGCCCTGGCAGTTCGATGGCGCCGTGGAAAACACGGTAGCCGTAGCGCTCCGCCACCGCTCGCGCCACAAAAACGTTGGCTCCCACCAGCAAGATGAAACCGATGCCTCCCAAACCGCTCAGTCCGATCTGGGAAAAAAGAATATTCTTGTAAACAACGCGGTAACCCTGAGCCCCAAACCAAAGCCAGTCGACCAGCAGGTTGACGCCGTCGGTGAATACGGGCGCAACCACAAGGAGCAGCAGAATACCTGCAACGATATAACGTTGAACGCGGTCCTGTTTCAAGTGAGTTCTCCGCCGTTATCTTCACACACCAAGGGGCTTGTGTCAAAAGGGTTGGCACAGAAACAGCGGGCCGCATTGAAATCCGGAGATTGACGGAGCAGGAAACCGGGCGACCTTTCTTTACGCGTTTCCTTGAAGATCAATGCAGGAGAAAACCGGCGCCGTCCGTCAAAAAATGCGCAAGCATGTTGGAGGGCAGGTCCCGCTTCCAGACGTAAAGAAGAGCTAGCACGACCGCTGCGCCAAAAACCGGTATGAGTTGCACCGGACCCCAGCCGCTCAGGTGAGCGTAACCAAACGGTGCGACAGAGACGATAACAGCCAGCACCGTGCTGCCCGTCAACTGGCGAACTTTTTCAATCAGGTAACCGCGGAAAATGATCTCTTCCACAACGGCTGCCCTTAAGACCAGAAACAGCCGAAACAGGAACGGCTGGGCAAGTATCATGTTTCGTACAGCGTTGGGGGTGGTCACGTTCAGATGAAACGCCGGCACGATCACCGCAAAATCCAGAAAGAATATGACCAGGAGCGCCACTGCCGCCAGCAGCGCATACAGCGGACTCTTCCAGGTGGGTCGGCGCAGACCAATCGATGCCAAAGGCAGGCGTTCTGCAAAGTGCAGCCAGGCAAGAATCGACGC
>DATLWV010000230.1:0-11898 GCA_035576145.1 Terriglobia bacterium
ATCAACCTGCGTGTCGGAAAAAAGCCAGTTGGTGTGTTCGTAGGCGCTGAAGACGGGCCTTGCGGTGAAATCCTCGGGCAGATATCGCAGGCCGTGGATGAGCCCGAAATCATCGAATTCATTTCCATCGGTGCCCGCCGCGAGCAGCCACACAAAAGTCTTTACACCCGACGCCAGGTTGTAAATCATCCCGCGCGGAACGTACCTCGACTGCACCGATTCGTCGGACCCGGTCCAGGAGGGAATGGAATTGAATTCGTCGTCCCAGAATGGAATGTCCGGCCGGATGCCGGGATAGTGCCGGACAAACTCTCGCAGTTTGGCGGGCGACTCAACGCCGTACGCCCCGTAATCCATCATCTCCGGGTTCACGTTTCTCCCGTAACCGGGGTACGTGTGATAAGCGAAGACGTCGATGCCGGAGGCGCACTGGCAGACATCGAGCGCTCGCTTGGTAAACTCCCGAACAGGGTCCGCCTGCCCGCCGTAGATTACTTTGGCCTCGGGATCAGACTCATGAACGGCGGGGACGAAGGCTTTCAGCAGGCGGCCGTATTCTTCCGGGTCTCCCCAGGGGTTCCAGTAGCCAATGTCTTCTTCATTCCACAGCGCCCAGTAGTGGATGCGCCCGCGAAAATGACGTACCATCCACTGCACGTATTGGGTGAATGCGGCAATCTGCTCCGGGGTGGTCGGGGCCCAGAAGAGCGAATAAAGACTGCGGTCATCGTTGTGGAAGCTGCCCGGCTCGGGGGTGATGGAATCCGGCCGTTTGCCCGCCGGAGAGGTGTACATCGGATTGCCATACAACAACTGGACCTGGATGTTGACGCCGCTGTCGTTCAGCCAGTTGACGTAGTCGTCCAGCCCCGGCGGCGCCGAGTAAACGCCACGCTTCTGCTCAATCCAGTCCCAGCTGGTCAGGTCGGAACTGTTTTCGTATTGCCCGATTCGGATCCATTTTGTTCCGGCGTCTGCCATGCGCGTCCACCACCAGTGGTCCCACGGCAGCCAGGGCTTTCGAGGCAAATCCGAATTAATGCCAAATCCGTCGTGTATCTGCGACGAGCGTTTGGGCGGTATGTGTGTGGGCACGTTGGCATCCTGCGGACTTGCACCCAATGTTGAGGGGAATAGGGTCCCCAAAATCAACACGATAACAAGGCAACAACTTGCACGCACTGTTGAAAGCCTAAAACAGCATTGCATAGTGTTTCCCCCTCTCCTCATTTTGCTGGCCTGTGGGTTTTGAACCGGTTGTGGCAACGGACACCTTGCTCCATGGAAACCACTCCGAAAGAAGAATTATGGAAACCACTCCGAAAGAAGAATTGAGGTTGACAACTCGATACTATGCATGCGCGGTTCGACCCCAAGAGACACCCCCTCTAACATGGCTCCGTCGCCGGCGAATGTTTGCGAAGGGCTATTCTCTGATAATAACCACCGGCAGGTTGACCTCGCGGCGCGGGTGGGTCCGGCAAAGAGACGCTGGAAAGGTATGTCGGATTGAAAGTGGAACGCAGCGAATGGACTCATTCCTGGTTGAATCCGGTTGCCTTTCGGAACTCCTCGACGTAATGCCCGTCCTTCTTGGGTTGTTGCTTCTTCAATTCTGCTTCAGCCTTCGCCTTGTCGCTGGGGTCCCAATCCGGCCGATAATGGTGGATCGACGGCTCGAACTGGCTGACATGTTTCATGGCCGCCTCCAGCTTGAGGTTCATTACACTGTCGATGTTGACCCTGTAATTCGTATCCTGTGGCGAAGTGTAGTAGAAATACATCATAGGTACCTGATACTGCTCCAAGTGCTCTTCAAGATACTGGTTTGGGAAGTAAAGCCAGAACTCGGCGGCGCGTACCGCGTCAATCGTGTTTACTGCGGCCATTCGGTGGTCACTCTTATGCCAGCGAACGTACCAGTCACCCGGGTCGATGCTTAAAAGAACGTCAGGACGAATCCGCCGAATGATTGCCGTTGCCTCTTCTGTGAGCTTAGGTTGCGGCGCATACTCAAGCATGCCATCGTGATACCCCATCCAGATGATGTTTTCCTTTGGCGTGCCCAGAACAGCTTCCGCGGCCTCTTCTTCGCTCTTCCGGATCCGGGCCAGGCGCACCGAACTCATTTCCAGGTCGTAGCTGCCCTTATCATCGTTTGTGTAAAGCACAATGAAGACTTTGTTGTGGTTTTTGTTGAGAAGGGCAATTGTCCCGCCCGCGCCGAACAGTTCGTCGTCCGGGTGAGGCGTAAAGACAAGCACTGTCTTACCGGTCATCTCTTCGAGCCTGGTTTCCTGTCCAAAGCACAAAGCGGGCGCAAGCCAAAGGATGAGCACGAGGATCAAGGGGATTCGATTCATGATTACCTTCTTCGAACCTAAAATGATTTCCCTGTTGTGGCTTTGCCCCCCTGGCAAAGCTGGCTCTTCGTTGGACGTCATCGCAGTTCACTCGCGTCAGAAGAGAAGCTTCAGCGCAAACTGAATCTCGCGCTGGTTGTCCGGTATCGTACTGCTGATACTCGCACCGCCAGGAACGTCCACTGTAGTGTCGGGGTTTGCAAAATTCGGATGGTTGAATATGTTGAACATCTCGGCGCGGAACTGCAGGGTCCACCGCTCATTGAACTTGAAATTCTTCATTGTCGAGAAATCAAAGGTGATCAGGTCTGGCCCGCGCAGCACTCCATTTGCGGTATTGCCGAACACGTGGGCGGAAACTTGGCCAGGAGCAAGCGGCGACAAAATAAACGCCGCCTGATTGTAGAAGCAATCCAGGGTTTGCTTTCCAGGCTGACTGCAACCCATGGCAGCCTGGGTCGAAGTGTCAAAAGAAAAGTCTTTCGGGTTGCCTATCATATCAGGCCGCGGGCTCCCGGAATTCGTATTGGTAGGATCAAATGAAAGGCCAGGCGTAAGCGCCAAGCCGCTTTGAATCGCAGTAATACCGCCGACTTCCCAGCCTCCAAGAATGCCATTGGCAAGCTTCCCGGCGTTAACCATGTGTTGCTTTCCGTTCCCAAAAGGAAGATCGTACAAATAGCTCAGAGACAGTTGATGAGTACGGTCAGAGGTCACAGGTCCTCGACTTGCCTCCGCATTATAGGGGTTCTGAATATTTCCAGATACGTACCCGTCCGAAGTGCCAATGTTCTTGGAATAAGTGTAGGCCGTGAGGAGAGACATTCCATTTGAGAATCGTCTTTCCAGTTTAGCCTGGAGCGAATTGTAGAACATGGCGAGCTGGGCATAATCCAAAGGACGAAGAGAACCGAGGTCAGGAAGTTTATTGAAATAAGGACGACCCATGTTGCCGGTATCATCTGAAAAGTTGGAGTCGAGAGGGGTGAAGGGCGCATTCAGATCGGTGCTCTCGTGGTTCCATAACCTGTAGCCTCGAGTGGCCACATATCCAACTTGTGCCATCCAGTTCTGGCCAAGTTGGTGCTGGAGAGTGAAATTCCACTCCATGATTTTGGGCATCCAGCGCTTGCCGCCTTGGACCCGCAAAGTTCCCGATGGATTCAGAGGATCAGGATAAACGATGGTTGAGGGAAACCCGGAAGAAATCAGCTGGTTGGCCGTGGGAACAGCGATCGCGGCATAAGTATGGCTCGCGAAGTCCAGGAATGGCGGATTCAAACCTAAATCATCGAAGATGTTTCCCTGCGGGGAGTAGAAGACTCCAAAGGCACTTCTCACGACAGTGCTCTTATGGCCGAAAGGAGTCCAGGCGAAGCCAACTCGGGGCCCCCAGTCACCATAATCGAAGGCAACGCCCGCATGCGGCTCCGTGACCGCGTTCGGGCCCGCTCCCTGGTCATTGATAACGATGGCCCGCTGGAAGTCAAAATTGCCGATGCGCCCGGCAGCCGGCGAGAAGATCGAGTAGCGCAAGCCTATATTGATTGTCAGGTCCGGAGTAGCCCGGAAATCGTCTTGAACGAATTCGTCCAGATTCCAATAGCGAGTCGGAAATCTCCCTTGAAGGGCATCCCTTTCATTGTAGCTTGGAACACCAAGAAGAAGGTCGGCCAAGGCGTTGCCGTCATTTCCAGTCGTCAGGTCCTGAGTATAAGATCCGTCGAACTGGTACCATCCTTTGGAAGCTTCCAACTGGAAGAAGTTCCGCTGCAGCTTGATATATTTCACACCGAACTTCAGGGTGTGCTTCCCCACCATCTTGGTGAGGACCCCCGAAAGATCGGCCATGTTTTCGGCCGCGAATTCTGGCGTCCAAAGCGAATCACCCAGTCCCGTGAATCCTGCAATGCTGAAAGTTGTCAGCCCTGAAGTTGTGGCATCGCCGCGATTAGCGCCGGGAATTCCCAGCTGATCAGAAAGATTATTGCCATACTGCAGCGGGTTGGCCTTCACCAAATATCGCTCCCAGGCCCCCGTCACCACCGCTAGCATGGTGGGGCTGAAGGTATGAGTCCACCCGATCGCAGCATTTTGCGCTCTGTTCGTACCGTCACTCGGGCAGCATTCGGTTCCCCCGATGTCACCCAGCGGACCAGGCGTGTGCGCTCGGACATCATCAAACGTGTAGTGCCCGAAAAACTGATCCTGCGACCGCCAAGGGAAGTCTACTTTGATGTCAGTTGAATCTTCGTCCTGGGTATACTTCGGATTCAAAAGGTAGTTGTTCACTACACCGGGCCGATTCGGATCAGGGTAAAGATTCACGACATTCTGCGCCACCGAATTGATGCGGCCCGAAGGAATCACATTGGGGTCAGAAGGATTGATAAGCGCGCGGACGCCGGTGTTCGGGTCTGTAGTATAAGGGTCATAGATGAGAGTGCCCAAGTCAGTAAAGTCGCCGTTGCGTTCGAGGACCGTGGGGACTGTGGAAACGTATGTTTGGCCCAGCCGGATACGGGTTCCCTGGTAATCCCCGAAAATAAAGAGCTTATCCTTAATGATGGGACCACCTGCAGAACCACCGAACTGATTTCGGCGGAATGGAGGCCGCGTGTCGTCGAAAAAGTTGCGGGCATCGAATTTATCGTTCCGAACGAATTCCCAAAAGCTCCCATGAACCTGGTTAGTTCCCGATTTGAGCACAATGTTGACTGCTGCGCCCCCGCGGCCGAATTCGGCGCTCATAGCGTTTTCTTCTGTCCGAAATTCCTGGATCGCGTCCGGAGGCGGCAAGGCCACTACGCCCCCAAGCCCCCATTCGTTATTGTCTACGCCATCCATCAGAAAATTATTTTGAGAAGCCGAAAGCCCGTTTACTGTGAGCCCTTCATTGGCGCGCACGTTCTCGAACACTCCTCCGCTGACGTTCGACCCGGGCGGAGCGGTATTAGCGCCAGGACCCAGATATGCCAGAGTAATGAAGTTTCTTCCGTTGAGTGGCAGGTTAACGATGCGGCGTTCGGTCTCCACCGTGCCCAGTGACGAACTCTCACTCTGAATGAGAGGCGGAGCGGCTGAAACCTGCACGCTTTGGCTGACTTGTCCCACTTCCAGGGTCGTGTCGACTCTAGTTGTCTGGTTTACACTGACGGTCACATTGCTGTGAACGGTTCGCTTGAATCCTGCCTTTTCGAAATTGACGGTGTATTGGCCAATGGGAAGGTTGGTGACAACATAGGTACCGGAACTGTCGGTGGTGCGGAGAGTTGTCTGCTGCGTGCCTACATTCGTAATGGTCACTGCGGCTCCCGGCACAACGGCGCCGCTCGTATCTTTCACAGTCCCGGTGAGCGTGCCCCTGTCGACCTGCGCCTTCAAAGCTGGGACACTCAAAAACACGATAAATACAATGATTACGAAGAACTCTCCCGCTTGGGCAATACGCTTTCTCATTGACCGGCCCTCCAGTATCATGAGTATTCGGATGACCCTTTCACCTGCACCCCACTGCATCTTCGTTTTCTTGCTCGACGCTCCACATCCGGCGGAGCCGCGGACAGCAATTCATCGCACGCTCGCTCGAGTCTCCTTATTACAAAAACAAATCCTTTTCGAAGCATCCACGCACAAAGTGTTCAGTCAGAACAAATGGCGCACTACCCTGCGCTCTCTCAATTTCTGTTCAGTCGATCACCCAAAGAAGTGAGCGCGAGTATACAGGCCGTCGTGTCTTTTGTCAATTATTAATATCTACGGGAATTAATTACTGCGGCGATGAGAATTCGCTATCTGAAAACCACTCTTAAGAACCATAAAGTCTTTTCATACGATGACGATACTAGATAATCTTCGCCTCGAATTCACGGGTTTTGACTAGTGATCAAGAAAGTTCTTTGGTCCCTTTGAGTCCTTTTTCTCTTCCCATACCATCCCGCACGGTAACTGTTTATTCGCGTGAGAACCAATGACATCTGCGACGTGAAGCGTACCATTCAGCGCTGGAGAACACGATAGACGGTCTCGTGGGCTTCAACGTGGACCTATTTACGGTTGTCGGGTGTTTCCGCCACAATAAACTTTTTAATCTCGCTCTGGTAATGCGAGATTTGTGACTGCTGTTCCTGGGAGAGTTCAGAATATTGAGCAAGTTCCTCTTGCGCAAGTTTCAACTTGCCCAGTTTGCGGTAGGCCTGGCCCAGTTGATAGTGTCCCATTGCAGATTTTGGATCAATTCGAACCGCCTCGATAAATTGATGAACCGCAAATTCGTATTCATTCCGTGAACCATAGAGCTTGCCGAGTTCAAGATGAGCGGCGGCAGCATCGGGGTTGATACGAAGCGAACGTTCCAGGTAATTTTTGGCGGCATCCTGATCGGCGGGACTGGCCATGCCTTCGCCAGCGCGAAACAGGCTGGTGCCACAGTAGTAAAGTGCTTTAGGGCTGGAAGGAAACCTCGCTGCCAGTTTACACAGGCGTTCACTGATCTTCTTATAACCGTCTGGCGTAAGAAAGGAAGTCACCGTATTCCACCCTGCTGCCGCAGCTGGAGCCGAAGGATTGATTTCCAATGCGTCCACAAAAGCTTTCTCCGCTTCGGGATACTGGTGCAGGCCATAATGGGCGAAACCCAGGCCTACCTTTTCACGCAGCGACGCTGGAAACTTCTTGTTTCCCACTTCAAACACATCCAAAGCGGGCCGAAAAGCATAATGTGCAAGATACTCGACCCCCAGATCGAAGTAATACTCCTCATCTTCCGGGTTCAGATCCACGGCCCGTCTGAAATCTCGCGCCGCCTGAACGTAATCTCCGGTGCTTTCCTCCACCGATGCCAGCAGGTTGTAGAGCGGTGCTGCAGGTTTCTGCTGCAATGCGGTATGGATCACATCGATGGACTCCTTCCGGTTGCCGAGTTGCAGGTAGGAAAGAGCCAGATTATATGCCGCTAAGTCGTTGGCAGGGTCCGCGTCTAACACCTCCTTGAATTCAGGAATGGCTTGCGTGAAGGAGCCCGCAGATGCGAACAAGACCCCCAATGAAAAATGTTGCTCTGCTGAAAGCCCGGCCGGAGGGGCTGGAAGAGATCGAATCGCGTCCGAATCTTTGCTCTTGACTACAGCGCGGACCCAGGATGAATAAATTTCGATCTCGCCTGGAGCCAATTGATAAGCGTGGGTATAGTCCTGGACGGCCGCAGGCCAGTCCTCCAGGTCTTCAGCCAGCGCTCCCGACAGCGCGTAGTATTTGGCAGCGAAGCCAGGTTCGGAGGGCGCACTTAACTTCAAGAGAACGTCGTGCGCTTCTTTGGACCGCTTCAATGCACGTAACGCCAGGGCATACTCGTATCCGGCTCTGAAGTTCCTGGGGTCAGACTCCCACGCAGGCTTTAATAAATCCGCTGCTTTCTGGGCCTGATTCAAGGCGAGAAGAATGGTGCCCAACCCCAGCCGCGCTGTAAAGTTATCCGGTTCTCGTTGGAGAGCTGACTGAAACAGCCGCGCAGCCTCTTCCTCGTTTCCGAGCTGGAGCGCGAGTACTCCCAGGTCTGCGTAGCCGAGGGCGCGCGTGGGGGCCAATTCAATAACTTTTCGAAAGCTGGCTTCGGCCGCGTCAGGGTGTCCCATTGAACTCTCAACGAGCCCTTGCAGGTCGCAGAGTTGCCAATCGGATGGGTTTCTGGCCAGGCCCGCATGGATCACATCAAGAGCCTCGGTCAATCGATGGGCTTTCAGGAGATTCAGCGCCTCATGGTAGGCCTCAGAACTCCCGCGTCCACTTTCAGGCGCTGATTGTTTTGTGTTTTGTCCTACCGCCGGCATCGCCAACAGGAAAACGACCGCCGGAACGCACCACAACTTTCGAGGGGCAAAAGCTGTCATGGAGCCGTTCCAAAACATTCGAAATCGATGACCTTGCTCCAGGCACCCGGGCAAATTGCATTTCGTGGGCCGCACCAACCCAACTTACCACGATTCCTGGGCCGTGATTCCCTTGTCTTCCTCAATCGTAACCAGATGGTTGGCTGTAACACTGTCCAGGACTTGCTTTGCCCCACTAAGCCAGAGTACTTCCAAGCGCGCCGTACGGACGTTCGGCCCCAAGCCGAAATGAAGTCGCAAATCATTTTGTGAACAGAAACTCCCCCCGCTACGCACTTCCTGCATCTGCCGTTGCGATCCTGTGCTCACAATCACCCGCGACCCGATAGCAGCTCTATTGGTCTTGGTCCCAATCAGCCTGACGAGCAGCCAGGAATTGGGCGAAGGCGCCTGATTGCGAAGAACAGAAGGCCGGTCATTGATGTTGTTAACCACCAGATCAAGCTGCCCGGTGTGGAAGAGGTCGCCCACCGCCAGACCACGCCCGCAGCGAGACTCGGTGAACGCAGTCCCGGATTCTGCGGAGATGTCTTGAAAACGGCCGTTCCGCAGGTTACGGAAAAGGAGATTTCTCCCGCTATCAGCCACCATGGGATGATGGTTGTTGACCCCGGGAGGATAAATCGGTCCGGTAACGATCACAATGTCCTGATAGCCATCGTTGTCGAAATCAAGAAATGCCGTTCCCCACTTCACGTTCTGCACGGCTCCTGCAAGGCCGGCCTGGGCTGTGAGGTCTGTGAAAAATCCCTTCCCATCGTTATGGTAAAGGGCCGGTGGCTCGTCCGAGAAATTCGTTTTGACAATATCGAATCTCCCGTCACCATCATAATCACCCGCATCCACTCCCATTCCGGCTTGGGTGCGCCCATTACTGTTGTATGCGACGCCAGCCAGCAGACCGATTTCTGAAAAAGTGCCGTCGTGGTCGTTGTGGAAAAGCAGGCTGGGAGTGGAATCATCCGCCAGGTAGATGTCCGGCCAGCCGTCATTGTCAAAGTCGGCCACAAGCGGCGTAAAGCCGTAGGCGGGCTGCGTTTTCAAGACGCCGGCCTTCGCCGATACATCTGTGAAGGTACCGTCTCCATTGTTGTGATACAGAGTATTGCGAGTCCCCGTCAACCCCGCGACCCCGTACATGACTGGCGATTGAGTGCCCTCAAGGTTCGGGTTGCTGCCATACAAAGTGAGCCCGTACTCGTAGTCAACGTAGTGAGAAACGAATAAATCGAGATGCCCGTCACGATCGTAATCCAGAAAAGCGGCCCCGGTGCTCCACGCATCCGGCGAAGCTGACAGACCAGAGCGGCTCGTGACATCTGTAAAAGTCCCATCGTGGTTGTTATGGTAAAGAAGATTCTTGCCATACTGGGTTACAAAAAGATCCTGGTAACCGTCATTGTCATAATCTCCGACACATACCCCTTGGTTCCAGCCGTGGTGAATAAGGCCCGCCTTTTCGGTAATGTCCGTAAAGGTCCCGTCACGATTATTGTGGTACAGATGATTGGTGGGTACCTCGGCTTCAGGAAACCCGTGCAGTCCCCAGCTGTTTAGCACAAAGATGTCGAGCCAGCCATCATTGTCATAGTCAATCAGCGCCACGCCCCCTCCGGTGGTGGCTAACAGGAAGTCTCTTGCTGGATCGCCGCGCAATACGGTCTTGGCAGTGAGGCCGGCCTGGTAGCCAACATCAATGTAGCGAGCGAAGGGTACTGAAGCAGAGGCCGCCACGGAAGTTTGTGGAAAGAAGGGCGCCTTCGATACGCAAGCGCCTGCTGCCACACCCATAATTCTAAGTAACTGCCGTCTGTTCACTCGATGTCCGCCCCGCAGCAATAATACCAGTTGTTCTCACCCTGAGGTCCCGTGTCTTTAAACCCGGAGAGGCACGTCCAAGGCCTTTTCGAATGCAAGAATGATGTTGTCCTCTTCGGGCGGTGTCAAACACGAGGGAATGGCAAGTATGATGCCCCGCCCGGGCAAGCTGTCGGCCGCCAGTCAAGTTCCGCGCTCATAGCTTGGGTGCGGCTCCGCATTTTCCGCCAGGTTCCACGGAAATCCACCTGCGTCGACACTGGCATGTTGCGGGAAGTTCGTGTTTTTGGTGTAAAGTGCAGGCCCCATTCCATTATGATGATGTTTGATACTCCGTGCGGGTGCATAAAGATGACTGCCTGCCCGAGTCCGACACCCAGGTCCCAGAACGCGACGGGCAACGCGCCGGGACCACTGCTGACCGCCACTGCATAACGAGCCCCCAGAAACACGACGAATTCCTTCTGAAAGGTTTCCACCTCACTCTAGGGTTCGGCCCATAGTAGTTATAGGGGGAGCGGGTTTTCGGCATCCGAACGGCGGTATCCACTTCCTCCTGTCGTAATGTTGTGCTAGGTGAAACTCCAGCGGCAGAGGCTCGCTTCGCATGGCCTTCCCACACTCAAGGGAAGTTCTTTTATCTTCGGCTTCTTAAAGGGTTTCACGTTCGAGTTTTCCCGTTAGGGTAGTTCGAATCGATTTTAGCGACTATTCATAGCCTGCCACCAGCCCTGAACTTTTCACTTCCAGCGCGCCTTTCAAAACAATATCCGCGGATGATTTCCCGATCATGATGTCAAACGTTCCCGGCACAACCACCCAGTGCATATCACGATCCAGCAACTGGAGGTCTTCCGGCCCCAGTGTAAATGTCACGGTCTTCTTCTGTCCCGGTTCAAGCGCCACCCGCTCAAACCCGCGCAGTTGTTTCACGGGCGTTGCCACCGGGGTGTAACGTTCGTGCAGGTAAAGCTGGACAGTCTCTTCGCCGGCGCGCTTTCCTGTGTTCTGCACGTCAACTTTCACGTGAGTCACGCCCTGGTTGTAAATCTGCGGTGGGTCGATGCGAAGATTACTGTATTGATATTCGGTATAGCTCAGCCCATACCCGAAGGGGTAGAGCGGAGTCGCAGGCATATCGACATACCCGCCGCGGTGGCGAGCCCAGCCTCTCTGTATCCAATATTCTTTCGAGGGCTTGTAGTTGTAATAAGCCGGCAACTGCCCCACGCTGCGCGGAATGGTAATTGCCAGACGCCCGCTCGGGTTGACATCGCCGAACAGGACGTCCGCAACGGCTTCCCCGCCCGCCTCGCCCGGGTTCCAGGCTTCCACAATGGCCGGCAGATGCTCCGCTTCCCAGCGGACGGAAAGCGGCCGACCGTTGGTCAGCACCAGCACAGTCGGCGTCCCCGTCGCTGCCACAGCTTGTATGAGGTCTTCCTGCACGCCGGTCAGGTCCAGGCTTGCAACGTCATACCCTTCGCCGTCAGTTGGCGGCGGCAGGTTGTGATCGCCATTTCTCCAGGTCTGTTCGCCTGCCACAATAACGGCCACCTCAGCCTTTTTGGCAGCCTCAACTGCTGCCGCAATGCCGCTCTTGTCCTGGTCGTTCACGGCGCATCCCTTGGCGTAAAGCACCTGGGTAGCCGGTGATACTTTAGCTTTGATTGCCTCCAGGATCGATGCCATGTGTTGAAGGATTACCTCGGGCGAGTAATCGCCCACCATGTTGACGGCATCGTCCGCGTTAGGCCCGATCACGGCAACTGACTTCAAATCCTTCTTCAGCGGCAGCAGGTTGTTCTCATTCTTCAGCAGAACGATGC
>DATLWV010000231.1:0-2130 GCA_035576145.1 Terriglobia bacterium
AAATCGATCTTGGCGATCTTGGTTACGCCTTCCACAATGTGGGCCACCTGGTCGCCGAACCCGCGCCGCACGTCCTCATGCGTCACATCGGTGTCTTCAATGGCGTCATGCAGCAAGCCGGCGGAAATCGCCGTGGAATCCAGCTTCATGTCCGCCAGCACCAGCGCAACCTCAAGCGGATGAACCAGATACGGCTCACCGGAAGCGCGGATCTGCCCTTGATGATGTTTCAGTGAAAATTCGTAGGCCTTGCGGATGATGTCGAGATCGTCTTTAGGGCGATTTGCGGCGACCTTGGTTAATAGCTGCTGCGCCTTGGTGTTCAGCAGCCTCAGCTCTTTTTGTGAGGCCGGCTGCAGGTTGGTCGCCATAGGCAATTATAACTTGAGGCGTTTGACAGGCGTGAGCCGCAGGCGGGAGCCTCGGGGCCCCCGCCGAGCGCGGGGTTTGTCTAGTACCGGCACATCCTTTACATTTTGTCTCGGGACATCCTTTACAGTTTTGGTTTTGGGACTGGCCCTCAAAGAGAGTCAGCTGCGAATTTTTCTTGTTGCAACGCTCTGCTGTTTTGGCATGATCTCCTTCGGCTGGCGAAGCGCAAGTGGGCTCTGCTGGAGAGCAACCCACCCAGGAATAACCAGCTGGAGACTCATCGAGGCAATGAGTCGGGGAGCAGGTTGATCGAAGCTGCTCCCCCATTGCATCGATAGATTTCCCCCATGCCTAAAAAAACTCACGATGGCCGCTGCGGAGAAGCTGGAGAACATGCAACTGCCTGCGTTACTCATCGGCTTTTGCCCTAAACCGCTCCACGGCGAGCGAGCTGCGGTTTTGCAAGTCCAGTTCCCGGATCAGGGTGTGGCAGTAATAGACCAAGACCCGCGGGCCGACACGCTCCAGGTGCACCCGCTCTCCACATAAGGCTCGGCTGATGGTCCAGCGGATTCCATAAGCGTCCATCTTGCCTTTCCCATCCAGCTTCAGCACTTTCGCACCAACCGGATATTCCCAGCGGGGTGGATGGGGATCGTAACGGCGTTCGCTCTTCTTCCACACACTGGCCGGCGTTTTCATGTCCAGGGCTTCATGCGGACGCACGTGGTTATGTTCCCAACGATAGGCATCCAGCCAAGCCTGCCGGTTTGCTTCGTCTCCACCGCGCAGCTGCCAGGCGCGCTCCAACTCACCGTGAAACCGCTCCACCTTGCCTTGCGTCTGCGGATGCCGGTAGCCGCTCCAATGCAGGCGAATCCCCTGCTTCATCAGCCATACGGTCAGCCGGGTCGCACCGGTAGGGGCCGCTTCACTCCACCACGGCACCCCATGATCCATCAGCATGGCATCGGGAACTCCACACTCGGTAAAGGCGCTTTCCAGTTGTTCCCGTACCAATTCCGTGCGTGTGCCTTCCACGGCCTGCAACACCGTTACATAGCGGCTATGGTCATCCAGCACCGACAGCGGTCCGATCACAGGGTTCCAGTCTTTCGCCCCTTTGAAATCCATTTGCCATAGCTCATTGGGCGCGCTCCTCTCAAAACGCTGCACCGCCGGCCGGTGCCGATCTTGGTCCCGGATCAGATCGTGACGGGCAAGGATGCGTTGAATCGTACTGTGCGTCAGCTGCACGTTCTCCCGTGCCAGCACCACTTTTAGTTTCCGTGCTCCCCAGTCCGGATACTGTTTGCGCATCTCGACCACCCGACTCTCCACTTCCATCCGGGTTCGCTCTGGACTGTGGTGCGGACGCCGGCTCAGCTCCGCGATCCCAGCTACTCCGTTTTCTTCATAACGCTTCCACCACAGATACCCTGTCGGCCGGGAGATCTCAAACTCACGGCATAAGGCTGCCAACGGTTTTTCCCGCCGTGCCACCGCCACCACAAATTGCACACGTTGCTCTCGGACATCCATCGTTTTCCAGGCCATTTCCTCTGCTGCTCCTGCGCTTGCTCAGCTCGCGCCGGAGTGTAAAGGATGTCCCGGTACATTCTGTAAAGGATGTCATGAATCCGAACACGGGGTTCGCTCGGTGGGGTGAGAGCCTCCTGGCGAAATCCTGAGCGCAGCGCCCTCAGGCGCGAAGTCGAAGGATCTTGTTTCTTGAGCCGTTTAGCGGACGTGAGGTAG
>DATLWV010000232.1:0-5654 GCA_035576145.1 Terriglobia bacterium
CGGCGTTCAAACGCCAAGGGAGAAGTGTGGCTGCGCTCGCATCCCACCAGCTTCGGGTAAGGGGGCCTGCTCGCTCCGCCACTCAAAACAAAGCACCAACATTTTTCCCTTGACCTCGCCGCCCCCTTCATAGATGCGCCACCCGACGGCACGCCGCAGTCATCGCAAGAAAGGCGACGCTTGTGCTGCCCAAGCCAGCGCACCATTGCTAAAACTTGATGACAGGCGCGAGCGCGACGGAAATAAGTCCTGCGATGAAAAAAGCAAACATCAGGGCGAGCAGCCGTTTGGCGGAGCGGTCAGCGCCCGCGAACTCTTTCCACACAAACACTCCCCAGATGGCCGACACCATGGTCGCGCCCTGCCCCAGGGCGTAGGAAGTGGCAGGGCCGACCATTTGGACATAGGAAGCCACAAAGTTTGAAATGGTCCCCACGCCCCAGATCATTCCTCCCAGAACTCCCCAGAAGTGCAGCGACTTTTTCCCTCGCAGGTAATCCACAAAATGGACCGGCGGGCCGGAAACGGGCCTGCGCATGAAGATGTAATTCAGCGGGACCGTGCACACCAGGACCCCGAGCCCGAAAACGTAGGCCACCGTATAGGGGCCCAGGTGATGCTCGCCCGTCAGGGCCTTGGCCACGAAGGGATAGAACAGTCCCATTCCCACGCCGCAAAGCAGGCTGAGCAGGATGCCCTTGGTGCTCAGTTTCAAATCTTGCGAAATCTTCCTGTAAGCCATGGCGTCCAGCACAATGGCCACACATACCAGCGCGATGCCCCCGAACAGCAGCAGCGGATTCCCGGCCGGCGTGATGATGTAATTGAGAATCGACCCGATCACCAGCGCCAGTCCGATGCCGATGGGGAATGCCACGGCCAGGCCGGCAATCGCAATTGCGGCAACCAGCAGGATGTTGGCGATGTTGAAAACGATGCCGCCCACGAACGCCAGCATCAGGTGGTGGGCGTCTGCCCGGCCGAGGTTGGTCATAAAGCTGTCAGCGCTTCCCGCCTGGGTGTTGCCGAGCGTGAAGCCCATGAAGACGGACATCAAAAGGATTCCCCAGACGTAATCCCAGTAAAAGAGCTCAAAGCGCCAGTTCTTGCAGAGCTTCTGGGTGTTTGCCCAGCTTCCCCAGCAGACCATACTGAGAATCATCATAAGGAGAGCCACGGCATAAGTTGTGGGAACAAACATCGCGAGCGCCTTTCACATCAAGAATGTCAATCTGCTCTATTCCGCGTCTTCAACACAGCGAAAACCGACCGTGCCGGAGCGGTCAGTGCTGGGAGCCATCAGCAGAAATTTGCCGTGCTCGTTCAGCTTGAACGCTTCCGGGAAATACCAGCGCGTGCCCTGCGGATGATAGTGGCTTCCGCCGCGCAGGATGGCAGCGCTTGTGTGAGGGTCCTCAAATTCGTCGGTGAACTGCCAGACGTTGCCCACCAGGTCCATCACGCCAAACGGGCTTGCGCCTTTCGGGTGCGAGTCAACGGCGGAAGGTGGAGGAAGTTCATTTCCTTTATCCAATGGTGGAACGGCAGCCGGGTCCCAATCGTTGCCCCATGGATACAGGCGGCCGTCGGCGCCCTGAGCCGCATATTGCCATTCCAATTCGTGCGGAAGGCGCTTGCCGGCCCAGGCGGCATAGGCGCGTGCGTCTTCAAGCGAAACCCAGGTGACGGGCTTGTTGCCCCATCCCTCCGGGTAGGTCCCGTTCTTCCAGTCTTTCAGGAAGTTGTGATCGTCCTGGGGATGGTAGTGCGAGGCGTCCAGAAATTTCCTGAACTCGGCGTTCGTCACCGGGTAGCGGTCAATGTAAAACGCATGGATAGACATCCGGTGATGATGATAGCGGCGCGGCGAATCTTCCCACGGCTCCTGCACGTCCACACCGACGTCGTTGCCGCCTTCAACTTCAATTCCGTGCACGTCAAACGTGAAATCGCCGCCTGGAATAAGGACCATGCCCGTCGGGGCTGCGGATGCCGGCTTTGTTAGATGAATTTCCACGACGTGCTGCGGCAGGAACTTCCACTCGTGCGAAAAGGAGCCGAGCGGCTTTTCTGAAAGCTGGCGCATGGTGGCGAGCAGCGCATTGAGTTTCGGGTCCGGCTCGCTGGTTGTGCCCAGCACGGATCCGAAACCCTCCGCTTCAACGTCAAAGCTCAGAGCAGCCGTGCCGCCCTGGACATCCGGCTTGAGCTCGACTCCGTGCCAGAGGTCGAAGTAGCGCGTGCCGGGTTTGTAAGGCACTTCGATCTGCTTGCCTTCTACGTCGTACTGGTTTCGATTGACGAGAGTCCAGAGAGTTTCGCCGGCTCCGGGAAACATGCTGGCAAAGATGCCGTAGCGAAGGGTGGGCGTGTGCGGGGTCCAGTCGCGGCTGATCAGCAGTTCCGGGAACGCCCGTTCAATCGTGGCCACGCGGCGAAGCGCTTCCGCATCGCGTGGAGTAATCTGGTTCCAGATGCCCCAGATGTTCTCCCAGCTTTCGAAGCCGACACCGTTGAAAAATGCGGCCTGCAGGTCGTCGGTCTTGTCGCGGGCCCAGCGGTTGCAGACGTTCACCATGTGCCGGGGTTCAAGCCATTTGTAAAGACTCACCATGGGGGCAAATGGATATTCCCAGTAGCCCCAGCTCATGTTGTTCCAGGCCAGAGCCTCGGCGGGGTTTTCAGGGGCGCCTTCGGGCTCAAAGGCCAGCGGGTGGCCGGTGGCATCTGAGGCTTTGCGAAACGCCAGCGGGACTTCGTTTAGAGTGTCGCCGTTCACTCCGTCCGCGCCCACTTCAGCAAGAAGCCGCGCCGTGGCCGTCCAGTTGGGCACGCCTTCGTCGCGGGTCCCCTGGTCCCACAGCATTACGGGAAACAGGACTTTCACTCCATGCCGGTGGAAGTCCTCGATCATCTGGCGGACGCCTGCAATGCCACCGGGCATGTCGCGCAGCCAATCGTACTCATTGCGATTATCAATGCCGATGTTCGGGTAAGTATGCCAGATAAGTACGGAGTCGATTCCGCCGTAGCGGGATTTCAGGTCATCCAGGTATCGCTCCACGGTGTAGCGGTGCGCCACTGGATCATAGAAATACCGGTCCTGCATCATCATTTGGGGCTGGATGAAGGAGCTCTGCGTCCACTTTAATTCCGTCCGCACGTACTCGGAGCCGTTATAACCGGCGCGGATCAGCCGCTCCATGCGAAAATGCCTGATGTCCGCAATCCATTCCTGAAAGACTTTTTCAGAATATTCCTTCTGCTCCGTGGTGAAACAGCAATGGCTGCCGCGATCGAGGTAACCGGGCGGCCCCGGTATCTGTTCGCGCTTGGGCGGATATTGGGTGTCCTGCGCCAGCAGGATGGGCACAACCATCAACCCGAAAGCAAGAACCAGCAACACGCGCTTCGCAACCATAAGCGGGCCTTCTCCTTCCCTCTGTTTCAAAAAGTGAAGACGGAAATGACTCTTTTCCTGCCTAATTAAACCTGAGAGCCTCGCGGACTTCCAGCATTATTTTCATTTTTGTGCCTGAAAGAATATCCCGGCGGCTGCGGTTGCACAACAACCACAAATGGGCACACTGCGGCCTTCTGCGGCCGCGTGGCCCAGCCAGAATTGCCAAATTGCGTTTGGGATGGAACTGAGGAGAGAGAAAAAGAAATGCTTTAGCGGAATGTTGAAAAAGGCAACCCGTCATGCTGATCCCGCAAAGCGGGAGAAGCATCTGCTTTAACTTACTTGAAATGAAAAAGCAGATCCTTCGCTTCGCTCAGGATGACGTGAGAGAGGAAGTTTTTTAACAACCTGGTAGAGGAAGGCGGGAAAGATGTGGGCGGGGTGGATTGCTGGAGAAATTACGGAGTCATAGCCTTCGGTGGTTTCGGCATGGGGAATGCCGCGGAACTTTGCGGAGATTACGACCAGCGCAATCAATCTCTAATCAGGAAATGCCGGAACAGCTAATCGTGAAGGTGAAGCATGATCAGGTCAACCCGACGCCTCACGTTGAATTTGGCCAGAAGGTTTGAGACGTGGAACTTGACCGTCCTTTCAGTAATGCTCAACTTTTTGGCGATATCTTTATTTGAAAGGTTCTTCAGCAGGCATTCGAGCACCTCGCGTTCCCGCGAACTGAGGCGGGTTGACTGCGGCTTAACAGGACGCCGTCGACCCTTTTGGACGAATGAGTCCACGAATCGGGAGAAAAGTTGCTGCTCGACCCAGTATTCTCCCTTGGCCACCATAGAAATCGCTTCCGGCAAATGCGTTGAAGCCTCGGAATAATCAAGAAGGCCCCTGACACCAAGCTCGAGAAGCGGAAATGCGGTGGAATCGGTGAATTTTTCAGAGAGGACAATTACATGTGAGTTGGGGAAACGGTTCACCAGACCGCCCACCAGAGACGGGGCGAACGGATCGTGGCCATCCACCACATAAACCTTTGCAGTGGGAATCCCCAGTTGGTTCACATCATGGAAGAAAACCTGGCGGAGCCGGAAAGCTTTCACGGTGAAGTGGGATTGGGAAAGCTTCCTGGCGAACTCACCCAGCAACAAAGGATGGTTGGAAAGCAGGCAGACCAGAGGATGATTGTTCCTTTTCTCCCTCCGCTCCATAACCTAACCCCGAATGTTCTCCCCTGCAGGCGCCGTCCGCCCCTAAGCAAACGCAACCCCGGGGGGCATGGCCTGCGGCGTGCCGCAACAGAATGAAATCCCGGCACCATGCAGGCAATCCTGTCCACCTGTTCCCTAAAGAACCTGAACCTCTTCTAGCCCTTCGTACAGTTGTTGGTCAGGGGTTCGCCTTAGTACTCTAAGAGCCGCAGCCACGAGGACTGTAAAAGCAGGGTTTCAAACCGAATCGTAGCTAAAAAAATATCTGAGTAGACACGGCTGACTGAAAACCTGCAGACGTTAAGGACGTGCACTTAAGCACTCATTGGGGAGGGCTGATGATACACGGACTCTGCTCTGTTTAGAGCGGGTTTCTAACTCGCAAGAGCAGAAGACGACAAACAAGGCATTGAGTTAATCGAGGGGGACCGATGCGCAGATCGCGAGCTCGCGTAAGAAAGGGAAAGTCAGAATGCGTATTTTCGGGCCGACCTCAGGTAACCGCCGTTATTACCTTCTTTCCGTTTTTTCCATCCTTGCATTTTCCATCGCCACAAACTTTGCCGCAGGGTTTCAAAGGAAGGCATGGGGCCATTCAGGCAACCAGCTTTCAATCAACAATATTGGGCCCAACAGCGGGCCCCAAACGGGGGGAACCTCCGTGACCATCTCAGGCGCGGGATTTACGCAGTCTGCCTCCGTGGCTTTCGGAGGTGTTATCGCGCCGTCGGTAATTGTTGTGAGCTCAACCCAATTGCAGGCCGTCACACCGGCGCACGCGGCCGGAACCGTGAGCGTAACCATAACGGAAAACCCTCACAATCAAACGGCGACAATGGCAGGTGGCTTCAGCTACATCGCCAGTTCAAGTTCAACCAGCATTGGCGTTTCCGGCGCTTCTCCGGCCCAGGGACCGACCTCAGGCGGAACGGTTGTCACCATTACGGGCAAAGGCTTTCAGGCAGGAGCTGCTGTCGCGTTTGGCAGCGCACAATCCACCGCGGTCACAGTAGGCAGTTCTACGCAGGTTA
>DATLWV010000233.1:0-2341 GCA_035576145.1 Terriglobia bacterium
AAACCGGTGAGAGAAAAAAATCGGAACGGATAATGTTTTTTCCGTGTTGACACCCGCCTTAATGGGTGACCCGTCCTAGCGTACATGTACAAGAAAAATGGGCATTTTTTTCGAGCCAACCCGTACCATAACCCGTCTCGCGACATGAAGTTGCAATGTTTACTGCTGATAAGCAGCCCTGTGTTTCGCCACAGGTATTCTACGGAAGCAGGCGTCAGGCGCGTCGCGCCTTGGGGTCTGAAGCCTTCCGGACAATGGAGCCAACCCCGGGAGTCTCACTCCGGGGACGGCACTAGAATTGGATGACATGGTTAAAACGAAATCAACGCTTGCAAGCATCGTAAGTGGTAACAAGCCAAAGAGACTGACTATAGGCTTGGACCAAAAGGTACGCAGTCGGTTTGGGCCGTCACGGGTGGCCCAACGCGAACACACAAGACTGCCGGTGTAGAGAGCGAACCTAAATCATCCTGTGAACCTTGCAGAACATGGAAACGCTGCCAACCTCGCCCGAACTCGCGACCGGGCCGACCTCACCGCAAGGCGGGTCAGGGGGCGCAGCATTGGGAAGACCGAACAAGCCAAGGCCAGCGGTAACGCGCTGGATATGCCCACGTCGGTCCGGTCAATCCTGGCAAGAAAATGAGTAGAACCACCGAGAAAGAAAGGAAGCAAATGACGGTCCCGCAAAGGACTGATGCGCCTTTCCCCTTTGTACCACTCACGTGGAAGACCATTGATTGGTCCCAACTCCGACAAGAGGTTCGGCGGCTGCAAATGCGTATTGCCAAGGCAACACAAGCAGGACAGCACCGCAAGGCCCAAGCCTTGCAGTGGCTCCTGACTCACTCCCGCGCGGCCAAACTGATGGCGGTGCATCGAGTCACGACGAATCGAGGGACCAAAACCCCTGGTGTAGATAATATTATCTGGCGAACCGATAGACAGAAAATCCAAGCCGCCCTCAACCTCAAACGTCACGGATACAAACCCAAACCCCTGCGCCGCGTTTACATCCTCAAGCCCAACGGCAAACTGCGACCCTTGAGCATTCCCACCCTGCACGACCGCGCCATGCAAGCGCTTTATGCGCTGGCGCTCGCCCCCATAGCCGAAGTTCTGGCCGACAGATACTCCTATGGTTTTCGCGAAGGCCGCTGTTGTGCCGATGCTCTGGAGCAGTGCTTCACCATGCTCGCCCAAAAGAACTCCGCCCCCTGGATTCTTGAAGGTGACATCCGGGCCTGTTTCGATGAAATCAGCCACCCCTGGTTACTGGCCCATATTCCTATGGACAAGCAACTTCTGCGGGCCTGGCTGGAAGCCGGTTACTGGGAAGAAGGTCAATTGTTTCCGACCAAAGCGGGCACTCCGCAAGGTGGTTTGCTTTCTCCCATCCTGGCCAATATGGCTTTGGATGGCCTGGAGCAAGCCGTCCGCGCTGGAACCCGCCAGAGTGATAAGGTCCACTTCGTGCGTTATGCCGACGACTTTATCGTGACGGGCGCAACTCAGGAACTACTCGAACAGAAAGTCAAACCGGCCCTGACGGCCTTCCTCCAAGCACGAGGTCTGGCACTCTCAGAGCAAAAGACCGTCCTTACCTCCATCGATAAGGGCTTTAACTTTCTGGGGCACACTGTGCGCAAATATGGGGATAAATTGCTGATTAAGCCGGCAAAGAACAAAGTCAAAAGCTTGCGGCTCAAAGTCAGTCAACTGATTCAATCCGCCTTGGGCCTCACACAAGAGGCGCTCCTGCGCCAACTCAACCCGCTCTTGCGGGGTTGGGCCAACTACCATCGCAATGGAGCAGCCAAGCGGACCTTTACGAAATTGGATTATTATGTGGGTCACAAAATTTGGCGTTGGATTACCCGCCGCCATCCCGATCAGTCTAGCAACTGGAAGAAGCAGAAATACTTCTCCGCCAGTGGGCCGGAAGGGGTGTTTAGCGTCCGGGTACCTCGGGCCGAGGGCGAGAGTCGCGTGCTCAAACTCTACCGATTGGCCAGCACTATCATTGTTCGTCACCTGAAGGTCAGAGGGGCAGCTCATCCTTATGACCCAAACTACACTGAATACTTCGCTAAACGCCGATGCATTTTCTGGCGTATCCGTGGTTGCAGTCGGCCAGCCTCTTTGGCCCCGGCGGCGATACAAGGATAAGCGATAAGATTCCGATTAGCCGTGCGGTTGCCGCCGCGTGCCCATATCTGGGTGCACCGGTTGGAGCGGCTTGAGCCGTATGAAGGGAAACTTTCACGTACGGTTCTGAGAGGGGGGTGGGCTGGCAACAGCCTGCTCCCACTCGGCCATAAGAACAGAGAAATGGCACTAA
>DATLWV010000234.1:0-14963 GCA_035576145.1 Terriglobia bacterium
AACGTTCACGACATCAAAACTCTGCTCAAGCAGGGTACCGGCTGTTCCGCGTTTCAGCGGGCTGCCGTAAAAGTGCGTTCCAAACGTGCGGGCGGCCGTCATACCAAGCTGCACAGGAAGCACAAGCCCCAGTGTCATCCCCGCACTGGTAAAAACGAAAGCAGTAATCCTTGAGGGAACCGGATCCGAGGCGTGCCTCAAAGCAGCGTCCACGCTTCTCCATTTCTCGGTGGAAAGATAGACCAGCAGGACGTTCAGGAGGACCAGCCCGACCAGTGCGGAGGGGCGGGCGCCCGCAATTTCGTGCAATGTCGCACGCAGGTCAATGTTTCCGATCCGGATGACCAGGTAGATGAGGACGGTCGCCAGCGCGACGGAAGCCATCGCCAGAAGTATGCGGCGCAATTTCATCGGCGGCCTTTCTCTTCGAGGCTTTCACCTTCTCCGGCATCGGACCTTTCCGGTGGGACCAGGCGCGAGGCGATTTCAAGGTATCGATCCACTGTAGCGTCCCACGAGTAGCGCGAGACGGCAAAGGCACGACGCTCCTCAGCCTTACTCTTCTCCGTCCCGGAAGCAATCAACTCTTTGATGGCCTTCAGAAATCCACGCGCCGTCCGTTCCTTATCGCCAACGGACACGGTGACGCCCCGGACGAATTCCTGCATGGTGCTGTCCGCACCAAGCGTGTCGGTGCTGCATACAACAGGCAAGCCGGAGGCCAGGGCCTCCTGCACAACGAGCGGGAACCCTTCGCCGGTGCTGGGAAGGACAAGCAGATCGCAGACGCGGTAGAGGGGGGCCAGCGAACCGCCCCGAAGATTGGAAAATACCCGGACATTCGGCGCGTTCCAACTTCCGGGGTCCAGCGGTCCCCAGCCGGCAAAGGCCCACGTCCACTCCGGGATCATTTCCACCAGGCGCTTCATTGTTGACAGGCCTTTTGTTTCTACGAACCGGCCAACGAATAGTACCACGATGCCTTCTTTCGGAAGGCCCAGCCTTTCCCGGACTTCACTCCGGTCTTCACCTTCTTTCAGGGGCCGGAACAGCTCAATATCGACACCGTTGAACACCACAGCCGGTGGCCGGCGGAAGCGGACCGAGGCAAAATAACGAGCCGTGTTTTGACTGATGAAAACGACTTGCTGCGCTGAAGCGAGCATGCAGCGCGCGATAAGTCTGTTAGCCAGCCCGACGAAGGCGCGCAGTAACCTGTTGCGATAAGGAACTACCCTTGTGTGCTGAACCAGCACAACCGGGACCCCTGCCATCCGCGCGTACAAGAGGGCTGCAATGTTAGAAAGGTAGAGGCAATCATGGAGCAGGACAAGATCGGCCTGGTGAACCTGTGAAAACAGCTTTCTGAGCGCCCCGATGGTGGGAATCGGCACCGGTACTCCGGTAAGCGCTTCGATTCCATTCCAAGCTTTGAGGGGTAAAACTGAGTCAGGAGTAACCTCAGATGGAGGACTAGTTACGTTTGCAGCCGCCCAAATAACCATGCACTGTCGCTGAGCAAGACCACGGAAGAGCCTTTCCGCAACGAGTTCGATCCCACCATGGTGCGAGGGAAAATAATGGGTGACCATTAGAATTTTCACGGGTTCCTATTTACTCCAAAGTCCCAAAGTTTCCGAGGTTGGGTGACCATATGTGCTGCAGATTCCAACGGAGACGGCAACATGGAGTAACAGGTTCATCTCGCTCTTTTCACGGCTATAGCGAAAGCTTCGGTTCCATGCGCCTGCTTGGCACGAAGAGTCATGAATGGCACTGTAAAGAGGGCTCTCATGCCAACTATGAGCAGTCGCAAAAACTTTTGCGGTGTGCTGCAAGAATGGAGTAAATAGCTGCGGCAACTGGCAAAGTAGCACCAAGCTGAGTCGATTGCTGGTGTTTGGAATAAGATGAGGTCCATACCCGCTTGGTCGCAGATTCTAGATAGTGATGCTCTCCCGAAAAAGTTGAGGTGCCTTGGAAGATCAAGTAACGCCCAATGCTGTCCGAACCAATTCCCCTGCTCGGTAGCGTCAAGCGTCGGTATCCCGATGTAAACCAAGCCGCCGGCTTTCAAGTAGGAACAAGCCGTGTCGAGTACGTCCCGTGGATTCGGTACATGCTCAAGCACATTCCAGAGCGCCACCACGTCGAACTCACCCTCATTCCACAAACCGGATCTGAGCTCTCCGGTCCGCACGTCGAGTCCGAGCTCAGATCGGAGGGATGCTGCTGACTTTTCGTTGTACTCCACGGCTTTTACTTTCCAGCCAGCCTGATGCGCGGCGTAAAGGAAGTCACCCGCGCCGCTGCCCACCTCAAGCAGCTTTTGCCCCTTTCCATGGGCTTTCAAACGGGCCATGCGCCGACGGGTTGTCAACTCGCGGAGTATTTTCCACAGCGGCCACCCGGTTTGCTTCCATGCAGGGCGGTAAGGTTCGTACTCCGTTGAATATGCCTTGCGAAGCGTCTCTTTGCTCGGCACGGGGGTTTGCATGACGTGGCCGCAGGATCTGCAGCGAGAGAGCTTGAAGTTTGTTTGCTCTTCTGGCCTGAGCAGGTCGCGACCTTGGCGCAGGAAGCTCCACCGGTTTTCGCCGCAGATTGTACACTGAGCACGCTCGGCATCTTTAACCCACGTTCTTTCAGTTGCCATCGGTTCTTGGCTCATCATTTTAGGCAACCCTTCAGTGTCGCCTCAGGCCGAGGATGCTCAAAAAGAAGCAGCTGCAGACGATCTGGACGCCGAGGGCGACGGCGAAGACAGCCGGCATGACGATGCGCAGCATGCGGTCGGGATCGAGGGCGCCGAAGCTTTCCCTTGCCCAGTTCGACACGGCGAAGATGGAGCCGCCGAGGCCGAAGGCGACGAGCAGGCCGCCGATCACCAGTCCCGTTTCCAGCTTGACCCAGCGAAAGACGCGGGTGAGGCGGGGGTCCGGGGGCAGCAGGCCTTCAGTGATGGCAAAAACCTTGGTGAAGACGGCGAAGGCGACGAACTGAAAACCGAGCAATGCCGCAGTGAAGGCATAGAGCAGAGTGTGAACGTCAAAGCCGATGCCGTGGATGACAACCGGGCCCGGGAGCAGGATGGCGGCCACCACCAGCCCCGCCAGGAACATCAGCATTCCGGGATAGAGGAAGAGCCAGCGCGGGCTGTACATGAGCAGAAAGCGCAGGTGCCGCCAGCCATCGCGCCAGGAGCGCAGGTGCGGCGGACGGTCGCGGCCGTCGGGCGAGAGCACGGTGGGCACTTCGCTGACCTTCATTCGCAGCAGGGCAGCTTTCACCACCATCTCGCTGGCGAATTCCATCCCGGTGGTGCGCAGGTCCATGCGTTCGAAGGCGTCTTTTGAGAAGCCGCGCAGGCCGCAGTTGAAATCACCCACACTGGCGTGGAAAAAATTTCTTCCGATGGCGGAAAGAACGGGCGTGCCGATGTAGCGGTGCTTCCAGGGCATGGCGCCCTTTCTGATGCCGCCTTTAAAGCGGTTGCCCATTACAAGGTCGTTGCCCTCGCGGAGGCTCTGGACAAAGCCATCGAGATTTTCAAAGTCGTAACTGTCATCGGAATCGCCCATGATGCAATAGCGGCCGCGCGCCGCGACGGTGGCCCCCAGCAGCGCCGCGCCATAGCCGCGGACAGGAATGTCAATAACGCGCGCCCCGAGGTTCCTGGCAATTTCCTGGGAACCGTCGGTTGACCCGTTATCGCCAATCACAACCTCGCCGCTTACGCCGGAGCGCTGGAGGTAGCCCTGTGCCTTGCGGATGCAGCTTGCGAGGGTCTGGGCCTCGTTCAGGCAGGGCATGATGATGCTGAGTTCTAATTCCATCCTGTTGACCGGGGCCCACTTTGGGGCAGGCCGCTCTGTGACAAACGAACGAGCCGGAGAATCGGGCCCGGAACGCCAGCAGGCCCGAAAGGCCTCACGGCGGAGTAGTATAGCACGCGACATGCAAGGCAGGAACGGAGTGAGCCATAACTTGTTTATTTGCAGGCCGTTGTCCCGCAAGCCTCCGCTGGCGAGGTAAACTCGCGGCTACGAATTGGGACATTATTGGGCGCGGCGGCGTCTACCACCTGGCGCGCGGCTCGTTATATAATGTCGCGGGCATTGGTTCCTTTCCTGAATGCCGCGATCTCGACCATGCAGACCGCGAAATCCACTGAAACAGCACGGCAGCCGATGGCATCCACGCTTACCCGAAGGATATTTTCTCTTCCGGTGCTGCTGGGCGTTTTGCTGGTGGCCGGGGCGTGCCTGGACCGCTATTGGAACCTGATGAACGCCTCGCTGCACCAGCATGTCTATTCCGCTTACTGCTTTGAAGGCGACATGTGGTGGCACCTGGCGGTGGGCAAGTGGATTTTGGCGAACCACGCCTGGCCTACTCATGATTTCTATTCGTTCACGGCGTTCGGCAATCCCTGGATTGCCGACCAGTGGCTGGGCGATGTGGTGATCGCCATCTTCTGGGGGCTGGGAAGAATGCACGCCCTCATGGTTCTGCTGGCTGTGCTGGCCGGCGGGATTCTGCTGCTGCTTTATTACTACGCCTGGCTGAGAAGCGGAAGCGTGAAGGCCGCGTTCCTTGCCTGCGCGTTGCTGCTGCCGCTGGCGTCTTTGCCTTTCAGCATGAGGCCGCAGATTCTGGGCTCGGCATTTCTGGTGGTTGCACTGATCAGCCTGGAGCGGTTCCGGCAGGGGCATCAACGGGCGCTCTGGATTCTTCCTCCGCTATTCCTGTTGTGGGTGAACACGCACGGAACCTTTGTGCTGGGCTTTGTGGCCATGGGTGTGTATTGGGTGGCAGGCTTGCGGGAATTCCGGCTTGAGTACCTGGAGACTGCGGCCTGGAAGCCGGACCAGCGCCGCCGGCTGGCAACCATCTTCCTGCTCTGCCTGGTGGCGTGCATCATCACGCCCTACGGCACGCACATGGCGGCCTATCCCATCCAGATGACCATCTTTCTGCCGATGATTCCGCAGGTGGTGCCGGAGTGGCATACGCTGGACTTCAGCCGGCTTTACGGCCAGTGGTTTCTTGTCCTCTTGCTGGTGTTTGTGACGGGGCAATTGATCACGCGCAAGAAGCTCCAGATTGCAGAACTGCTCCTGCTGCTTTTTGCCACCGGTGAGACCATTCTTCACGCCCGGTTCATGCTGCTGTGGGTTCCGGTGTTTGCGCCGATGCTTGCGCTGGTGCTGGCTGAGTGGGTGGACAGGAAGCCCGCGGGAAGAGAACGATACGCGCTGAACGCCGCGGTGATGGCTGCGGCCTGCGGGGCTATCGTGTTTCTGTTTCCGTCACGCGCCAGGCTGCAAAAGGCCGTGGATTTGTGGAACCCTACGGGCGCGGTCCGTTACCTGCGCGAACATCCGGCGAACGGGCACATGCTCAACTTCGACGATTGGGGCGGCTATCTGATCGAAAACCTGGGGCAGAAAGTCTTCATCGACGGCAGGGCGGACATCTACGAGCCGGGCGGCGTTCTGCTTGACTACCTCCACATCTATTACCCTCAACCCCAGACGTTTTTTCTGATGCGCAAATATCATATTGACTCATGCCTGATGCCACCCGACTCTCCGCTGGTAACCCTGCTCGCCGTCATGCCCGATTGGAAAGTTGCTTATCGTGACCAGGTCAGCGTTCTTTATACCCATGTCATTAATCCGGAGGCGGGAATCTCCACGGAGGACATCCGCAAACAGGTTCCGACGCCTCAGGGCAATCCTTAGCAGCACGAACGGAATGGCTGGCGAAAGCAGATGGACATTAGAATTCTGTTGTGCTGGAAGGCGAAATGGGGGATAAGTAGTGACTGTGCTTGCGCCAAGGGAGGGAGGCGTGCAGTGCCGGAATAGGGGGTTAGCCCGTGCTGGGAGCATGTGATCTATTTTCCCGGCCCTTCTATGAACGCGAGTCAAATCATCGATGGTGCCACCTGCCCGGGGATGGGCGCAGGTCGGGAACCAGGCGGCGTCCGGAGCGAAATTTTTCGTTACTTGTTCGTTGGTGGATTCGCGTTCGTCTGCGACACTTTCACCCTCTTTTCTCTGACGCATTTCGTCAAAGTCAATTATCTCGTTTCGGCGCCCATCGGATTCCTGGTGGGCACGACAGTAACCTACGTGCTCAGCAGGACCTGGGTGTTCCAGCGGCGAACACTCAAGAATACTTCTGCTGAATTGACAATCTTCGTCCTGATCGGCGTTGTCGGTTTGGGCCTCAATGAGCTGATACTGTGGTTCTTCCAGTCGAGGCTGGGAATTTACTATCTTTTTGCCAAAGGGGTGAGCGGCGTTACAGTTTTCGTGTGGAATTTCGGGGCGCGAAAGCTCACGCTCTTCCGGTAGCCACTTTTTTTGACGAGGGGATGCAGTGGCACAAATTGTCCGGCGAAAGGGAAGTCTGTGGTCATCCAGGTTTGGCAGCAAATCATTGGTGACAAGTTCCTGCTGCGGCCGCGCCTGTCGCGAATCTACTACCGCAGAAAGTTCTTTCTCTATCCGCTCGTGGCGGAGGATGCGCTTTTGGGCTTCACGCCTGTCGAAGGCGTTCGAATCCTCCTCAGCTATCTTTGCTCCACACTTTTCCCGACCTCAAAGGAAGACCACCTGAAGGAAGTATAAGGAAACGGAATCCTGCGGCAAGACAGCTCGGGCAGAATGCATGGCTAGTTGAAGTCACCTTTCCCCAGGGCGTTGCAGAATTTTCCAACGGCCGGCCCTTGGGGCTTTGCATGACCCTACCCTTGATGGGCCAATACTGAATTTGTGTTTTACCCCATAAACTTTGCTGCCTCATGTTTTCGGCCCCCGGATTCATCACAGAGCATTTGTCAGGCGTGGCTTGACACAACCGGCGAAATGGGGGACATTCACAACTTGTTTGGAGAGGAAAATGGTTCTTGCGATCGAGGCCGGGCTGACATTGCTTGCGTTGATACTGGCTCTCAAAGCTCCAAACCTGGGAAGGCACTGGTTTCAAGCTTTCGAGCGGACCTTTGGCAATCTGGCGCGGCAGCGTGGATTATCGATCATTACTGTTGGGCTCACGGCTCTGTCCCTGCGGGCGGCGCTGCTTCCAATTCTGCCGATCCCTGTGCCGGGCGTTAGCGATGAGTTCGGATACCTGCTTCTTTCGGACACTTTTGCCCACGGTCGACTGACCAATCCCACGAGCCCCATGTGGGTGCATTTCGAAAACTCTGCCATCCTCTGGCATCCGACTTACACTTCCAAGTATTGGCCAGCCCAAGGCATGATCATGGCGGTGGGGCAGGCATTAATGGGAGATCCCTTCTGGGGCGTCTGGCTGAGCATCGGTCTGATGTGCGCCGCCATCACCTGGATGCTGCAGGCCTGGGTGGGCGAGCGCTGGGCGCTGCTGGGCGGTTTCCTGGCGCTGATTCGCTTTGGAACTTTCAACTACTGGGCCAACAGCTACTGGGGCGGAGCAGTTTCAGCATTGGGCGGGGCGCTGGTACTGGGAGCGCTGCCAAGGATGAAACAGCAGCATCCTGTGAGGAACGCTCTGTTGATGGGCCTCGGTTTTGCCATCCTGGCCACAAGCCGGCCCTATGAGGGCCTATTCTTCGCCATCCCCGTGGCTGCAGCATTGCTGGTCTGGCTGTGGAAACTGAAACGGCCTCAACTTGGTCATGCGCTCAGGTGCTCCGTTGTCCCGCTGCTCGCCGTGCTGGCCCTGACCATGGTCGGGATGGGCTACTACTTCTGGCGTACCACGGGATCCCCCTTCAACACGCCGTACTTCGTTTATAACCATACTTACAATCCAGTTCCGTATTTTCCCTGGCAACCCGTGCGGCCAATGCCTGTTTATCATTATCCTCAGATCAAACGTGTTGTTCTTGAAACACTGGACGGATTTTACAAGCCAACGCGGACGTTTACAGGCCTGGTTGCGGGGACGCTGACGAGACTCGGAATCATTGCGAGTTTTTACTTTGGGGCCGTCTTCATACTTCCGCTCATACTGGCAGTTGGGATTCTCCCTTATGGAGCTTCCTGGAAGGAATTGAGCCCGAGCACGCGTCTCCTGATATCAGTTTCGGCGATCGTGATCCTGTCGAACCTGCTTCCCATTGTGTACCTCCCTCATTACACTTCGCCGGTTACCTGTGCTTTTCTTGCCCTCGTGCTGATTGCCATGCGCCGCGTTCAATCGTTCGAATGGCGCGGGAAGCCCTCAGGGCTGTTCATCGTGAGGATTATCCCTTCAATCTGCGTTCTCCTGCTGCTTCTGCGGGCGGCCGAACCTGCCTGGGCGAACAACAAAATACCTGACTGGTGTTATCTGACGGCCTCTGATTTCAGACGAGCAGAAGTTCTTCTCGAGCTTAGACGGTACCCCGGCCCCCAGCTTGCCATTGTTCACCACAGTGCAGACAATGATTACGGCTTCGACGGGTGGGTCTACAACCGGGCTGATCTGGAGTCTGCAAAGGTCATATGGGCGCACGACATGGGGCCAGCGAAGAATAAAGAACTCATCGATTATTTCAAAGGCCGCAACGTGTGGCTGGTTGATGCCGACAGCAACCCTCCACAACTCTTGCCTTACCCCGAAGCACAGAGCAGCGAGTCTGCAACGGGAGGGTAGGGACCACCCGCTCGTCGCAACCGTCTGCAGATGCATAGACCGCCCGCAGCCTGCCTGACCTTTTGTCAACCGGAGAGCAGCGCGAGTCACCTTTAGCACGTGTCACAGTTTCTTGCGGAGCCGGAGGCTATCACCGCTCCTGCTGCTCCCCCGGCTTCTGGTGATGAAGTGCGAGGTAAAGAATTGACGGCCAAAAGGAGTGCAGCAAGCGCAAAGCACAGAAGGACCGGGAAGAGCAGTGACATTTTGCTGTGTCTGAGCAAAAGGACGTACACCGGAGGAATGTAAAGAATCCAAATGCAGGTTTTCAGAACGACGGTCCAACGTGACCCAGATGCCCATTGTGATGACCCGAGCACCAGGAAAACTGCAAGCAGCATCAGACTCAAGTCGTGCAGATTCAGGTAGGGGGCAGTCACCAGCGAAAGAGTCAGCGCAGCTGCAAACATTAGGCCGGACGAATCACCATCCGCAAGCTTATCGTGGCGCCGCCAGACCCTTGCAGTTGCCAGCAGGAGGATTCCTCCAAGAATTGCGGCTGTGGCTTCGATCGATCTTGGGCTTATGCGAGAAACGAGGAAGGTCATCAGGAAACCCGTCAGCGAGGGCATGTCCCACGGCAAGGTGGTGTAGGCCGGCGCACCTGATCTTGCCGTCGCGGCGGCCAGCATCCTGACATAGGAGATGGCTCCGACTGGCCCGACTACCAGGAGAGATAGGGCTGTAAGCAGGACGGCCGCGGTTGCGAAACCCATCATCATCTTCCACTTGCTCCGCAGGAAACAGATAAGCGCAAAAGGGATTACAACAGGGAATTTAAACAAACCCAGGCCGAGGAAGACTCCGGCCCGGTAGTCCTGACGGCGTTCAAGATGCACAAAGGTCAGTGAAAAAACCAACAGGAGGAGCATTGACATCTGTCCCTGCATCAGGCCCGACCATAGCGGGAAAAACAGGGAACAGAGCAGGAAATAATGGAGGTCGTTCTTGGGGACAGGCGCAAACGGTCGAAACACGGCCTGAAAGAGCAGCCAAAGTAAAACGTTGATCAGGCCCCACAGAATGTAAGCTGTGGTGTAACTGAGGTTTGTTATCGGTTCGAAAAGAATGGCTTCGAAAGGCGGGTGATCGTAGATGAGGAGTTTTCTTCTTCCAAAACTTCTTTCGACCTGTGCTTGTACCCCGAGGTCATAAAGCTTGGAAGCATCTCCCTTGCGTAGGATCGTGCCTGCTGCATAGATGATAGAAAAATCGAAGCCGAGCGGGTCATTGAGAACCGTGTTAGAAAGAACTATGCCCAGAAGCAACAGTGCAGTGAGTCCAAGAGCGGTCCGAACTTGTGCTGTCGAAGGAGGCTTATTGATTGACATTGGACCGTGCTAATTCACGCTTGTGTGAAGGCGCGGCGTGGGGCAAGGTGTTCCCGGTTACGGGGCCTCGCTGCAGGATCGTTTTTGCTGCCAGTCTTTTGTTGATACCCCAGGCGATCGATACCACCAGGCTTCGCCAGGCAATTACGGCACGCCCTTCCACCCGGACGTCCGACCCTGTGACATTGGCTTCGCAATCGAACGTCCACAGACTCGTAGACTACCCGCAGCCTGGCCTGTAGTCAACGGTCAAGCTGAGGGTAGTCCTTTACAACAGCGGATTTTTTGTGGAACAGGAGGCTATCGCTGCGCCTGCTGCTGCACCGGGTTGTCGTTGTAGCGGGTGAGGTAAGGGATCAGCGGAGTCACCTCAAAGGGCATTTTGTCCTTGGCAGAGACCAGGTTGACTGGCTTCGACTTCATCAGGCGGATAGTGTCATCCCACGAGTCCACCTTGATGCGTGCCCCGAGCGGCAATGCGGCGATCTGGTCAATGGAGTTCGGTTGAAGTTCCGGCGCCCCCGGGATCAGCTGGGCCATCCTGAGCTGCTGGTTCTTGTCAATCATGCGGGTGCCCAGGTGGGCGCCAAACAGATTGGGCGTGAGCGGTGCGATCCCACTCAGGGCTTTCAGGAACAGTCCGGCCTTCCCAAGCTTGTCCTTGTATGGAGAGTTTTCCAGCAGCTTGACGGCTTCCTGGTCCGCAGCTTCCTCGCTCTGCGGGGTGTGGGCAAAGTCAAACTTCTTCAGGAGCTGCTCATCCGTGATCATCATGCGGTCGTAAAAAGCGTACTTGGTGTCAACGGTGTCGCCCAGGACGATGTGGGCCAGTTCGTGACCCAGCACCATGGCCAGGCTGGCTTCATCCGGCAGCACGTCAATCAGGCCGCGGCTCATGACGATGGTGTCGCCCACGTTAAATGATTCCAGGGGATAGGTCATCATGACCCGGCAGTGGATCGCGGGCAGGTTGTCCAGGTGGTTGGTCACGATCAGGTTGTTCACCACGGTTTCCAGCACCTTATCCACGGGTCCGGGCGGCGCTATAAAGCCCCCCTTTTGCAGGCGGGTCAGCGCGTTGGTTTCCGCCTCGCGCCTCCAGTCGCGCTCGCTCTCCAGGGGAGAGTTGTCATGCGACTCGGCGCTGGCGTCGTCAACCTGCGAATTGGAGTCCACAAGGATCTGGGTTAATTCCTGATCGGGCGTGGCGGCCTTCAAAACGTAGCCCCACATCCGCGTCTGGGCCCGAAATCCCAGGTTGGGAACGCCATACTGAGAAAGGTCGCTTTCCTCGCTGTAGACGTAGACGGGCAGCCAGAGGCCCGGCCGGAGGTTTTCTCTCCAACTGTCAAAGTGGAACAAAAAGGCCTTGCTGTTTGGATAACTCCCGTTGAAGCGGACAATGTGGTAGCCCTGGTCTTCCACCCAGATGCGGCCTTCGAATAGTCCGTCTCCGGCGTGATAGCGGGGCTTCACGTTGAACACCAGGCAACGGACCTGGCCCAGAAATTCGCGCCTGACAAATTCAAACTGGTAGTGCGCCAGGTCAAAATTCTGGGGGTCAATAAACATGGGATAGGCAAAAGATTGTGGCATGAACTGGAAAGAAAAGATACGAAGGAAGGGCCGGTAAAGAAGTACGTTGCCCACCACGCTCTTCAGCGTCAGACCCTTGGAAGGGATGAAGGTGCGCTCATTTACGCCACCCTCGACCTCAAGCCGGCCCAGGAAGTAATCGTCGCCCACAAACCGTTTGCTGCCGTCTTTTTCCGTATGGATTTCCTGGATGTAGGTTTCGACGCGCGGGCTGTAACTGACGTACGCCTTCACCAGTTCGTTTTCCTGCTTGATGATTTTTTCGAGCGCCTGCCGGACAATGCTCGATTGCTCTCCCGGCTCCTGTGCGGAAACCGGTACAACTGCTGCCAGGGCCGCCATTAACACGGCCAACGAGACATGCCTGAATAGCTTCATTCTCTTACCCCTCTTCTAATAGGCGAGCTGGAAGATGATGTGAACCAGGGCTGTGGAATCGACTGGACGGCCTTCGCGCTCAGCAGGTTTGAACCTGATGCGCTCCGCCGCCTCCACCGCAGCCTGATCCATACCGTGACCGAGGCCTTGCACAACTTTCAGCACGCGCAGATTCCCGGAGGACCCGAAAAGAACACTTAAGATGACTTCACCTTCGATGCGCAGCCGGCGCGCCTCAGGCGGATAAACAGGATCAGGTTTTGAAAGGATAACCACCGGCGTGAGGGGGGCCGCTTGGGCGGTGGTTTCAGTCCGGTCAGCCTTGCCGGCAACCACGCTGCCAAAGCCGCTCTGCTGCACGGCTTCAGGAGCGCTGTTCACCCTGGAGCCCCTGCCGGAGCCAATGCCATTGCCGAATCCTGCGCTGGCCACTGTGCCTCGAATGCCGTGCGCTCCGCCGGTTCCGTTCCCCTGGCCGGGGCCGGAAGGCAGATCGAACGATCCAAGCTGCGCAAGGTGGTTGTGGCTGTCGGCCGCGGGATCATTGGGAATGCCGTCGGCCGCTCCAAAGCCTCCCGTCTGGACTTCGTGCAACGGACGCTTGACGGTTCCTTTGGCCATGCTGCCGGGATTGAACGTGCCCACGCGGGGCATTGCAACCTGTCGCGGCGCCGGCCGCGGAACTTCCGGGGAACTGAAGTGCTCAATTGGTTTTGGCGCGGGCGGCGTCTGGGGCAGCTCAATTTTGGGCTGCGAAATTTCAGGCATTTTGAGGCGCGCCATCTCAGGCGGCTTCTGGATTGCCTCCCGTTGCAGCTTCGGCAAGACCGGCTGCTTCAACAGCCTGGGTGGCTGTTTGACAATGTCAGCCGGCGAAACCGGATGGAAATACAGGACTTGATGCTTTACCGTTTCCATTAGAGGACTGGGCGGAAGGCTCATCAGTGCCCAGAACATGATGCCAACGGCCAGCGCTTCCAGGAACGGGCTGATGACCAGCACGAACCATCGGCGTTTACGGTCTTCTTCAGAAGGACCCAGCAGGCCAAAATGTGGACCTGGCTGCTTCTCTAAAGATTGTCTTTTGTTGAAATTGCCGCCATTTTGGGGCGGCCCATAGGAAGAAATGCTTTGACGGTCTAAGGGCTTTCCAAGCGCCAGTCTCGCTCCCACTCGCGTCGTCCTCGCTGACTAAAGTTACCCTGGCGCCCGTCGTCCCTTATCCCCACATCATTAGCGTTTTATCATAACTCCCGGCCCGGCTGCAAGCCCTAGTTTACTGCCGGGTATCGGACACAAACAGTAAAGGGCCATGCTGACTCAAAACCGCCCGCCCGCAACAGGTAGCGCTGTCCCCCGGTCTTGGGGTCCGCGGCTCTTCGTTATTCACACAGGTGCCACAGATCGCAAGTACAGCGGATTGCGGTACACGTTTTTCCGTTATGATGTAAGGCGCCGAGGGTGGCAAAACGAGGTGAGTGTTGCGTGGATGGGTTCAGGCACAATCTCTAGTGGTCGGCCTCGTGTTCTGCTGCTCCTTCTGCACCGGTCAAAGTCTGATGTGGCAGTCCCCATCGCCGACTTCGGCGGAAACAGCCGCACTGCTGCGTGCTGTTTGTCCCAGGAGCATTCAGCTGGCTCCCAATAATTCCGCAACCCTGCTCGGTTGCAGGCCGTGTCCGGGGTACACAACCATCGGGAACTCGCGGCCCGGCATGGCGGCGAAAGAAACGTTCCATCTCCGGTCGGTTGTCTATGGCAGTTTCACCGCGGCCGGCGTCGATGAGGTGATGGCGGACTTCAAAGGATGCGAACCGCATGCTTCGGGTTTCGGTGGCAGCATTTTGCTAAGAAAACTTCACAGCCGTTGGGCCATGGTGGATTATGCTCCCGGGCTGATCACTTCGGCTTGCCGGACATATGGCCTCAAATCGGGGCGCGAGCTTCTGGTTTGTGAGGTTCGAGACCAGCACATGGATGGAGCTTCACAATGGATATCTGCTTGTGATTTTACGAGGCAAAAGACGGCTCAGTGCGAGAGTGTGTTTGGCGTACTCGATACGCGAGTTGCCTGTGGGCGCAGCGCTGTGTGGAGTTCTATCAACAAAGCGGAGTTGGGTGACCAGAATGGGGATGGGATGGCGGACTTGTCCCTTTGGGTTACCGTGGGCCAAGGTACTTTTCCGGGCGTCGGCGGCTCTTGCAGTGCGGACACTTCGCATCAACCGGTTCAGACGTACAAGCTGGACTTTTTGTTTCGGCCCAACGCCGGAAACTTTCTTCCCTCACAAGATAGCAAGGCGCAGACGGAGCGGCTTCGCGCTTTGTTCAAAGACGCCCAGGAGAAAGCAGTCAAAGCAGTCCTTCCTGGTTCTACGCCCTGAGCAGATAGCGCGGTCCCCTGGTTTTTGGGGTCCACGACTGTTCTTTATCGACACAAGCGCCGCAGATCCCGCATGGCGTGACGGTCTGCGGACCACGTCCAATGTCTCCGATCAGCGAAGTTGTAAGCGATTGACGTGGGCAGCGCCACCACCATGAGATTGCAGGCACGACAAGGCAAGCGTCTGCGCCTTCCGCCCATCTCGACGGTGACTGGGCTGCACAACGCTCAGCGGCTCATGGCCGAAGAGCCAGCCAGTCGCCGCGCTTTGACATCCCGCATTGGCGGCTGGCCAAAAAGGCGTTTGTATTCGCGAGTGAACTGGCTGCTACTCTCGTATCCGACTTCGAAAGCGGCCCTTGTGGAGTCCAGTCCCTCGACGAGCATTCTTTCTCGTGCGGCAAACAATCGAAGCTGTTTTTGATATTGCAGTGGGCTTAGGGAGGTGACCGCACGGAAGTGATGCTCCAGCGTCGAGACGCCCATGCGGGCAACGGTTGCAAGTTCATCAAGACGAAATGGCTTGATGTAGTTTGCCCTCAACCACGCGATCGCTTTTGCCGTTCCGCGACCCTGATCATCCAAACGCGCGATGGCGCGCA
>DATLWV010000235.1:0-1760 GCA_035576145.1 Terriglobia bacterium
CGAAATCGAAATCTAGCGCAGGGCGGTCTATGAAGCTGTGAATCAATTCGGAGAAGGTAATACTCGTCGGAGCAGATTCAGAACTTGCCGCCGCTAAGTTAGCAGCGGTGGCGGCGCGCGCGAAGCGCCGGGGAGGTTCTATGAAAGGGGCTGTCAAGAGAAATACCTCCCCGGAGACCGGCTGGGCGACCCATTGAGGGGGACCGGACAGCCAGCCCATTTGCCGTCGGGTTGATGTTCCCGCTTGATGGAAAATCCATCGGTCGTTCAGACGTCGTGCGATTCTCGGAAACTGAAAAGCTGTTGGCGGCTGATATTGCCGACCATGGTTCTATGTGAGTCTCAAAGGACTATGGCTTTTCCAGGCCGTGCGAGGGGGGATAGAGTTCCAGTGGGTCTTCGACCGTAGTCGTGGACCAAACTCCCCGAGGATCCTCACCCTCGACCTTGTCCGTTTCGAGCACACCGACAACGAGCGATGGAGGTTATCCGCCTGTCGGTAGAACGTTCGGAACGGCTATGTCAACCAGTTCAGTTTCTTTGGATCGAACGTCTCTCCTTTCTTCCAGAGAGTCAGCGCCACGGCAGCAATTTTGCGAGCCAATGTCAGTCGGGCCATTTCCTTGCGGATTCCCCGTTTTTTTAGACCTTCCAGGTAGCTTCGATAGGGCTCGATGTGACTGCCGCCGGTGGCTGCTCCAATAAAAACCTCCTTCATGCGGTGATTGCAGTTTCGGTTCAATCCCCGTGTGGCAATCGGCTTTCGCCGTCTCGTCGCCCGGCCGTCTTTAATCTCGTACTCGGCACTCATGTGCGTCACGACGCCAAGACCGCTGTAGCTCCACAGCTGATGCCGCGTGCGAAACCGATGGGGCGTATCGAGGGTCGCCACCAGCAGCGCCGCCCGGACCGGACCCAGTTGGGGGATCGTTTTCAACAACGCTATCGCGTGATGCTTTTGACTTTCCGCGATCATGGCCTGTTTGGCTTGTTTTCTCAGCGGCCTCAAGTGATCCAGTTGATCATAGAGCCATTCCACGCGTTGCCGCCGGCCTTCCTCGGCAAGTTTCATCAGCCAGTGCTCTCGTTGCTGGGGTTGATACACCGCGCGACCCGTTGTGGCGATGCCACAACTCCGATAGATCGCTTTGATGCGCACCATGACCCGCTGAAGGTCTCCCGATAACGTTTCGTACCCACGCACCAGTTGCTGAAGCTTCCGTGTTGCATCGTGGCCGTGGTAGACGCCGCGCAGCATCCCCGCACGCAATAATTCGGCCAGTCTTCGCGCATCCGTCCGATCTGCCTTTGAGCCTTCGCTGAGCAGTTTGTTTCGCCGCGGATCGCAAACAATGACTTTGGCGACGAAACATCGAACCACCTCGTACAGCCATGCCGACTGCGTCGTCTCTTCAAACGTCACATGCATTGGCCCACTCAGGCTCTGAAGCAATCGAATAATCGCGCTCGCCTCGGTGGCCACCGTGGCTTCCAGTATCACCTTGCCTTCTCCATCCAGCACGGCCACCACCGTCGTTGCCTGGTGCACATCCATCCCCATATACTGATCTCGTTTCATTGTTCGCTCCTTTGTGGGTTCAACGTTGGCGCGTTGAACAGGTTGTCAGGATTTTTCTCCTGACAACCCCCACAACAGGGGCGTCCTTTCATAATGCGTTCCGAAGGCGAAATTCCGAAAAATGTGGTTTGGGAACCTCCCTCGCTCTCCGGCGAATTAATTCACACCTTCTATGAGCGCG